>JBFELT010000016.1:0-28968 GCA_041552015.1 Woeseiaceae bacterium
GTTGCTGCGCTACGAGGCCGATCTGGTCACGCTGGACACCAAGGACGGCGCCGATATTTTCGACGCCGCTGTGCATGACCTTCGGCTGACCTGGCAATTCAGCGTGCGCAGTTTCCTGCGGCTGACGACCCAGTTCCAGGACATTGAACGAAATTCGGACGTCTATACGGATTCCGTGGACGCGCGATCACGTGGCATGGGGCGACAGCTTCTGTATTCCTACAAGCTGAACCCGCAGACGGTGTTTTTTCTCGGCTATTCCGATGCGCTCATCGATGACGACCAGCTAAGCAAGCTGACGACGACGGATCGCACCTGGTTCATGAAGATCGGCTACGCCTGGACGCCCTGACCCCAAATTATTTCGCGGACCACAGGACAACGAGAATTCCGATCAGGACCCCGGGTAC
This sequence comes from Woeseiaceae bacterium, assembly GCA_041552015.1. Taxonomy (GTDB): domain Bacteria; phylum Pseudomonadota; class Gammaproteobacteria; order Steroidobacterales; family Woeseiaceae; genus UBA1847. The sequence goes on from JBFELT010000016.1 coordinate 411, forward strand.
AGCGACAACGAGCTGTGCGATATTGAGTTTTCGGGTTGCGGTGCCTGTACCGCCACGCAGGCTGAGCCAGGCCCAGGTGGCGGCGCCGAAGGAGCCCACACCGAGCCAGGCCAGGTAGATGGCCGCCAGAACAATGGCAAGAGCCAGGCCCTCGCCCGTACCGGATGTCGACGGGCTCTTCGTGTTAGCGACGTACAGCAGGACGACAACGAAAAACAACCATCCTGCAATTACCGCCAAAATAATCGTCCAGTTGAACAACCGGCTCTGCAGCAGGAAGTCGGGAACGACGACCGCGACTTTTCGCGGGGCTATCCAGCAAAAAAGGAGTGCCACTGCCGTCACGGCGAGCAATGCCTGAATCAATTGCGGCGTCGAGAGCACACCGCCAGCCATCGAGCGAACGGTTAGGGGTAGAAACCAGAACACGATGGGCAGCACCATGATCCAGCCCGCCAACTTTCGCTCGCCGGGGTGCTTCCAGTAGACCCAGGCGGCGAACACGAAGAACGCCGCATACAGAGCGTAGACGAACAGAAACAGGCCGAAGACGGCCAGCCCACCGGCGCCGTGCGCCATTGCTGCGAGTACTGTCCAAATCACGCCGACGATGATCCCGGCGCCCAATACCGTTCTTAGTGCACGATTCACTCGCGCGGCTCCTGTTCGAGTCCGGACGTCGAGAAAGACACACGTTCCCGGCGATGCAGGAAATAGTCCCACGCCAGTTTAACGGTGATCAGAATCGCCGCGTAACTCGTGTCGTTGAGGATCCCCGGGAAGGCCTGGATCGCGGTCAGCGAGGCGATGATGGCCACGAACAACGCCAGGCTGCGCTTGAAAGGCAACCACAGCAATGTGCCGAATCGCGCTTCCCGGAACTCACCGAGAACCAGGAAATTTACGATGAATGACAGTCCGTGCCCTGCCAGAAAAATCAGCGAGCACTTCAAAATTACGCTCAGATGTTCGCGGACGAAATCACTGCCGTCCGTCCCGGTGAGTTCCTGCTGCGCGGTGACCAGCGCTACGCCCGTGAACAGGATCAGAAGCATGAATGCCGCGCTCGACTTCATGATCGCGAACAGGGACATGAAGAAGCTCGCGCCTTTCGAGAACCCGACCCAGCGATTTCTGTACGGATTGCCGAACAGGGAGGCAGTCAGCAATTTCAATCCACTGAACAGCCCAATCCACAATGCCTCCCACCAGTAGATGAACACCAGCTGGAACAGCGTGAGATCGAGGGCAACGTAAAGCAACAACAGTCCCGCGTTTGCGGCAAGCAGGCTAAGCGCAGCGAAGCTGCTGGCGCCTATCCTGTGGCTTTCGCCATTACGAATTGCGATGCTTTCGTTAGCAGACTGCATCCCGCCAGATTACCGGCCTTCGCAGCGAACGGAAGGACCCGGGTCACGATCCGTGAAGTGGCGCTGCTTTCGTCGGCACCGCCGCACGGCCGCCTGCAGCGCGAGCATCTCAGTCGATCGAAGCGACGACGGTCTCTTCGACAGGCATTGGCTGCAGCTCTCTGACCTCGACGCGAATCATCGATGCCGCCTGCGCCGCGCTCAGTATCGGCCTGTCGTATTTCTCGCTGAGCTGCTGTACTGAAACGGTGCTGCAGCCGCCAAGTACCAGCGATGCTGCCGATACCATGATTATGTTCACTATTCCTGCCTTCATCGCGGACCTCCCTGGTCACCAGCGTCTATTGCCTGCTTTTACTAACGCGGCTTCTGCTTGGTGGTTGACGCGGCGCTCGCATATGACCGCAGGGGCCTGGTTCGGGGATTTGCTCTTCTCAAGGACCCTCCGTCAGGCTAAGCTCCGCGCATGACCTACTGCCTCGCCGCCTGTGTGAACGATGGGCTCGTGTTCGTTTCGGATTCCCGGACGAATGCGGGTATCGATCAGCTGGGCACCTTCAGCAAGATGCATGCCTTTACCGAGATCAAAGACCGGTTCTTTACCTTGCTCAGCGCCGGCAATCTCGCCACAACGCAGGCCGTAGTAGCGCGGCTTCATCGTGACATCCGTGAGAACGCGGCGAAGAGCCTCGCGACCGTCGAGCGTATGCGCGATGCAGCCGACTATATCGGTGAGACGAGTCGGGATATCCAGGCCAGGTACCCGGAGAACGAGCGCGCCGAAGGTTTCTCGCCGGACGCCAACTTCATCTTCGGTGGGCAGATCGGCGATGCGTCACACGCCCTGTTTCACATTTATCCGCAGGGCAACTGCGTATCACCGACAAAGTTGGCGCCCTTCCTGCAGATCGGCGAGCAGAAGTACGGCAAACCGATACTCGACCGGATCATTCTGTTCGATACGCCGCTGGAAACGGTGGCGCTGTGCGGCCTGGTCTCCATGGACTCGACGATGCGCAGCAATGCCAGCGTCGGACCGCCGATCGAGCTGATGATGTATCACGCGGGCGCCCTGGGCCGGCACACGCACGTCGTTTACGAAGAAGACGATCCCTACCTTCGCCGGATTCGCGAAGCGTGGGCCGAGAATCTCAAGCTCGCGTTCGATCGCCTGCCGGCGATCAGCTTGCCGCCGAAGGTTCGCCTCGTCGACCATTGAAGCGCGATACCGCCTTGTGCACGAATTCGATTTTCTCCGCAATCGCCGCCGTAATGACGAACGGATAGGCATCCGGCAGGCCCAGGCTGCGCAGGATCTCGTTAATGGCAATGACGAGATCGATGAACTCCGTTGGCCAGTTCTGCACGTCCGTGTCTGTCCTGAGGCCGGTCGTATCGGCCGCTTCCAGCACGGCACAAATATGCAGGTAATGGGCCCAGCATTCGGCCCAGTCCTCCGCCGGATGCGAACTCGCATAGCCGGAAATGAAGTGCGCCTCCCATCCGGGCTCGGGTCCGGCCTGGTAATAGGCCTGCAGCGCCTCATCATAGGACGCTGACTCATCTCCGAACAGCCTGCGCGCCTCGTTGCGCAGCTCATCATCGATTACGACGTTGAAGTAGTAGTGGCCGGATTCGTGGCGAAAATGCCCGAGCAGGGTCCGATAGGGCTCGTTCATCTGCTGGCGCATCTGCTCGCGATACACCTCGTCCGCCTCGGCAGCGTTGATCGTAATGACGCCGTCGGCATGGCCGATGGAAACATGGTCGTCGCGGACGTCGGGGTTCGTTCGCCGGTCCTCCTTAAAGACGAATCGCAGCCGAGACGGGTCCACCGGGAGTCCCAGCCGCAGCAGATCATAGATCAGCCTTCGCTTCGCCTGCTCTAGCTTGCGCCAGCGCGCGTGGTTTTCCCGTTTCGACAGCGTCGGGATGGTCTGGCTCGTTGCACAGGACAGGCATTTCCCGGCGTTCGGCGACGCAAGCCAGTTGCAGCGGATCGCGCTCTTGCGATTGCTGCAATAACGAAGACCATCCCCGATCTCGGCCTCTGCCGTCATCTTCAACGTGGCCGGATCGAACGCGAGCTTCCGGCCGCAGTTCCCGCAGCTGTGATTGTCGAAGTAGACGGCGCGTCCGCAGACGCAGAGTAAACGTTTCAAGCATCGTCTCCGGGCAGAAACCAGGTTTCCACGACGGCCGTGTGCGCGTCGCCGAGCCTTTGCTGCAGGGTATCCATAAGATCGCTGACCTGGGCACCGTCCAGGTCGTCCGGCAATGGCGACGGCAGCGCATTTTCGGTTCGCTCCAGCGAATGGATCAGATGCCCGGAGCGCGGCAGACACTCGGCGGTATGCTTCGCAGTTTCCATGCAGGCTCGCATGGCACGCGGAAACTTCTCGTCGTTGAGGAGGAAATCGATAACCATCAGGCCCTCGACTTCCGGTTGACAGTATTGCCGGTACATCTGGAATCCACTGACCGACTTCAGCACGTTGGTCCACAGCGTCGACCCGTAGCGCAACACCAGGCGCTCGTTCTGTTGCAGGTAGGCGGCCGCCACGTCGATGATGCGGCTGGTCATGTCGGCCCTTTCGATGCTCTGGCCGAGCGTCAGGAAAAAGTAGGGGCTGTCGTGGCTCATCGTGCCGATCAGTACGCCGTTTATTTGTTGGCAACGAGCGATGCACTCGGACAGAACATCGAAGAGATTCTCGCTCGATGTCGTGGCGGCAAGCTCCCTGCGCGCATATTGAAAGAACTCGTTGGCACCTTCCCAGCTTTCCTGCGGTAGCAGGTCGCGCGCATTTCGTATGTTGTCGCGCGCCATCTTGATGGAGTAAAGCAGTGAGGTACCGCTATCGGAATTGGCCAGCAGGAAATTACGGATGGCTGCATCCTGGTTTCGTGTGTCCGCTTCCTTGAACGCGTCCGTCGCGCCGAATATGTCGACCAGCTCGCCCCATTCGACACCGACCTCATCCGGCAGGTCGAGCAACAGGTGAGAATACTGCTGCACGATACGCGCCGTGTTCTCGGCGCGCTCGAGATAGCGGCCGGTCCAGTAGATACGCTCTGCCGCCCTCGACAACATCAGTCGCTGTCCTCGATGATCCAGGTGTCTTTGCTGCCGCCGCCCTGGGACGAGTTCACGACCAGTGAGCCCTCGACCATGGCGACACGGGTCAATCCGCCGGCCGTGACCGAAATGTTGCTTCCCTGCAGGATGAATGGTCGCAGGTCCAGGTGCCGCGGCTCCAGTGTCTCTCCGCAAAGCGTCGGTGCCGTCGACAACGCCAGCGTCGGTTGGGCGATGTAATTTCGCGGATCGGCCTTTAGCAGCCCACGAAACTTCTCATGCTCGGCCTTGCTCGCATGCGGTCCGACCAGCATGCCGTAGCCGCCGGACTCGTTCGCCGGCTTGACGACAAGATCGGCTATGTTCTTGAGTACGTGATCGAGCTGTTTGCTATCGGAGCAGCGCCAGGTCGGCACGTTTGGCAGGATCGCATCCTCATCCATGTAGTAGCGAATGATTTCGGGTACGTAGGAATAGATCACCTTGTCGTCGGCGACGCCGGAGCCCGGTGCATTGGCGAGCGCGACGTTACCGGCACGCCACGCGCGCATGACGCCGGGCACACCCAGCATCGAGTCGGGCCGGAAGGCCTCGGGATCGATGAAGGTGTCGTCGATCCTGCGGTAGATAGTGTCGACGCGTTTCAGGCCGTCGATCGTGCGCATATAGACGCAGTCGTCATCGCCGACGACCAGATCGCTGCCCTCGACGAGTTCGACGCCCATGGTACGGGCCAGGTAACTGTGTTCGAAGTACGCCGAGTTAAAGATACCGGGCGTCAGGACGACGATCTCGGGCCTGCCATCGATGTCGTCCGATGCAATGGAGCGCAGCATCTTGCTCAACGAGGACGGATACTCACTGACCGGTCGGACGCGGTGATTGCGAAAGATCGACGGGAACACGCGCTTGATAACGTTGCGATTCTCGAGCATGTAGGACACGCCCGAGGGTACGCGAAGGTTGTCCTCCAGCACGTAGATGGTGCCGTCACCGTCTCGCACGAGGTCGGAACCGCAAATGTGCGCCCAGACACCGTGCTTCGGCCTTACGCCGCGACAGGGCTCGAGGTAGTTCTTTGAGCTGTCGATCAGCTCTGCAGGAACGATCTTGTCCTTCAGAATGCGTCGCTCGTTGTAGAGATCATCGATGAACAGGTTCAGCGCCTTAAGCCGCTGGATCAGCCCGCGCTCGACATGGTCCCATTCGGAGCCGGGCATTGCCCGCGGAATGATGTCCAGCGGCCAGGCGCGGTCGATATTGTCGCCCTGCGAATAGATCGTGAAACTGATGCCCATGTCGACGATGGTGCTGTCGACCGCATGCTGGCGCTCAACGAGTTCCTGCGGTTGCATCTCGCTGAAGTACTCGGCGAGCAGCCGGGCATGAGGTCGCGCATTGCCCTCGGCATCGATCAGCTCGTCATAGAAGCCCCCGGCCGAATAGTTTTTTGTTCCGAATCGCATGCCGCCAACTGTACCAGCAATCGCCAAAACCTATCTCGAAATTCCCAGTGAGCCACTGTGAGTGCTGAGCTACGTGCCTGTCTGGGATGCGACAAATCTCGCTTCGGCACTGTCCCGGCCCCCGGAGTTCGGCTTCCCCGCGGTTTATCCGGATACGCCCGCGCGAAAATAGCACGGTACAATACGCTGATGCCGAGATTGCCTACCTGTTCAACAGCCTGGGAAAAAGAAGATGTTTGATACCGCCGAACTCGGTCAGAAGGTCAACAAGACCGAATTCAAGGCGCGGCAGCGTGAGCTGCGTGCGCGGCTGCTGACGCTGCAGTATCGGACTCTCGAGCTCGCCCGGTTTCCCGTGCTGATCGACTTCGCCGGCGTTGACGGAGCCGGCAAGGGGTCGACCATCAACATGCTGAATACCTGGATGGATCCGCGGTTCCTGCGTTCCATCGGTTACCAGGCACCGACCGAAGAGGAGCGTGCCAGGCCACGCTTCTGGCGCTACTGGCGCGACATGCCGCCGAAGGGCCGTATCGGCCTGTATCTCAGCGGCCGTTACTCGCGACCCCTGCTGAACAGGGTTTACGGCAGCGGGGGTGAACTCGAATTCGACCGGCGGCTTGCCGAGATCATCCGCTTCGAGAACGAACTGGCCGACGACGGCGCGCTAATCCTCAAGTTCTGGATGCACCTCAGCAAGGGGCAGCAGGAGAAACGCTTCGCCGAGCTTTCTGCGGACCCGCTGCAAAGCTACATGGTGACCGAGGATGACCGCCGCAACCATGAGCACTACGATGACTTTATTGCCGCCGGCGAACAGATCATTACCCGAACCAATCGCGGCAGCGCTCCCTGGAATATCGTCGAGGGGGTCGACCCCAACTATCGTCATCTCAGGATCGGCGAAATTGTAGCCGCCGAATTGGCGCGACACCTCGATGGTCACGAACAGCAAGCGTCGTCCGCCGCCGCGGCGCCGGCGGCCGATCCGGTCCCGGCTTCCCAGTCGACCGTGTTCGATACGCTGGATCAGACGCTGAACGTACCGAAGCGCGAGTACAAGAAGAAGATTGGAAAAGCCCAGGCGCGCCTGGGCGAGCTTGGACGAAAGGCTTTCAACAAGGGCGTCTCGACGGTGCTGGTCTTCGAAGGGCCGGATGCGAGCGGCAAGGGCGGAGCGATCCGACGTACCGTCTGGAGCCTGGATGCCCGCAAGACCCGGGTGCATCAGTTTGCGGCACCGACCGACGAAGAGAGAGCGCACCATTACTTGTGGCGATTCTGGCGCAAGTTGCCGCGTGCGGGCTACGTCACCGTATTCGACCGCAGCTGGTACGGCCGCGTGCTCGTCGAGCGGGCGGAAGGTTTCGCGACGGAAAACGAGTGGCGGCGGGCGTACAACGAGATCAACGATTTCGAACATCAGATCGTCGATCACGGCATCCTGTTACTGAAATTCTGGCTGCACATCAGCAAGGACGAGCAGCTCGCCAGGTTCAAGGAACGGGAGAAGTCGCCGTACAAGCACTGGAAGCTGACCGACGAAGACTGGCGTAACCGCGAACAGTGGGATGCCTACGAGCTATATGCCCAGGACGTCATCCAGTTTACGAGCACGAAGAAGGCACCGTGGATTCTCGTCGAGGGCAACGACAAGCAGCACACGCGCCTCAAGGTGATCAACACCGTGATCGATCACCTCAGTGAGCGGGTCAACGGGTCCTGAGGCCGATTCAATTCGTTGTGAAGTTGCACCCCGGCGCGAACTCCCGGGCTCCCGGTACGCCGCACGGAGTCTGACACGCTGAACTGAGACCGATTGGGCACACGAGGTGGCCGTCGCTACAGTTCGACCATCAGCTTGCCGGTGTTGCCGCCGGTGAACAGGAGGTTGATACCTTCGATTGCGCTTTCGAGCCCCTGAAGTTTGTGCGCCCGATACTTGAGTTTGCCGGCCGTGAAATAGGCCAGCAGTTTCTCGGTCATCGCGGGCACCTCTCCCCAGTGATCGGGCATCGCGAAGCCGGTGACCGTGAGACGCCGGCGAATCATGTTGATCCAGTTGGGACCCGGCGACGGCTTGTCGGTGTTGTAGTCGGCAATCATGCCGCAGACAACGATACGTCCGTGTGCGTTCATGCGAGCGAAGGTGATGTGCTGCACGGGGCCGCCGGTATTCTCGAAATAGATATCCACACCGTCCGGGGTCGCGTCTTTGATTTGTTTTGCGAGATCGTCCGACTTGTAGTTGATGGCCTTGTCGAAACCGAGTTCGTCTTCGAGCCAGCGACATTTCTCTTCGGTGCCTGCCGTGCCGACGACGCGCAGACCCTCCGCTTTCGCGATCTGCCCGACCATCGAGCCCACTGAGCCCGCGGCGCCCGAGACCACAAGCGTTTCGCCGCTCTTCGGCCTCGCAATGTTCATCAGCCCCTGGTACGCGGTCAGTCCGGGCAGCGAGAGCACGCAGAGTACGGCTTCGGCGGGAATGCCCTCGGGCAGCTTCTGCAGGCCCGTACCGTTGCTGACGGCGTACTCGGTCCAGCCCATCATGCCCACCACGCGGTCGCCGACCGCGAAACCTGGATTCCTGGACTCCACGACTTCGCCGACGCCGCTCGAGCGCATGACGTCGCCCAGCTCAACCGGCGGTATGTAACTGTTTCGGTCCTCCATCATCCAGCCTTTCATGGCCGGGTCTAGCGACATGTGTGTCTGCTTCACCAGGAATTGTCCGTCTGCGAGTTTCGGCGTTTCCAGCTTCACAACCTCGAAGAGATCCGGCGTGATGGTAAGGGTGGGTCGCTTGACGAGCGTGATGGCAGTGTATTGCATGAGTGACTGTTTCCCGGCTGAATTTGCTGTTTGCGGATACTACAGGGTTTTGCGGCTTGAAACTTCCGCGCGTTACTTCGATCATAGGTTCAGGAGCAGCCATTTCCAGGGCAGACAATGATCAGACGATTTATCGACCAGGTAGTAGAAGTAATCTCGGCGCCCGACGCCGACGACGGCGAGGATCGCGATTCTGCGCTCCGTATGGCAACGGCGGTACTCATGCTCGATGTCGCCCGCGCCGATGACGTATTCGACGAGAGCGAATTCGACCGCGTCCTCGAGTTACTGCAGAAGCACTTCAGGCTGCCCGCCGAGGATGCCGCACAGTTGCTGAATGCCGCTCATGAGAAAGCCGACGACTCGGTGTCCGCGTACGAATTCACGAAATTGCTGCATGAGCACCTCGACGAGGACGAGAAGGCGCGTATCGTCGCGCTGCTGTGGCAGATCGCCTACGCCGACGGCCGGCTCGACAAGTACGAGGATTCTTTCGTACTGAAGATCAGCGACCTGCTGCACGTCAGCCGCGGACGCGTGATGCGCCTGAAGCACGACGCCGAACAACGCATCGCCTGACGGCCCTTGCGCGCCGATCGAACCGTTACAGCCGTATCGGCAGATCCCGTACCCGCGTACCGGTGGCCGCGAAAATCGCATTGCCTACGGCCGGCGGCACAGCGATCAATGGCGGCTCCCCGAGGCCGGTCGGGAACTCCGTGCTCTCCATGAATCGGATATCGAGTTCCGGCACGTCCGCCATGCGAAGTGGCTGGTAGGTATCGAGGTTCCGATCCTTCACCTGGCCGGCCTCGAATGCGGTGCCCTCGTGTAGCGCAAGGCTCAGGCCCCACAGGGTCGCGCCTTCGGCCTGCGCCATCGCGCCATCCGGGTGTACCACGGTGCCGCAGTCGATCGTCTGCCAGATCTTTTTGACGGTAACTGCCTTCGTGTCGGCATCGACGGCGACCTGTGCGACGCAGGCGGTCCATGTCGGCATGTTGCGTTCCTGGCCGTGACTGACGGCGACCCCCATCCCTTCGCCGGCGGGCAGTTGCCGGCCCCAGCCGGAGCGTTTCGCAACATCCCGCAGCGCCGCGGCGAGTCGCGCCGCCCCGCCAACCGAGTTCGGTGAGGTGCCGGCATTCTTGCCGGCCGCGTCCAGGCGCTTCAGGCGGAACTCGACCGGATCTTCGCCTGTCATCGCCGCGAGCTCGTCCATGAAGCTCTCGACGCCCCAGCCTATCCAGCCCGGGCCAACGGCACGAAGCCACCCCGGCAGGAACGTCCGTTGCGCAAGATCGTTGTTGATGGCCCGGACGCGATGACTCGGCAGCGTGTACCAGTGGTCGGCGCCACTGATCGAAAACGTATCGAACTTGCCGTTGCTATCGACGCCATCCGCAAGGAAGCCCGGCGCCATCGCCAGTGTCGGCCAGCCTGCGGCCGCCGCGTGTTCGACGCTGCTCAATGCACCGTCGGCATCGAATGAAGCATCGAACTTCGCTACGGAGGGCGAGCGCACACAGTCGAAGCGGCTGTCTTCCGCTCGTTGAAAGATCAGCTTTACCGGACGACCGAGTTCGCGCGCCGCAAGCGCGGCCGGAATCATCTGATCGCCGAACAGCCTGCGACCGAAGCCGCCGCCCAGGTAGTACTGGTGAATGACGATGCTGGTTTCCTCGACCTCAAGCGCCTTTGCAAGGTAGGACAGAATCAGCGATTGCCACTGGTTGCCCGAGTGGATATGAAATACGCCGTCAACGAATTCGACCAGCGCATTCTGCGGTTCCAGCGTGAAGTGCAGCGCGGTGCTCGTCGTGTACGTCGCCGTGTGCGTTTTCGCGGCAGCTGCTCGCGCGGCCTCGACGTCGCCGTCGTTGACGACAAGGACGCCGCTCCCGGAGTCGGCCGTCAGCTTCCGGCCCTCTGCCAGGATATCTGACTCGGTGACGGCTGCCGTAGGACCGGCGGCCCAATCGACTTCGACGGCGTCGGCCGCTTTCATCGCGGCCGGAAAATTCTCGGCGATCACCAGCGCCCAGCCCTGCACGATCTCGCTCGGATCGTCGAGTTGAAGGGTGCGTATGTATCCCGGAATGTCCTTCGCGGCAGTGTCATTGATCGCCTTGATGCTGCTGCCATAACGTGTCGGCGGAATCAGCGGATGCGCGTACACCATGTCGGGCAGCTCGGTATCGAGACCGTAGACGGCGGTGCCGACGGACTTTTCGGGTATGTCCAGCGCCTTCGTTTCCTTGCCGACCAGCAATCGCTCGCTCGCAGGCTTTACAGGCATCGCGGCGAGCTCTTCGTCGGTGAACGTCCGGCTGACGTCGGCTTTCGCGACGATATCGGCAAACGAAACCTGCTTGCTGCCGGCAATGACATTGCCGCCCTGTGCCTTGCACTGGTCTGCCTCGACGCCGAGCATATTCGCGCCTTCCTCGATCAGCACGGTCCGTCCGGCGGCGCCGGCCTGCGACAGCATCGCGAAGGTCGTGAAGACCGACCACGAGCCGCCCGTAACCATGTAGCCCCATTTCGGATCGCTGTCGACGTGCTTGATCGATACGCGGCTCCAGTCGGCGCCCAGCTCGTCCGCGACCACCCGTGCGAGCGCGGTTCCGACGTGTTGGCCCATCTCCGCCTTGGCAATATTGATCAGCACACTGCCTGTGCCATCGATCTCAAACCAGACCGTGGGCGAAAAATGCTTGCTGGCACCCAGCGTCGCCAGGTCACTGGCAGCTTGTTCGCGGCTGCAACCGGGAAGGATGCTGCCGATACCCATCACCAGCGTGGTGCCGACCGTGCCGGCAAGGAACGTACGGCGGCTGACCAGCGGAGCCTGTTTCGCAATTGCCATGATCAGACCTCCCCGCCGTTGGCGGCGCTCTTGATTGCCTTTTTGATCCGCGTGTATGCCATGCAGCGACACAGGTTCCCGTTCATGGCTGCATTGATGTCGTCATCGCTCGGGGACGCGTTTCCCGCGAGGAGCTCGGCGGCCTGCATGATCTGGCCCGACTGGCAGTAACCGCATTGCGGCACCTGCTCTTCCACCCATGCGGCCTGCAGCGCCTTGCCCTCTGGCGACGCGAGGCCTTCGATTGTCGTGACGCTCTTCGTCTCCACGGCGCTTAATGGCAGCACGCAGGAGCGAGTGGCTGCGCCGTCGACATGAATGGTGCACGCACCGCACTGCGCAATGCCGCAACCGAACTTGGTGCCCTTGAGCTTGAGTTCGTCCCGGATCACCCACAGGAGCGGTGTGTCGGGCGCGCTGTCGGACTTTACGGTTTTGCCGTTGAGTTGGAACTGAATCAAGATGCACCCCCTTATAGAATTATATTGTGCCGGCAAGCGTCGCCGCCGGCAGACAGCAGGCTCAGGTACCGTTCAATCTTAGCATGTCGTCAAGGCCCGTCATTTCCCAGCGGCCAAGCGAGATCGGAATACTGTCTATCCGGTTGAGGCGGTCAAAGAACAGTTTCAGATGGAACTCCTCGCCACGCTGCTCCAGCTGTTTCGCATAGTCGGCGAGCGTCTGCTCGAGGAGATACTTGCCGGTCACATAGCTGGTTCCGTAGCCGGGCTGTCGCAGGTACAGGTGCTGCTCGAATATCAGCAGCTCCTTCTCCGTCTTCATCCAGCCGCGCGGCGTCCAGTCCATGTGTACGGAGCCCGCCTCCTGCATCGTCATTTCATTGGCATGCGCATACAGGGAGCCAAGCCCCCGCGCCGCACGCTGCGCAAGAAGTATCCAGACGAGTTCGCGCGAACGTGGACTGTCATCGTACAGGCCCGCGTGCATGAACATTTCCTCGACGCCGGTCGCGGTGCCTTCGTTACGACTGTCGAAAATATTGTATAGCAGCGCGCCCTGGCGAACAGGGCTCGCGTGTGGCTCCCGGTCCATGCGTGCCAGCTCGAACCAGTGCCAGAAGTGCGTGAAAAGCGGCGCCGGATCGTAGTGGGCGGTAATCCAGAAGAAGTTGCGCTTTTCCGCCGGTACGAACGATCCCAGCCGCTCACTAAGCGCCGGCTCCATGTAGTCGGCGACGGTGACGATTTGCCGGTCCTCGAGGAAGCTCATGATGCGGTCGACGGCGGCGTTCGCTTTCGCGTCGTATTCCGCGGGCGTGCTGGCAGCCCGCATGGGCGGCAGGCCGCGATTGCGCTGTTCCTCGAGTTTCAGCGAGGACCAGGCACGGGCCAGCTCGCGCCGAAGCAGCCGGACTTCGTCCTCCCAGGTCAACGGCACCAGGTGCACATTCTGCTGATACCAGCTGTAGTTGTCCTTGCCGATGCCCGACGGGCCGGTCTTCGATTCCTCCTCGGCCTCCAGCCACGCGATCAACTCGTCGGTGGAGATCTTCGCCGCCCGGATTGCGCCCTTCAGGTCGGCGCTCGCGTCGCCACCGGCCAGGGCTTCGATTTCATCGAGCCCGGAACGCTGCTGGCGGATGTCGCGTATGCCGGCGATCCACAGGTCTCGGGCATTGCCGGTCAGGTTGCCCATCGCCTGTTTCATCAACGGCGGGATGACGGACAGCTCGGCCGCAAGCCGCTCCTCCTCCGTCGTGCTCAGGGGGAAATCGTATTGCCAGACTTCGATCAGCGCATGATGCGTCGGTCCTTCGTGGGCGGGGACGTCGCTTCGATACATCCAGACGGAGTTATAGAACGCGGGATCTCTCGCCCAGGGCTTGAGGACGCGTTCGTTGAAGTCGTAGCCGTTCATCTCGGCTCGTACCAGGTGCCAGTCGACCTGCTGTGGCACCGGCCAGCCATCGATCTCGAAGGACTGCAGTCGCTCCCGCAAAGCCATGAAGCCACTCCGCCGCGCGGCAAACCGGTCCGCCGTGTAGTCCGGCGCACCATGGAGCAACGGCGGTGATTCAAACTCGCGCCAGTCGGCGAACAGGGCGAGCAGTTCGTCGTGGCCTGGCTTGTCCTTTGCGTCGGCGTTGGTCATGGATGCTGAAAGCACGAGTGCGATACAGATGATAAACGATACAGGAGGTGACTTCGAAAACACGTTGCGATTCCCGGCTTGTTGGTGAACAGCGCCAAGTCTAAGAGGGAAACGTCGACATTCCCACCCTGGTGGATAAGCAGGGACAGCCTGCTTATCCGGAAAGCCGGGAAAAGCCCGGGGCACGTTGCTCTTCGCAAGTCCTTCGAAACCGAAACGTCCGCGTTGCATGGCTATATACTGCCGCCCATGCATATCGATCCAGCCCTGCCGGTCATTGTCGGCGTCATACTTGCCATCCTGCTCATCGGGTTTGTCATGCGCGCGCTGCGACAACCACAGATCGTGGGCTACCTCATTGCAGGCTTGCTGATCGGACCCTACGGACTCGGCCTGCTCGAAGATCCGGACCTCATCGGCCGTATTGGCGGCATCGGCCTGATCGTGCTGCTGTTCTTCGTCGGCATGGAAGCCTCACCCCACAGCCTGCTGAGTCGCTGGCGGCTCGCCATCTTCGGCGTGCTCCTGCAGGTAGGCATTACCGTTGCGGCCGTCTGGCTGATTGCGCTGTACCTCGACTGGTCGTGGTCGAAAATCCTGATACTGGGCTTCGTCATCAGCCTGAGCAGTACCGCTGTCGTGCTTAAGCTTTTGAAGGACTGGAACGAGCTCAACACACAGACGGGTCAAAACGTGCTCGTGGTGCTTCTCGCACAGGACATGGCGCTGGTGCCGATGATTATTACCGTGAACATGCTGGGCGGTAGCGACGTCAGTAACAGCGAGCTAATCGCACAACTCATCGGTGCGATCCTGTTAATCGGCATTGCAGCATGGGTGTTTACCCGCGACCACATCAAGCTGCCATTTGCCAGGAAGCTGACGTCAGATCATGAATTGCAGGTTTTCGCTGCGCTGCTCCTGTGCCTGAGCCTGGCGCTCGTTTCCGGCGAACTGGGCCTGTCCACGGCGCTTGGCGCGTTCGTGGCCGGGCTGGTCGTCAGCTCGGCGCGCGAAACCGACTGGGTGCACGAGAGCCTGGAGCCTTTTCGGGTGGTGTTTGTGGCCGCGTTCTTCGTTTCGGTCGGCATGCTGATCGACATCGAGTTCGTTCGCAACAACCTGTTGCACGTGACGGTGCTCGTCGTCCTGATCGTGATCCTCAACACGATCCTGAATGCCGCGATCCTGAGGCTGCTCGGCTCATCCTGGCGTCGTGCCGGCTACGCGGGTGCGCTGCTGTCACAAATCGGCGAATTCAGTTTCATTCTTGCCGCGCTCGCGCATACCGAGGGGTTGGTGCCGGACGAAGACTACCGTCTGATCGTTGCCGTGATCGCGATCAGCCTGATGCTGAGCCCGGCCTGGATTGCGCTCTGCAAGACCCTGCTCGGCCACCCGGAAGGAACGCCCGACCGGCCCCGAACGGCCTGAGCGCCGATTTGGCCCGGAGATCAGCGCCGTGTGCCGAACTCGTTGATGTCCAGCTGGTAGCCCTTGCCATCGGTGATCGCCAGGAAGTTGATGAAATGCCGCTGTACCTGGCTCTCGTAGTTACGGCGCATGACGACGTGAAACTTCTCTCCGGGAATGATGATCATCTTCCTGCCTCCTGTTATTGCGCGACCGGGCTTCCCGTCCGCCTGTATTTTGTCAGGAGTACGGTGAACACCAGGAACAACAGGGACAGCCAGCCGATTGAGCCACCGCCGCTGTCGTCATTGGCCGCCGGAGGAACGGGTGTCACGGTGCCGACGGTAAGCTGACCGCTGGCATCGTTATTGGTGACATTGCGATCGGCCTCGGCCGCATCGACGCTCATCGTGTAGGAACGGCTTCCCTCCGTAGTGCCCGTTACGCCGATTTGCAGCTGAACGGTCGACTGCGCGGCGACACTGCCTGCCTGGCAGCTGGCAACATTGTCGGTGATGCTGCAGGAGCCGGCCGGCCAGCTAGCTGAATCGATGGCAATACCGGCGTCAGGCGTGATTGACAGGGAGACGTTCGTCGCCGCGATCGACGAACGGTTTTCAACGGTCGGCCGAATAGTCGTGCTGCCATTGAGTGCTATTTGCACCGTCGCGGCGGCCGTCGACACCAGGTCGACCGCCGGGTCGACCCTGACCTGCACTGACGCCTGGTTGTTGTTGCTGTTCGCGTCGTTTGCCGCTGTCATGTTGGCAACGAAACTGGTCGTGCCGGACGACGAGGGGGTGGCCGAAATCGTAACGGTTGCCCCGGACCCCGCCGCGATGGCGCCAAGCGCACAGCTCGCCGTACCCGCGCCGGTGGTGCAGCTACCTGCCGTGGCGGAGACGGATTCCAGCGCCACGCCCGCCGGTATCGTCACGTCGACGTTAACGCTGTCGGCCGTATCCGTACCGACACTGTTCGCGTCAAACGTTACGGTTGCCGTATCGCCCAACAGCAATGCACCCGACTGTCCTCCGCCGAGCAGAGCGACGTCGGTGCCCGGCAGCAAGGTGACACACGATGCCCGGTTCACGTCGTCCTGCATTTGCGTGATGCTGCAGGATGAAAATTCGTCGACGCCGTTGACGCGCGGCGCCATGAGGAAATCGCCGGTCTCGGACTCACAGGCCGAGCCGCTGGTGCCATCGTGTGGCGCTCCGAAGTTGTGGCCGAGCTCGTGAGCTGCGATCAGGCTGTCCGTGGTGACGGTGTGAGTTCCCTGTGTCAGGCCCGCGCCGAATCGCCGACTGCACAGGGCACCCGTATAGGCGATACCGACCGTGGTTGTGTCGAGGTTGCGGCCGGTGAAAAGATGCGAAAGGCCGCTGGCGCGCTGCGCCGGAGTCGCGTCACGATATGCCGTCAACTCGTCGAGCAGTGTGCCGGAATCCAGCTGGTCGGTGAACGGGTCGTCATTCGATGAGAAAGAGTCGATTCGGCTGACGTTGAGCTGCACGCCGAGCTGCATGCTGAAGATACCGTCGACGTTGTTCATACGCGTGATCAGTTCCGCGTCGGTATTCGCACCCTTGTTGCTGGTGAACTCGAAATCGGCGATCACCGCGATATCGATCTGCTGCGTCGCGCCCGGCCCTTGCGCCGCGCTTACGGTGATGTCCGACATCACCGCCTTGGCCAGGTCGCCGGCGGTCTTTGCAGGACCGACGTCCGAACACGCGAGCATGCCATCCGGTATCTGCAGGTCGCCGAGGCGATACATGTAGGGTTGCCCGACCCCGGACGAAGCATCGCTGGAGACCTCGATTGCCCAGAGCTCGACACCGTCCCAGAGCATGCCCTGTGGCTGGCCGTCGGCGATAACGATACGCGCCCACGAGTCCGCAACGCCGACGATCTCGCCCCGGTAGACCTCGAAGCGATCGCCGAATCGCGCTCGCGGCTCACTCCCCAGCAGGCTGCGATTCTTCTCGAGGTCGATTTCGAATCGGCGGCCGAACGCATCGAAGCGCATTGACGACACGGTCGTGGCCGCGGGCTTCTGATTGTCCGCCGATCGCGCGGACCCGAGCTGCAGCTGCTGCAGCGGTTCCTGGTAGCTGATCGTGACAGTGTCTTCGGCCGCTGCTGACGTGAGCAGCATCGAGCCGAGGATCAGTGCTGCGAGACTCTTGATGGGCGCGCGCATTCGATCACCTGAATAGCGTTTCTTTCGGTTTTTCAGCTTTGCAGAAAAACGCCGGCAGAAACAGGGCATGCGTCGTCGCAAATCAGCGACATCGCGCTGAATTGCGAGCGCTGGTTCTCAGTTTCGGAAATATTCCGGCTAGCGGGAACCGGCGCCTGCAAGTCGGAGGGCGCATTCCGGCAGCGTGCCGCTTTCCAGAAACGCATCACGCTGCTTTGCCGTCAGCAGGAAACGCTGGTCGGCAAGCTCCACGATAAACCAGTCGTCCAGGCGAACCTGGTCATCGTCGAGCAGTTCCAGTCGTCCGTCCGTCTCGCGGTAGGTGCCCGACCTGGGAAATCCCGGAAAAGGCGTAAGCGCACGGCCGTCTGCGTCGACGCGCCGCTCGTCGGTGAAGCGCCGCCATTCGAAACGACCGCGTTTGAGTTCCAGCCTGTCGCCTTCGTAGGCGACGCAAGCGGGCTCGTAAACGCCTTCGTGACTGACGCATGCAGCGAGCAGAAGAAGACCAGGGATAAGGATGATGCGGAGTAAAATCACGGTAGAGCGCGCCCCTGTCTGGATGAGTCCGGGCAGTCTACCGCGAAGTTAGCGAACGGCGGAAGCCAGCGAGTCCAGCTTTTGCTGATACGACTCCATGATCGCCGGAAGCTGCTCGTCGGTCAGCTGCAGGCGCTTCGCTTCGTCGGTATCGTGCCAGTCCTCGCCGTCGCCGGCCAGAACCTTCTTGGACGTGGTCACGATATCGGCAAGATTCGGCTGCGTGCGACGGTGCGTCGTCTCGACTTCATCGGGGTTCAGCGTCGCCTGGATCTCTTTGGAGAACTTCCAGTTGGCGACGATGCTCTCGCCGATCGGTGCTGCCCATTCCTCGATCAGCGCTTCGCGGGTTTCCGCGTCCTGCAGCAGGTCGGGGTAGTCGTGGTACTTGGTAAAGAGGTACAGGACGCCGATGCGGTGCAGGAGACCGGCGATGAACGCGCTATCGGCGTCGAGCCTGGTGCAGTGACGGGCGACGACTTCGGCCATTGCCGCGAGACGCATGCCGGCCGACCAGGTCGCCCTCAGCTCGTTCTTCAGCGGCTCGAGGCCCTCGCCAACATGCAGCTGTTCGACGGCAAAGGCGATAGCGGCGGCGCGTACCTTCTGAAACCCTATTCGGCCCACCGCCGCCTCCAGGCTTTCGATCCTCATCCCCACCGGGTTGTGATAGGAAGAGTTCGCAAGTATCAGTATTCGCGAAGCCAGAACCGCCTCCACACTCAGGATGTTTGCGAGATCGACGCTGGTCGTATCGGGATTATCGAGTGCCGTCCTGACACGAATGACGACGTCCGGAAACGACGGCAGCTTGACATCGTTCCTGTTCAGGTCCCTGGCGAGCGATTCGACCAGCTTGAAATAGTCACCATGCGATGCGGCCCAATCCACAGCCATACGTCCATCTCCAAAAATAAGAAAACGTTCCTGGTAGCGGAGGTGTCGGCGGTTTGCGGAATTTCTTTAGTTGTGGGGCCCGGCTGGACTGGCGAAGTTCCTTATCCTTACTCCACGATCATCTTGAACGCGAGTTGCAGGCTTGGGTCGCCGCTGCCGGTGCTGGCATCGAAGGTGCCCTTGGGATTGATGCGGA
The DNA here is from genome assembly GCA_041552015.1 of Woeseiaceae bacterium. Classification (GTDB taxonomy): domain Bacteria; phylum Pseudomonadota; class Gammaproteobacteria; order Steroidobacterales; family Woeseiaceae; genus UBA1847. The sequence continues at coordinate 19,394 of JBFELT010000016.1, forward strand.
TCGCGTTGACAGCAGTATCCACGCCATTGGCGTCGGCCGTCGGCACATAGTCGAAGGTCACGCCGCCGTCGTCCGAGAACGCCACGTCGTCGCCGGGATCGCCGAGCGCCACGAAGCTATAGCTCAGACCACTCGCCGTCGCGCCGTCGTTGAACTGCACGGGACCCGCCGTCGAGCCATCGAAGTCGGCGACGCGCAACAGCATGTTGGCCGGCAACGGATCGGTGACGACGAGCGTATCGGCATCGACCTCGCCCGAGCCGGAATTCGTGATCACTATCAGGTAGCGCAGCGTCGCTCCGGGTATCGCTTTGGGACTGACCGTGCCGCTGATCGGATCCTCGAGGGTGGTCACGGCTTTGACCACGGTCAGGTTGGGCATTCCCATAGGACTGATATCCGCTGTCGCCACATCGTTTGCCGCGTTCGGATCGTTCTGGCTCAGGAAGTCGACGCTCGCCGTGTTGCTGATCGTCGTACCGCCGGTTCCCGCATCGACGAGCGCCCGCAGCACCAGCGTAACGGTTGCGCCGACCGGTATGGTTCCGACGTACCAGTCGCCGCTTACCGAATCGTAGGTTCCCTGCGTCGGCGTCGCTGACACAAACGTAACGCCGGCGGGCAATAGGTCCATGATCTGCACCACCGTCGCCGGACCCGGACCGGCATTCCTTACGGTAATCGAGTAGTTTACGGTTCCACCTTCGGCAGGCGTCGCATCGTCGACCGTCTTGCCCACGTTGAGATCGGCAATCACGCTCGGCGAAAGGGCGAAGCAGTCGACCGCTTCGTAGTCGCTGCCGTTGTTAATTGGCCGGCCGTTCGAGCCGACGCCCGTCACCTTGTTGATCTCGTAAAGGATGCCCTGCGTGCCGCTGGTTCCCCACAGCTGTCCGCTGGCGTCGGTACCGAGACCCTCGATGTCGGGCACCGTGATCAGGGCCACATCCGTGGTCAGGCCGGTGAGCTTGTTGATGCGGATCAGGCGGTCGCTGCTGCCGCCGCTGTTCACCGAGGCGTACATGATTCCCGTGGTCGGGTCGATCGCTATGTCGTCGGTAATCGTGTTGCCGGCTATCGGCGGGATGGGTACGTAGTCGACGCCCGCGCCGAACGCATTGGGAACGTGGGCCCCGGTTGTCATGTCGATCTGGATGAGGACATCGGTGCCACTGCGCGCGTGTGCGCCGTACAGCACACCGGTTGTTGAATCATAGGCGAGACCGTCGACGTCACTGAAGCCGATATTGCCCAGCGTTCCACTGCCCGTGCCGAAAGTCTGCGGTCGTCCCTGGAACACGCCGGTCGTCAGGTTGAGGACCCCCAGGCGATTGGCGTTGGCCGCATAGACGACGCCGGTCGCCGAGTTGAACGCGATCGCTTCTATGGTGTTGGTACCGGTGCCGCTGCCGATGTTGGTTTCATTCGTGGCCGGATTGAAATCGGCGGTATCGATACGGGTGAACAAATCGTTACCGCCGTTGCCACCGCCCGAATCGGCAACCAGGTAGCACAGCTGGTTCACGTTGAGGTTTTGCACGACCGTGTTCTCGGAGCTCGAGTTGTTGGCAGGCACGGGATCGACCTCGGAACCGCTCACTGTCGCGCTGTTGGTTATCGTGCCCGGTACGAATGGCGCCGTTACGACGATATTGATGGTCGCGTTGGCGCCGCTCGTGAGTGCCCCGAGCAGGCAGGTAACGGTACCCGCGGACTGTGAACAGACGCCCTGGGTCGCGGACGCTGACTGGAACGTTACGCCGGCCGGCAGTGTGTCGATGACGGTAACCCCGGTCGCGTTGTCGGGCCCCGCGTTCGCCACACTCAGCGTGTAGCTGACATTGTTCGCCACGTTTACCGGGTCCGGCGTGTCGGTCTGGCTGATCGACAGGTTGGTGCCGCTCAGCACGACCTGGTAATCGATTTCGATGAACTCGACGTAGAAATACTCGTTGTTGCCGCCGTAATTTGCGTTGACCCTCAGTCGCACCTGCGTCGTCGCGGTCGCATACGGCGTGATGTCGTAGCTGTTCGTTCCCGACTCCCCGCCATCGAGGCCGGTGAAGTCTTCGAGTTCTGTCCAGGTGCCGCCGCCGTTGGCGGAAACCTCGACTACAACGGAATCGCTGGACTCGATCTGGTTGGAGGTTCGCCACTGGAATCTCAGCGTTGCGACCGTCGCGCCGGCGAGATTCGCCTGACGCGCGACGCCGGGGTCGCCGCCCGTGTCGGGCCGATCGTCGAGACGCAGCTCGCCACCGTTGGTGATCAGGGCATTGCCGCTGGTCGGGCTGGGTGGGGTCGAGTCGCCGTCGACCTCGATCCAGTCCCCGCTCCAGTTGACGGTGCCGTCGTTGTTGCTCCAGCTGCGTGTCTCGAAATTGTCGCGAACCGTCGCCGCATTCGCCGATGACCAGGCTGCGAGCAGGCACAGAAATAACGCACGGCACCCGTTCGAGTGCCGCGCAGCCCTGCGAACGGTCTGCAACTCCGAAGACTTCATTGTCTGTATCTAGGCTCACTGGCAGAATCATTCTGCCGTCGAAATTCACTGCCTGGGATTCGTTGCGCAATGAGCTCATTTTTGCCTTAAGGATTCAAGGGCTTGCGTCTAACTGCCGCGGGAAAACAGCAACATAATCCTGAATCAGTGAGCTGCATCACATTTTGCCGCGACTGCAGGAACGGGGTGAGCCGGTCCGCCCGTCCGGCGAAAGGCCTCAAGTAAATTCCAGCCCTGCCGATAGCAATGAATCATAGCGCCTTCATCAAACAGGGATGGTGATGTCGGTCATACAGACAATTCAGAATATTGTGCGCTCCACCAGCGTGAGCCAGCCCGGCTCCAGCCAGGGTACGGCCCAGTTCTCCTCCATCAGCCCGGAGGCGCACAGCGATTTCCTGCGTGCGCGAACCGAGCTCCTGAACCTGTTCAAGGCCGTCGAACGACTGGCCGAACTTTCCAACATCAATACGCGGTTCAAACTCGATCTTCCGGACGCGCGATCGACGTCGCCGCTGGGTCTCGACATGACCAACACGGCGGCGACACTGAATTCGGCCGACGAGATCAATGCATCGCCGACTTCTTTTTCGCCTTTCGGACCTGAGTGGCCGCCGAACAGCTCGACCGCCCAGCTGACGATCGGCGGAGAGTACGATCCTGCGGCCCCGAGCGGGACATACACTTTCGAGTCGCGAAAGAATGGCACGCACGGCTCGGACAATCTCACTATTCGCGTTACGGATTCACTCGGTGACTTTGTGACCTACTCGATCAACAAGAATGACGCGATAGACCAGCCATACGATATCGGCAACGGGCTGTATTTCACGCTGGGTGCCGGCAGCCTGGTCAAGTCGGATACAACAACGATTAGTGTTTTCAATAACATTGGATCAGTGGTGAACCCCGACCTGCCCCTGGGTGGCATTCGCAATCAGAACCCGAATCTGCAGTTCGGATCGCCGGCCGTCGTCGACGGCGGCTTCGATCTGAACGGTGAGAGCATCAGCGTGCTGACGAGCGATACGCTGAACGACGTCGTCAATCGTATCAACCAGTCGACCGCCGGCGTAACCGCCGAGTTCAATGCGCTGACCGAACGCGTCGAGTTTGTTCACAACACGCTGGGCTCCGCGGGAATGATCGACCTGGCGAACGATACGTCGAACTTCCTGGCGGCCACCAAACTCGACAGCCTGAACGTTGTCGACGGTATCGACCCCGAGACCATCCAGAGCTTCGAAAACGTTGCCGCGTTCTCAACGGTGCAGTCGGGAGAGATCCTCGTCAACGGGCAGCAAGTCGCCATCGACGTCGCCAACGACAGCCTGTCGACGGTGCTCGACAAGATTAACAGTTCGGGTGCAGGCGTTGTCGCGACGTTCGATAGCGCCGCACAACAGGTACTGATCGAGGCGAACGACGCCACATCCGTGCTGGAAATCGATAGCAATGGTACGGGCCTGTTTGCGGCCCTGAACATTCCCGAGGGACGCGTCGATCCCGAGGCCGTGTCTCGCGGTATCTCGCGGCGGCGCAGCTACGAGATCGCGGACGCAACGAACGCGGTCTTCGAAAAATTGAATCGCTTGTTCTCGGATTCGACGTTTGTCGGCCAGGGTGCCAACGCCGCCTCGTTCCGCGCACCGCTGGAAGCCGCCCTGAAAGCCGTCTTTGGCGGAGCGACGGAGGGCAATATCCTGGGAGCCGGTTTCGACGACTCTTACAGCGCGCGACAGCGCGGCGACTTTACCAGCCTCGATCGCCGCGAGTTCACGACGAACCTGCAGCGCCGTGGAAACCTGGTGCGCGATTTTCTGGCGGGAAAGAACGACGAAGGGGGCTTGGTCAAAGGCCTGTTAGCCGCCTCTCAGCAGGCACTGAATACGGTAAACCAGTCGCTGGGGCTGTCCGGCACGTTCGTCGACGTGTACGCCTGAAACTTGATTCGCCGTAGCGGCGGCGGTACCTGCTCATCTAACGAAGCTTCTCGCCGAAAGCATTCCAGACCTCGACCTCGCCGAAATCCAGCGCGCGCACGCTGTCCTCTATCTCCCCGAGGTCGCCGCTGATCACCCACGTGAGTTTGTCCGGATCAATCAAGGCCCGCGCGCGCGCCTCGACGCCATTCGTCGTGACGGCCTCGATGCGAGCTGCGGCGGATTCCGCATAATCGAACGGCAATCCGTAGTTATTCGACTGGATGATGCTGCTCAGGAAGCCCCGATTTGTCGAGAAGGAACCTGGCAGCGACCGTATGCGATTGAGCTTTGCCCGTTCGACCTCGTCCTCGGCGGCAGGACGCGTCGACAGGTACTCACGTAACTCGCGCAGGATTTCCTGCATGCTTTCCGCCGTCCTGTCCGTTTGCACCTGGCCCGAGGTGCTGATCGTCATATCGCCGCTCGCATTCATTCGAATGCCGGAGTAGTAGCCGTACGACCAGCCCTTGTCCTCGCGCAAATTCATGTTCAGGCGCGCCTCGAAGGCACCGCCCAGTACCCGATTCATGATCGACGTTTCCGTCCAGCTCGCTGCGTCATAGGGCGGGATAGCGTGGCCCGCAATAATCGTGCTCGATACGGCACCCGGATGGTCGACCAGAATCACGCGCGCTTTCTGTTCTGCTGCCTTGCCGATCGACCGCTCTGTCGCGGTGCCCTTTGCACTCCAGTTGCCGAATGCCTTCGTCACCGCCGCCGTCGCTTCCCCGATACTGATGTCGCCAATCATGTAGACGGTGACCCTGTCCGGCGTAATCTCATTTTTGTGAAAGGCGGCCAGCTTCTTGCGATTGACCTGGTCGAGAAGCGCCGGCGTCCACACCGCCCCCATCGGGTTGTTTTCGCCATAGATCGCCCGATCGAACAGGCTGCGTGCCGCGCGCGATGGGGCCTTTTCCAGGTTGGCGAGGTACGCGGACACCCGCGCCCTGAATTTCGTCAACTCGTCTTCGGGAAACGTCGGGTGACGCAGCATCTCGGCGGCGAGGTCGAGCGAGTCGTCGAGATAGGCGCGCAGAATCCGATAATCGTAGGAACTCTGCTCCATGCCATCCTCGAACTGGCCGCTCATGCCGATCCTGTCCCGGGCCGCAGCGAGCTCATTGGCATCGAAGCGCCGGGTGCCCTTGTCCATCAGCCCGAAAACGAAGGATGACAGCCCCGGTGCATCGGCGGGCGCGGCAATGCTGCCCGTTTCGATACCGATAGAAACGTCGACGAGAGGGATGTTGCCGCGCGTTGCAACCACCAGCCGTATGCCGTTTTTCAGTGTTGCCGTTGCGATGTCGGGGAAGTTGATTCTCGAATTGGCGGTCACGGCGGGAATCTCGGAGCGATCGACATCCATCGCGGCACTGGTCAGCTCGGGGAACGGCTCGACGATCAGCTGGTAGTAGCCCCTCGTCAGCCAGCGCCCGGCAACCTGGCGCAGCTCTTCGGCCGTCGCGGCGTTCAGCCACTCGAGTTCCCGGTTCACGAACAACGGGTCGTCCGAATACAGGAAACCCTCGGCGAGAAGCCGCCCGATGGAGGCACCGGTTTCGAGCGCACCGAGTATGTACATGTTTACGCCGAGCTTTGCGTTCTCCACGATCTGCGGGTCCGGTCCGGTCCGCAGATACTCGGCGATGGTTTCGTCGACGACGGACAGCACCTGTTCGGGGCTGACTCCGGGCTTCAGGTCGATCGTCAGGGAATACTCACCGCTCATGACCTGCCCGTCAGCCCGCCCGTATACCATGGTCGCAAGCTGCAACTCATCGATGAGCTTTTTCCTGAGTGGCGAGTTCTTGTTGGCGACGAGCGAGTCGTTCACCAGGTACATCAGCGAGGTGTCCCGGTCGTTCAGTCCCGGCAGCGCCCAGACCCGCGAGATGCGCGTCACGCCGACGCGGTCGTACATGACCTCCTCGCGATTCTCCGTGAGCTCCGGCACCCACTTTTTTGGATAGCTCAGCGGCACGCCGGGCGGCGCAGAACCAAAGTAGTGTTCAACCTTTGTCTTGGCATCTTCGAGAGTCACGTCGCCGGCGAGCACGAGGACGACGTTCGAAGCGCCGTAGTAGGTCTTGAACCACTCGTGCACGTCGTCGACGGACGCCGCGTCAAGATCCTCCATCGATCCGATGACCGAGTGACGGTAGGGATGTCCGACCGGATACAGGCCTTGCCGAATCTTGTCACTCATCTGCGCATACGGTCGCGTTTCCCGCTGGCGCTTTTCGTTCTTCACCACGTCGCGCTGCTCGTCCAGCGCCTCCTGCGTGACCGCGCCGAGAAGGTGCGACATGCGATCGCTTTCCATCCACAGCGCCATGTCCAGCGCCCCCGACGGCACGGTGGCGTAATAATTAGTGCGATCCTGCGACGTCGTTCCGTTCATGCCTGTGGCGCCCGCATCGGTAAAGGGCGTGAAGTACTCGCCGTCGCGGTTTTCCGTGCCCTGGAACATGAGGTGTTCGAACAGGTGCGCGAAGCCGGTCTTGCCTTCAGGCTCGTCCTTCGATCCCACCGCGTACCACATGCCAACGAATACCGTCGGGATCGAATGATCCGGGGAGACGATAACCGTCAGGCCGTTGTCGAGCTGAAACGTCTCGTAGGGAATGTCTACCTGCGTTGCAATGGCGTCTTCTGCCGTTGCATTTGCAACGCCGGCAGCAAGAAGCATCAACGCAAGCAGGAAGCCAATCTTGCGATTGCCGTTTTCCAAATGGAAGTCCTCGTCGATTTTTTAAAGTGCGGCCAGTACCCGCTGCAGCTTGGTCTTGACCTCGTCCGCCAGGGGTACGACGCCGGGATCATTGACGAGAGACAATACGCTTTTCGGGTCCATGAAGTCGATATGGACCGCGCCCGAAGCATCCTCGCGTACGAGTACATTGCAGGGCAACAACAGGCCGATATCTTCAACCGCCTGGATCGCCTGGTAGGCGAGCGCAGGATTGCAGGCACCGAGAATTCGGTAGGGAGGCATGTCCTTACCGAGCTTCGCTTTCATTTTCGCCGCAACGTCAATGTCCGACAGCACACCGAAACCTTCTTTCTGAAGTTCTGTCGTTACGGTTTCGATTGCGTCATCGAAGGACAGTTCCACCGTTTTTCCAAATCCGAAATTCGAGTCCATGCTTCGTTCCTAGGCGGCGCAGTTTCTGCCGCCGCAATAAATGTCATGTAAGAGATGAATCACGCGGTCCGCCGGCCCGTTGGCGAGCGCATAGTAGATTGTCTGGGATTCGCGACGTGTCTTGACGAGCCCCTGCTGGCGCAGGCGCGCCAGCTGCTGGGACAGCGCCGACTGGCTGAGCGGGATGATCTCGTTGAGGTCGCTGACCGACTGTTCGCCTTCGGTCAGCAGGCAGAGGATCATCAGACGGCTCTCGTTCCCGAGGGCCTTCATCAGGCCAGCTGCGTCTGCCGCATGTTCCTGCATCTGGGCTGCAGGGGGTAGCGCGGATCCCTGTTTTCCCGGCATTTCCTTGTTCGAGCTCATCGCGTATGTCCGTTATTCTCCCAGCTTCCTGACAATATAGAACATACTAATTTAGATGTCCATAATTTAGCCTTTACTACATTAGTTATTTGTAATATCTTGTAGCTGTATCTACCACCAGACTCGAGACAGGGGAACGGACAATGGCCAGGATCGTCGTCATGGGTGCCGGTATCGGCGGCATCTCGCAGGTTTACGAGCTTCGGAAGGAGCTCGGCAAGGAGCACGAAGTGGTCCTCATCGGCGATTCGGAGCGATTCGAATTCACGCCATCTAATCCCTGGGTCGCGGTCGGCTGGCGCAAGCAAGACCAGGTGACGGTTGAGCTGCCGGAAACCCTGAAAAAGCACGGCATCGAGTTTCACAGCCAGGGCGTGAAACGCGTGCAACCGGACGAAAACCGGCTCGAACTACACGACGGCGAGTCGCTCAGCTACGATTTCCTCGTCATTGCCACCGGGCCGAAACTGGCTTTCGATGAAGTCGAGGGGCTCGGCCCCGAGAACGGTTTCACGCAATCTGTCTGCAAGACGGGACATGCTGAAACCTCGTTCGTCGACTTCGGCAAGCTGGTGGATGATCCAGGTCCCATAGTTGTCGGCGCTGCGCCTGCCGCCTCCTGTTTCGGTCCTGCCTACGAGTACATCTTCATACTCGACACCGAGCTCAAGAAACGAAAGATTCGCGACAGGATTCCGATGCATTTCGTGACGCCCGAGCCCTATATCGGACACCTGGGACTGGACGGTGTCGGTGATACGAAGTCATTGATGGAATCCGAGTTCCGGGACCGCCATATCCAGTGGACGACGAACGCAAAGATTACCAAGGTACGCGCCGGTACGATGGCGTTCACCGAGGTCGACGAAGACGGCAAGGACAAGAAGCAGCACGAGCTGCCTTTCAAACACGCCATGATCCTGCCGGCGTTCAAGGGCGTCGACGCCGTCTTCGGCATCGAAGGCCTGACGAACCCGCGCGGCTTCATCCTGATCGACGAGTTTCAGCGCAACCCGGCATTCAAGAACATCTATGCGGTCGGCGTGTGCGTTGCGATTCCTCCGGTAGGACCGACGCCAGTAGCAACTGGCGCACCGAAGACCGGCTACATGATCGAGTCGATGGTCACGGCAACGACGCACAACATCGTCAACGAGCTGAGCGGGGGCCAGCCCGAACAGCGCGCGACCTGGAACGCCGTTTGCCTCGCCGACTTCGGCGATACCGGTGTCGCCTTCGTTGCGCTGCCACAGATTCCGCCACGCAACACGAACTGGGCGTCGCGCGGCAAATGGGTGCACCTCGCGAAGATCGCTTACGAGAAGTACTTCCTGCACAAAGTGCGCGCCGCGAAAACCGAACCGATCTACGAGAAGACGATCATGAAGATGATCGGCGTCGAGCGACTCAAGGAAGGCCGGTAGCGCACCGAGCCAACGACCCCGCGGTGGCTTGCTCGCAATTGGCTTTAATGGTCCTGGCGCGATCGCACAAAGGGACACCCATGGTTTCGGCCGCCAGGGCAGATTCGTGGGGTTGTTCATTTCGGGATGGCTCCCTGCGGTCCGCTTTA
>JBFELT010000017.1:0-27688 GCA_041552015.1 Woeseiaceae bacterium
CTCAACTACGGCCGCATGCCCGCACATACCTTTGGCAAGACCACCAACAACCCGCTGTTGTTCGAACTCGCGCCGGAAAACCAGCTCTGGGTGAACCCGCTGGTTGCCGGCGAGTGGTCGCTCGAGAGCGGTGACTACGTGCGCCTCGGCAGTCCGAACGGCGTCGTCAGCAACGCGGTGCGGGTCCGGGTCACCGAAAGAATCGGCCCCGATTCCGTGTTCATGGCGCACGGTTTCGGTCACAAGTCCAAGCGGCTGCGCCTGACGGCCGGTGTTGGCGCAGATGACTCCGAGCTGATGAGCAATATCAAGATCGACCCGATCATGGGCGGCACCGGAATGCGGGCGAACGTCGTGACGTTCGTCAAAGAGCGGGCTTGAGGGTTGCAGCGATGACACGTTACGCCATGGTGATCGACACACGGACCTGTATCGGATGCGGCGACTGCGTCGTGGCCTGCAAGACCGAGAACAAGGTGCCCGAGGGCCTCAACCGGGACTGGATCGTGGAAGCGACCAGTGGTACCTACCCGAACCTGACGACGGAGTTCCGCTCGGAACGCTGCAATCACTGTTCCAATGCAACCTGCGTGACACTCTGTCCGACCGGCGCGAGCCACCACTGGAAAGACACGAACATCGTGCTCGTCGACGCCGACAAGTGCACAGGCTGCAAGGCATGTATTGCCGCATGCCCCTATGACGCGCGGCTGGTCATGCACCCGGACGGTTACGTCGACAAGTGCACGTTTTGCCATCATCGCGTCGAAAAAGGCCTCGACCCGGCCTGTGTTTCGAGCTGTCCCACCCGATGCATGTACTTCGGCTCGCTCGACGATCCGGGCAGCGAGGTCAGTCGCCTGCTGAAGACCCGAAAGTACAAAGTGCTGAATCCCGAGACCGGCAACGAGCCGAATGTCTATTACCTGATCTGAGGAACGGCGCAAGGTATGGAAGAACTCCTGGTTACCGCGAGAAACAACCCGCTCATAGATCCGGGCCTGCAGATCTGGACCTGGGAAGTCGCGATGTATCTGTTTCTCGGTGGCCTTACGGCGGGTGTCATGGTGTTCGCCGCCATCATGGCGCTGACGAACAGGGGCGACGAGGCGCCGTTCGCCTCGACGCAGCTGGCTGTTTTCGCTCCCGTCGTGTTGTCGCTGGGCATGACGACCCTGTTTCTGGACCTCGAGCACAAGCTGTTCGTGTTTCGTTTCTACACGGCGTTCGAGATCACATCGCCGATGTCCTGGGGCGCCTGGATCCTTATCGTCATTTATCCCGTGTCGTTTCTGCAAATATTTTCAACGCTGCGAAGCGGCTATCCGCAGGTCGCGCGCTTTGTCGATGGCGCCGCTACAGGCAGGGCGATCCTTGACTGGTGCGAGCGTCACCGGCGGCGGATCGCGCTGACGGCGATACCGTTCGCCATAGCGCTGGGCATTTACACGGGCATACTGCTGAGCGCTTTCAGCGCCAGGCCGTTCTGGAACTCGGGCGTACTCGGACCCCTGTTCCTCGTCTCGGGCCTGTCGACGGCGGCGGCACTCGTCGCGCTGCTCGCCAAACGACACAGTGAGAAAGTACTGTTCACAAAAATTGACCTGGCACTGATTCTCGGCGAACTCGCGCTGGTCGCCCTGTTCGTCATCAACCTGGCCACCGGCAACGCCCCGCAGCTGGACGCTCTGGGTAGTATTACGGGTGGTCCCTACACCTTCGTGTTCTGGGTACTGTTCGTCGGCATCGGACTCCTCGTTCCGCTGCTGCTCGAAGTGCTCGAGATCCGAGGTGTCGCGAGTCGGGTTGCGGTGATCGCGCCGGTGCTCGTATTGATCGGCGGTTATGCGCTGCGCCAGGTCGTGCTCGATATCGGCCAGGAAAGCACCTGGACGCGTTACCCGACACAGTATAATGCGGAGCTGCTCGATCGTCTGAAAGATTGACCGACAGCTGAGTCAACGCAACAAAGCGGACAAATTTATGAAAAGCGTTTCACTATTATTGTTTTTGATTCCGGTCGCCACGACGCTCGCTGCTTGCGGCGAACCGCCCGCACCGGGCGTTTCGCAATCGTTCGTAGACGTCGCGCAATCGGCGGCTCGCGAGGATGACCGGGTCAGCGTAGAGCAACTCGCCGAATGGCTGATTGAAGGCCGCCAGGATTTTCTTCTCGTCGACGTGCGCGTGCCGGACGACTATCAGGCAGGGCATATCGGCAACGCCGAGAACTTCCCGCTCGCGCAACTTGTTACGGTCGAGACCCTGAGCGGCCTGCCCACCGACCGCAAGATCGTGCTGTATTCGAACGGCTCCGAGAATGCCGCCAAGGCGGCCGTGATGTTGCGGCTCGCCGGTTTTGACGCACATCTCGTGAGCGGCGGCTTTAACGCCTGGCACGCCCGCATACTGAATCCGGATATCTCCGCCGAGGAACTGGACGGGGAAAGCCTGCAGGTCTCCGCGCAGCGCGCCTACAGCTGCTATTTTGTCGGCGACCGGGGAGACGACGCCGCCAGGCGCAAGGAAAGTACCGAGCCGTTCGTACCGCCGGTTTTTACGCCGGAAGAGGCTGATGACATGAAGCCGCTGCCACCGGCGGGTGCAGAATCCTGCTGAAGCTTATCGGTCCGTGCCGGGCTTTTCCTCGGTGATATCGGCGTCGAGGATCGACTTCATTTCCGACTCACTAAAGGGACGCTGACCCGTAACGGGCGTGCGACCGCCAAGCGAGTTGCGGACGTTGGTCCAGGCGTCCGCCGGCAGCCCGTCCTGCAGTGCGTCACGGGCCGGCAGGAACGAAAGATCGTCGCCATTGCCGGTTAATTCTCCTTCGCCGAGTCCGAGTGCTTCGCTGGAACGGTGACAGGATACACAGGATCTCGCCTTGCCAGTGGTATGCGGTGACAGCGGCGCGAACTGGCGAACGAACTTCGTCTCGTCGAACGATGGGTGTGCAACGGTCATGATCATCCCGGGAACGAAGGCCTCAATGCTGTCGTATTGATTGACGCCAAGCGTCGGCAACGCGTTGTCAACGCCCCAGCGCCGATCCGACCAATACCCCGGCGTGTTGCGCTTCTCTACATGATCCCATTGTTCACGCTGCGGGTCGTATTCCATGTGGCAGCCGAAACACCGCGGTGCCCACTGGCTGTGGCAGGCCGCACAGCTAAGGCGTTCGTGTTCAATGTCGTGTCCGACCCGCGCCGGGTCAGCTTCGGGAATCCACAAACGGCGCCCCGAATTCTTCGCCTGCAGCCACGTACCGTCGCCGCGCAGTTCGATATGCCAGAGCGGCGTGCCGTTTCTTGCCGTCGTCAGGAATCGGGTCTCGGCGTCCGTAGCGAAGGGCACCTGTTTCCGCAGGCTGGAGAGATTCGCGGGCCAGTCGGCCAGTGTAATCCTCGCGTTGTCGTTGTCATGGCAGTCCGTGCAGGCAATGTCGACGACCTGGCGCTGGTAGCGGGCGTCACCCGCGTCTCCCATCAGGCCAACACTCGTGTGGCAGTCGATACAGCTCATCCCCGCCAGGTAGTGTACGTCGGCTGGCAGACGTTCGACCGCGCGACCGTCTGCCAGCTGCAGCGCCGGCCGAACGGCCGTATCGGCGGGCGGCTCGACTTCCGCCAGTCCCGTGTAACTGAGGGAAATGCGGCCGGATCGCGAATGACAGCCAAAGCAGCGGCCGTCCTCCACGCGTGCCGTCAACGCCGGGTGCCCTTGCGCCGGATAGCCGTTAACATGGCAGGCGAGACAGCCGCCGCCGCGGTCAAAGGTCACATCGAGTGCGTGTTTGGTTTTCGGTTGACCCAGGTGGCAGCTGGCGCACTGCTTTCTGAGCATCGAATCGGCAACACTGTGGCCGAGGGACTGGAAATTGGCGGCCGCGCCGGGGCCGCCTGCATCATCGAGCGAGTTTTGCGTTTTGGCGACGATGCCGTGGCCAGTGTGCATCAGGTTCCTGCTCACTGCCGCAACACGATCCGCATGACAGCCGCCGCAGGCGCGTCCGGCCGATGCATGGTCTCCCGGAAATGCAATCAGTCCCTCGTGTGCGTCATCCTCGGTTGGCGCATCCGCGTTACCGGCGTGACACGCGACGCAGTTGTCGGCGGCAAAACCGTGCGCGTCATTGAATCCGTCCTGCGCCGCTGCATGGCAACGCAGGCAGCTGTTGCCGATCGCCGCCTGGTTGGCGGCTTGCGCGTGTCCAAATAGCAAGACATAGGCGATCAGGCAGAGCTTGAGCGGGAGACGATCCGGCATAGACCGCGATACTATCAGAGCCGTGGATGCCGACCGACACGTGGCGGACGGAGCGTGGCCATGGCAATGCCTGAGACAGCCAGAGTGACGACAGGCTTGTCTCTCTCGCGCTTCGGATGCCGCCCTTGCACCGGTCACGACAAACTCCTAGATTAGGAGGCGTCTTTTGCGACGTCGGCGCGTGCCCCGGAGAAACTCCCATGAAGCTCTACTACCATCCCGCTTCAACGACCAGCCGGATGATTACGATGTTCGCGGCGGAAGAAGGCATCGATCTCGACTACGAGGTCGTCGACATCCTCAGCGGCGCGCATCTGAAGCCGGATTACAGGACAATCAACCCGAACTGCCTCGTCCCGACCCTGGATGACGATGGCTTCAAGCTTTCGGAGAGCGGCGCGATCATTCGCTATCTTGCGAACAAGTGCGAATCTTCAGCTTACCCCGAAGACCTGCGGCAACGAGCCAGGGTCGACGAGGCCATGGGATGGTTCTACAGCAACTTCTCCAAGGATCTTGGCTACGGACTGGTCTATCCGCAGTTGTTCCCCCATCACCGGCGCCCGGACGCGGCTGTTCAAGCCGCGACGATCGCATGGGGAAAAGACAAGGCACAGCACTGGCTGGGCATCCTGGACAAGGATCTGATCGGGCCCGACCGCAAATTCCTCTGCGGCGAGGACGTGACCCTGGCCGACTACGTCGGCGCGGAATTGGTGACGCTGGGAGAGCTGGTGCACTGCAAGTACGAGGACTATCCGAACGTACGCCGCTGGATCGGCAACATGAAGGCTTTGGAGCACTGGAACGAGGTGCACGCCGTGGTCAACGAGTTTGCGGCGTCGCTCAGGGACAAGGAGTTTGTCTCCATCTGACGCGGCCTGCGGCTCATCCGGCAGGTGTATCCCGGAGACCGCGCCGCCGACACTGCCGGCAGTGTAGTGAGTCCAATGGCAGCCCTGTGCCAGGTTTCGCCGGCGATATGGCCCTCAGGTCACAATCCTGCGTCGTCGACAGCCGCTAGCGCTCATTGAGGGCCATTGGAAGGCGTATAATCCTGCCACTGGCGCGGCCTGACGCCGGCGCCGAAAAAAATAAGAGGGGAAATCCAATGAAGAGATCAATGGCTACGTTCGTGGCCGGCGGCTTGCTGCTGTCGGCGGGGGTCGGAGTTGCCGACGAGCACGAAGCAGAGATGGACGAGGCGAATATCGCGCGGCCCGTGGAGATGTACGCCTGCAAATACAATGAGGGCAAGGGCGCCGCGGATTACGATGCCGCCGTCAAGAAGTTCAACGCCTGGGCCGACAAGCAGGGCATAACAGACTATTCGGCCTGGACACTGGTGCCGTTCTACTTTGGACCGGAACAGGAATTCGACCTGCTGTGGCTCGGAGCCTCAGCGAAAGCGAAGGCACTGGGCAGGATTCAGGACGCCTGGCTGGCCAGCGGGGCCAAAGCGCGCGAGGCATTCGAGGAAGTCGTGACCTGCGATACGCACGCCAATTACGCAGCCCTTCAGTTCAAGATGCCGCCAGAGCGCGCGGACCGCTCCAGGAGCGTCGTTTCGTTCTCGGACTGCAGCCTGATGGAAGGCACGATGTTTGGCGATGTATACCCGGCGCTCATGGAGTGGAGCAAGTATCTTTCTGAGCATAATTCGACGGCCGGCATGTGGACGTTCTTCCCTGCCTACGGTGGCGGCGGCGAGGATTTCGACATGAAGCTGGTGCAATCCTGGCAGAACTTCGAAGAACTTGGCGTTGACTACGATCAGTATGCCGAGGCCGGCTGGGAAAAGTCCGGCGAGCTGTTTGATGGCAAGCTGAAATGCGATTCCTCGCGCGCCTATGCCGCATCGGTCCGGCGTATGGCCAAGAGCGACGAGGAATAGAAAGCTCGTGCGTCATGGCAAGCGGAAAGGCCCCGAACGGGGCCTTTCTTTTGCCCGATTTGCGCGGCATGGCGCAGACCGGGCAGCCGCGGGATTTCGATGGGCAGCCAATGGCGGCGATGGGCTAGCCGCGCATCGAATGCCAGAGGTCTCACCGGACCGTGGCAATCTCGGTTGTTCCTGACTATCCAGCCGGAAGCCGTAACGGCTATCATCGAACGCCGCTGATTGCCGCGTAGCCAGAGATCCGGGATGTAAAAGAAAAGGGACGCCACTACCTCGGCGCCGCAAGAAACACTTGCGAGGTCGCTTGATGCCTTTATCCGCGACTACCGGCCGTTGCGGGCTGACAGGGCGCGCAAGTTGGACAGGGAAGTACGCGCCGCCATCGCAACGGCGACACGCGGGATGTCGCCGGTCGAACTCGGCATCGCCTACCTCGACTGGCTCGCGCACCTGTCGCTGTCTCCCGGCAAGATCGCACTGCTGGCGCAGAGCTTTCTCAGGAAGTCCGTGCAGCTCGGTATTTACGGCAGCAAAGCCCTGTTTGGCCGAGGCAGCGAAGCGCCGGCAACGCCCAGCGAGCGGCGTATGCAGGGCGAGGCGTGGCAACGCTGGCCGTTTAACGTGTTCGCCCAGGGTCACCAGCTCAGCCGCGACTGGTGGGCCGAGGCTACCACGGGCATCGACGGGCAGGACGAAGCGCGCGGCGCCCTGGTGTCGTTCATGGCCCAGCAGATCCTGAGCCTGATGTCGCCGGTCAACTTTCCGTTGACGAATCCCGAGGTGATCGAGACAACCGTCAGCGAACGCGGCCGCAACCTGCTGCGCGGAGCGAAGAACCTGATCGATGACCAGCGACGTCGACTGACGCGACAGCCGCCGCCTGGTGTCGAGGACTTCCGACCCGGCGAAAGTGTCGCCGTCACGCCCGGCAAGGTGATCTACGAGAACCGCCTGATCGAGTTGATTCAGTATTCGCCGCAGACCGAACAGGTCGGTGCCGAACCGGTGCTGATCATCCCCGCGTGGATCATGAAGTATTACATTCTCGACCTTTCGCCGGCGAACTCCCTGGTCCGTTACCTGGTCGCACAGGGCAAGACGGTTTTCGCGATCTCCTGGAAAAACCCGACGAGCGAGGATCGCGATCTCGGCATGGACGACTATCTTGATCTCGGCATCATGAAGGCGATCGACGCGATCACGGCGATCCTGCCGAAGCGCAAGGTGCATGCCGTGGGCTATTGCATCGGCGGAACACTGGCGTACATCGCGGCGGCAAAAATGGCGCGCGACGGTGACGATCGATTGCAGAGCCTGAGCATTTTCGCCGCGCAGGCGGATTTCACCGAGGCCGGGGAGATTCGCCTTTTCCTGAGTGACAGCATCGTCTCGTTTCTCGACAGCTACATGTCCAAACGCGGTTTTCTTGGCATTGAAAACATGGGCGGTGCGTTTGCCGCGCTTCGTGCCAGCGACCTCGTATACGCGCCGCTCGTCGATCGCTACCTGCTGGGCAAGGAATCGAAGCTTAACGATCTCATGGCCTGGAACGCGGACGGCACGCGAATGCCGTACCGGATGCACAGCGAATACCTGAAGCGTTTGTTCATGCACAACGAACTAGCAGAGGGGCGTTTCGAAGTCGAAGGCGAGACCGTCCATCTCGACGCGATACGGGTCCCGCTGTTCGTTGTAGGCACGGAAACCGATCACGTCGCACCGTGGCGATCGGTTTACAAGATCCGTCGCCTGGTAAAGACCGAGGTCAGCTTCCTGCTCACCAGTGGCGGTCACAATGCCGGCATCGTCAGCGGGCCGAGTCACCCCCGTCGCCACTACCGCCTGCGCTGCAGTTCGGCCGACGCAAGCTATGTCGTGCCGCAACGCTGGTTCGACGAGACGGAGGCGCAAAAGGGCTCATGGTGGCCCGCCTGGAATCACTGGCTTGACGAGCACATGGGAGGCACGCGCAAGCCGCCGCGCATGGGCGCATCGCAAAAAGGCCTGAAGGTGCTGCGTGATGCCCCCGGAAATTACGTTTTCGAGTGAACAACAAAGGACGATCATGGATATCAAGGATAAGACAATTGCGATTACCGGCGGCGGCCGAGGACTGGGTGCCGCAATGGCAGGGCGGCTGGCAGCGGCGGGAGCCAGGCTGGCACTGGTCGACCTCGACCCGGACGCGTTGCAGACGATTGCAGACGAGTGTGAAGCAGCGGGCTCGCCGCAGGTCAGCGTCTATACCTGCAATGTCGCCCGCGAGGACGAGGTAACCGCTCTGTTTACGTCCATTGGCGCCGATTTCGGTTCGCTTCACGGCCTCGTGAACAACGCGGGGATCACTCGTGATGCGCTGACGCTCAAGTACAAGGACGGCAAGCTCGTTTCCAGGATGACCCTGGAGCAGTGGCAGGCCGTGCTCGATGTCAACCTGACGGGCGTATTCCTGTGCGGTCGTGAAGCCGCCGCGAAAATGATCGAGCTGGACTGCAAGGGCTGCATCATCAACATATCGTCCATTTCGAGGGCCGGTAACATGGGGCAGGTCAATTACTCGGCGGCGAAAGCCGGTGTGCAGGCGATGGCCGTCGTATGGGCCAAGGAATTCGCGCGCTATGGCATTCGTGCTGCGTCGGTGGCCCCCGGGTTTATCGGCACCGAAATGGTCACGGCCATCAAGCCCGAGGTTCTTGAAAAACTGGCCGCCAGTATTCCGCTACAGCGTATCGGTACGCCCGACGAGATCGCGCACGCCGTGCAGTTCATCCTGGAAAACGACTACATCAGCGGTCGCTGCATCGAAGTGGACGGCGCACTGCGGCTGTAGGTCTCATGAGCATGGCAGCTTACGGAGCGATGCATGGACTTTAAGGATTATTACGACATTATGGGCGTCGAACGTGACGCCAGCCAGGACGACATCAAGCGGGCGTACCGCAGGCTTGCGCGCAAGTATCACCCGGACGTCAGCAAGGAGTCCGACGCGGAAGCGCGCTTCAAGGATCTTGGCGAAGCCTACGCGGTGCTCAAAGACCCGGAAAAGCGTGCGGCCTACGACCAGCTCGGTGCAAACTGGAAGGCCGGTGAGTCGTTCAGGCCTCCGCCCGACTGGGGCGCCGGCTTCGAGTTCACCGGTGGACCTCGCGATGGCGACGCTTCGGCATACAGCGATTTCTTTGACTCCCTTTTCGGTCGCGATTTCCAGTCGGCGATGGGCGGGCGGCGCGCCGGTATGCATGCGCATGGCGAAGACCATCATGCCAAGGTGATGATCGATCTCGAAGACGCCTACCGCGGCGCCTCGCGAAGCATCTCCTTGCGGGCGCCGGAGCTGGATAGAACAGGCCACGTGATTACCAGGGAGCGTACGCTGAACGTAAAGATCCCGAAGGGCGTCAAGCAGGGTCAGCGCATTCGCCTGGCCGGCCAGGGCTCACCGGGGATGGGCGAAGGCCGGGCGGGCGACCTGTACCTGGAGATTGAATTCAAGCCCCATCGCCTGTTCCGCGTGGAAGGTCGGGATGTTTACCTGGAACTGCCGGTCGCGCCCTGGGAGGCTGCGCTGGGGGCGACCGTGACGGCGCCAACGCCGGACGGACCTGTCGATCTGAAGATCCCGGCCGGAACGACGCGGCCGCGCAAACTGCGACTGAAGCAACGGGGTATACCCGGCAATCCACCGGGCGATCTTTTTGTCGAGCTGCTTATTACGCTGCCGCCGGCGGACAACGACGCCGCGAGGAAGCTGTACGAAACTATGCGGCGAGACCTGAGCTATAACCCGCGCAGCAAACTGGGGGTGCAGAACGCATGAGCAAGAAGATCCTGACCGGCGTCATCGTGGAAGAAAGCGCGGAGTTGTCGTTGCATGAACTCAGCCATGCCTGCTCGACTTCCACGGAGTGGCTTATCGAGCTGGTCGAAGAGGGCGTGCTGGAGCCGCTGGGCCAGAAACCCGCGCACTGGCGTTTTTCCGGGGCGAGCCTGAAGCGAGCACGCACGGCGAGGCGCCTGCACGAGGATCTCAGGGTCAATCTCGCCGGTGTCGCGCTCGCCCTGGACCTGATCGAGGAAATCGAATCGATGCGCGAGCGCCTGCGGCGACTGGAAACGCCAGAGCGGTCTTGAATTCGGGTTTGCGGGCTACAAGATAGAGGCAGATGAGAAGCCGCCCGCAAAGAGAGAGTGCCGTGACTGACTTGCAACACATCGTTTGCCCGGGCTGCAGCGTGGTGAATCGCATTACGGCAGGGCGCATCGAACAGGCGCCGAAGTGCGGCCGCTGCGGAAAGCCGTTGTTTGATGCGCATCCCGTCGAACTCAACAGCGGCAACTTCGACAAACACGTCGGGCGCAACGATATCCCGGTTGTCGTGGATTTCTGGGCGCCGTGGTGCGGGCCCTGCAAGATGATGGCGCCTGCTTTCGAACAGGCCGCGTCAGTGCTGGAGCCCGCAGTGCGGCTTGCCAAGTTGAACACGGACACCGCGCAGGACATCGCGCAGCGGTTCCGCATTCAGAGCATCCCGACGCTGGCCCTGTTCAGCAAGGGCAAGGAAGTTGCGCGGCAGCCGGGCGCGATGGGCGCCGCCGATATCGTGCGATGGGTGCAGGCCCATACGGGGTGACCACATTGCCCGGCAATAAGTCCCGATAGACAGCGTCCACCACGAATCCAACAATGAGGCGATAGTCTGGCATTCGATGGGCCTGCAGCGCGCCTGTCGATGCGTGGCCTGGCCGGCGGAGGGTGAGCAATGGGGTTTGATCTGCAGTTCCAGGGGGCGACCGGTGAAGTAACCGGGTCGCTGTACGTTATCACGGCGGGTGATCACAAGATCCTGCTGGAGTGCGGGCTCGTGCAGGGCGGCAAAGAAAACGAGCAGCGCAATCGCGATCCGTTTCCGTTCGCCGTCGACGACATCGACGCCGTCGTCCTGAGTCATGCCCACATTGACCACTCCGGTCGAGTACCGCTGCTGGTGAAACGCGGCTACAGCGGGCCCGTCTTCGTGCAGAATGCAAGCAAAGCGCTTTGCGAGATCATGTGGCCGGACTCCGGGCACCTCAATGAGAAGGACGCCGA
This sequence comes from Woeseiaceae bacterium, assembly GCA_041552015.1. Taxonomy (GTDB): domain Bacteria; phylum Pseudomonadota; class Gammaproteobacteria; order Steroidobacterales; family Woeseiaceae; genus UBA1847. The sequence goes on from JBFELT010000017.1 coordinate 11,259, forward strand.
GTGGCAAAACCGCAAGCGCCGGCGCAAGGACCAGCCACTGATAAAGCCGCTGTATACGCTCGAAGACGCCGAAGAAAGCCTCAAACAATTGCGGGGTGTGGCCTACGGCGATGAGCTGACCGTGGTTCCGGGCCTGACGCTTCGCTTTTTCGATGCCGGCCATATCCTCGGTTCCGCGATCGTCGAGCTCACGTATACGGACGATGCCGGCAGCCGCACGCTGGTTTTCAGCGGCGACCTCGGCTACCGCGACGCCCCTGTAATGGACCCGCCGGCCCTTTTGCCACAGGCTGACGTCGTGCTGCTCGAAAGCACCTACGGAGATCGGCTGCATCGGCCGTTCGACGAGACAATGGACGAGTTGACAGCCGTTTTCGAGTCCGCAAAAGCCGCGCGCGGCAACGTCCTGATTCCGGCCTTCACGGTCGGACGCACGCAGGATTTGCTGTACCTCATGGCTGAGAACTATCAGCGCTGGCACCTCGACGACTGGCAGATATACCTCGACAGCCCGATGGCCATCGAGGCAACCGCGGTTTATTCGCAATATCGGCATCTCTACGGCGTGAAGTTGTTCGGCCCGGATTCGACTCTCCCAGAGTTGCCGAACTTCCACCAGACGCTGACGCCGCAGGAGTCGATGCGCATCAACGAGATCGAGTCGGGTGCGATCGTCATCGCCGGCAGCGGCATGTGCAGCGGCGGCCGAATTCTGCATCATTTGAAAAACAATGCCTGGCGTTCCGAGTGCCACCTCGTGATTGTCGGTTTCCAGGCCTACGGCACACTGGGTCGACGGCTGGTCGAGGGCGCCGAGACGATCAAGCTGTTTGGCGAGGATATCCGCGTGCGCTGTCAGCTGCACACGATCGGCGGTCTCTCCGCGCATGGCGATCAGGCCGACCTGATGACCTGGTACGGCGCGTTCGAGAACCGTCCACCGGTTTACCTGGTCCACGGCGAAGCCGAGGCACAGCAGGCGCTGGCAAAGAAGATGCAGGGCGAGCTCGGCGCGCCGGTCTCGATCGCCGAGAGAGGGCAGACAATTCAGATCTAGTGGGGCACAGTCACGAGCATGGAATTGAAAATCGCAGGGATTTCCCGGCAGCACGTGTCGGCCGATGCCGTGCTGCGCGCAGAGCGCCTGGCGGCCGGGTATCTGAAGACCGAACAGGTCATGCAAAAGTATGGCATTCAGCACACGATCGTCGTGTTCGGAGGGACGCGCATTGGGGAACCGGGGCAGACGGATATGACCGGCCTTGCCGATTATTACCGCATCGCGAGAGATTTCGGCGCGATCGTCGGCCGATCCGGGCAGGGCCCCGATGACTGCCGTCTGACGCTGATGACCGGCGGTGGTCCGGGCATCATGGAGGCCGCCAATCGCGGCGCCAGCGATGTGGGCGCCAAAAGCATCGGCCTGAACATACGATTGCCCCATGAGCAGCTTCCGAACCCTTACATCAGCGAGGAACTCAGCTTCAACTTCCAGTACTTCGCTATTCGAAAGCTGCACTTTTTGCTGCGCGCCAAAGCGCTCGTCGTTTTTCCGGGTGGTTTCGGCACCCTGGACGAGTTATTCGAGACACTGAATCTCGTGCAGGTTCGCAGAATGGAGGCGTTGCCCGTTGTCCTCGTCGGCAAGGAATTCTGGCAGCGTGTCGTCGACCTGGAGTTTCTCGCCGCGCGCGGCCTGATCGACAGCGGGGATACGAGACTCTACTGGTATGCCGAGACCGCGCAGCAAATCTGGGATGGGATCGTCGACTGGTACGCAGAAAACGACATCCCGCTGCTGTGCGAACGCCCCTGACAGTGCCACTTGCAGAAGGCGGCGATCAGGAATTCGCCGCGTGGAGTTGCAGTTCAGAAGCCGCACTGCAGGCGCTTTCCGTAGACCCCGATCGTGGCCTCGATGCGAACGAAGTGCAGAGGCGCACAAGAGCCTGGGGCCGCAACGAGCTGGCGCCGACGCGACCGCGGAGTGCGTTTTCGATACTGCTGGGGCAATTCAAGAGCGTCGTTGTTCTGTTATTGCTGGGCGCAGGCCTCCTCGCGCTGCTGTTCTCGGAGTTTGTCGAAGGGCTTGCGATCTTCGCCGTCATCCTGATCAATGCGACGATCGGCTTCCTTACGGAATGGCGCGCGATTCGCTCCATGGAGGCGCTGCGACAGCTTGCGCGGACGGAATGTGTGCTGCTGCGCGACGGCAGGATTTCGCGCGCGCCGGCGAACGTGCTTGTCCCCGGCGATATCGTCGTACTTGAGGCCGGCGACCTTGTTCCGGCCGACCTGCGCCTGGTTGCCACGGCGAAACTCGCGGCGGACGAGTCGACCCTGACGGGGGAGTCCTTGCCCGTGAAAAAGCGGGATGAGGTACTGGATGCGGAGACCCGGGTACTCGATCGGCACAACATGGTCTTCAAAGGCACCTGCATTACGCGGGGTTCCGGCAAGGGCGTGGTCGTTGCAACGGGGACGAATACCGAGTTCGGCAAGATTTTCGAGCAGGTCGTCGCGGCGAGGGAACACCAAACGCCGCTGGAGGCACGGCTCAATGCGCTGGGCGCAGGACTCGCCTGGGCCATCGTCGGAATCGCGTTTCTTATCGGCGTCGCCGGAATCCTCGCCGGGCGGGAGCTGTTTCTCGCGATCGAGGTTGCCATTGCCCTGTCCGTGGCGGCTATTCCCGAAGGCCTCGTGATCGTTGCGACGATTGCCCTGGCGCGCGGCATGTGGCGCCTGGCGAAACAGAACGCACTCGTTACGCGCCTGTCCGCCGTTGAGACGCTCGGTGCGACGAGCGTGATTCTCACCGACAAGACCGGGACATTGACCGAAAACCGCATGACCGTTTCGACCGTACTCCTGGACGGATTCGACGTCGAGGTCGACACGGAGGGCGAAGCCGCGGAATGGCGCGACGGCGGCAATCCGCTGAACGAACGCCAGGCGGAACTGCTGCACGATGCCCTGAGATGTGCGGCGCTATGCAACAACGCATCGTGGGACAAGGACGCGGAGAGCGCCACGAAGGGCGTGGGCGATCCCACCGAGCTGGCGCTGCTGGTTGCCGCCGGCACCTGCGGCCTCTGGCGCAGGGAGCTGTTGCGTGGGGAACCGGAAATCCACGAAGACCCGTTCGATCCGGACTCGAAGCGCATGGCCACCGTGCACCAGCTGGAAAGCGGCCTGCACATTGCGGTCAAGGGCGCGCCCGAAACGATCCTGCCGCTGTGCGTTGCCGTTCGCCGCGGCGATGGTGGCGAGGATGCACTCTCGCCCGCAGAGCTCCAGCGCTGGCTGCAGCGTGCGGAAGAACTGGGCGCACAGGGCCTGCGTACGATCGCGCTTGCGGAAAGAGTAGTGCCGGCCGAGGTCGACGATCATTTTTCGCAACTGGTGTTGCTCGGGATCGTGGGGATGGAGGATCCGGCGCGCAAGGGCGTCGACCTCGCTATCCGGCGCTGCCACCAGGCCGGCATCTCGGTCGTCATGGTCACGGGCGATCACGCCGCCACGGCACGTCAGATCGCCGTCGAGACCGGAATCCTCGCTGCAGCTGACTCATCGGAGCGCTTGCTCGGTGGCGCACAGGTCGACCGCTTGTTCGCGGAGGGCAAGAAAGAACGACTGCTCGCCGCGCGCGTGTTCTCCCGGGTTACACCGGAGCAGAAGCTGAAGCTGATCGACCTCTACCAGCAGAGCGGCCATGTCGTCGCGATGACGGGCGACGGGGTCAATGACGCGCCCGCATTGAAAAAGGCCGACATCGGAATCGCAATGGGCCGGCGCGGCACCGCCGTGGCGAAGGAGGCGGCCGTGATGGTGCTGCAGGACGACGAATTCAACACGATCGTAGCGGCCGTGTCGCACGGCCGCGCTATCTTTGCCAACATTCGGAAGTTCGTCGTCTACCTGATGTCATGCAATACCAGCGAAGTGCTGGTCGTCACTCTTGCGACTATCTCCGGCGCGCCCTTGCCGCTCTTGCCCTTGCAGATCCTGTTCCTGAACCTGGTCACCGACGTCTTTCCGGCGCTTGCACTGGGCGTCGGAAGGGGGTCGCGGTTATCGATGTCGCGGTCGCCGCGGCCTGCAAACGAGAGCATCCTCACCCGTGCACACTGGATGCGCATCGGCCTTTACGGTGTCGTCATGGCGACCAGCGTGCTGGCAGCCATGGCGATATCGATGTTCTACCTTGATTTCGATCATCACCAGGCCGTGACCGTTGCGTTTTCAACCCTGGCGCTGGCGCAGATGTGGCACGTCTTCAACATGCGTGACGAGGTAAGGAGGGTTGTCAACAATGAGATTACGCGAAACCGGTGGATCTGGGCGGCACTCCTCATTTGCCTGGCGCTCGTGCTTGCCGCGATCTACGTGCCCGCACTCGGCGACGTACTGGAGCTAGGGGATCCCGGCGCTGCAGGCTGGGCACTGATTATTCCGGCGAGCCTGGTTCCGCTGGTCGCGGCGCCTGTAGTCGGCGCCCTTGTCGCGGTCGCTAATCGATCGCGTCGCGGACGTGCTCGCTGAGCAATCGGGCGCCGACGTCGAACACACCGTGATGCAGTTGCGGGATTTCGACCAGCTTTGCATCTCTGAAGAGCGGTGCCAGTGCCCGTGTCTCGTCTTGCAGGCTGCCATGCGTGTTGAGTATCAGCACAGGCTGTGACACCTTCGGGGCCTGCTCTTCGGCGGCGTACGTGAAGACGGCGTGATACGGCCAGTGGCTGCGCTGGCGCTGCAGCAGGATGTCCACGAAATTGTCGTAGCCGCGCTCGATTGCAACGCCTTTCTCGCGCGTTGCGACCGCGAATTCCCAGCTACCTCGCAGACGCTCGAAGTCGTCGTCGACAATCTTCGCGACGACGTTTTTTTCGTACTCGGCGGGCCGCGCCTCGGCGTCGTAGTAGGGAATACCCGCCAGCACCAGTTTGCGCACGAGGTCGGGGCGGCGCACGGCCAGTTCGATCGCCACCATCGCCCCGGTGTGGTAGCCGCAGACGTCGACCTTGTCGCCGTCTTGCCCGCCGTAACCCAGCGCTTCCAGCACCTCCGCCATGGCGGCGGCGTACCCCGCCATGTCCATTGCTTCGGGAGGCGGGTCCGACTGACCGAGGCCGGGGTAGTCCGGCGCGATCATCAAACGGTCCTGCCCGAGTTCCTGCATGAAAACACGGTAGTAACGACCCGCCATTGGATTCGGCGCAAGGCACAGCATCGGCGTTCGCAGCCTTATTGCGCCGAGGGGTTGCGACGTGAGTACGTGTACCTGACCGTAGCGGCCATCGACGTACTGTTTGCGGAATTCGACTTCGCCTGCGAACGAACGGGTCGCGACAAGGAGGACAAACAGGAACAGCGGCAAAACAGCGTGTTTTCCAGTCACGAGCATTATTCCCCTGGCGTGTTGGGTCGAAGGCGTTACGGCACCGTCCTGACGACGCCTTCGCGACGTTTGTCGGCGGCGCCGTCAAGACCATCCGGCCGCACGACGATAACGTGCAGACCGGAGTTCTCGCCTTCGCGTTCCTCAACGTTGTAGCCGCGCTCCTCAAGGTCCGATGCGATGGTTTTTCCCGCCTCGCTGGCAATCTCGACGCGTACTTTTTCGCCGCGAGCCACGATGTTGGGGAAGTCGACGGCATCCTGCGCTGACAGGCTCCAGTCGAGGACGCCGATAATGCTTTTCGCAACGTACGCCGGAATCGAATTGCCGCCCGGCGAGCCCGTGATCAAGAGGATGTTATCGGCCGTGTCGAATACCATGGTCGGCGACATCGAGGACCGCGGCCGTTTGCCGGGAACAATCGCGTTTGCGACAGGCTTGCCGTCCGTCGGCGGCTCTCGAGCAAAGTCAGTCATCTCGTTGTTCAGCAGGAAGCCGTGCGCCCAGCGCGAAGAGCCGAAGTAACCCTCGACCGTCGCGGTCATGGCAATCGCGTTACCCTGACTGTCAATAATCGAAAGATGCGAGGTACCTGGCGTCTCGTCTGTCAGGTCCTCGCCCAACAGGTTTGCGACGGGTTCGCCGCGAAGCACTTTGCCGGGGTCGCCATGATGCGGAGTCTCGGCCGGTGCGAAACGCTCTCCGGCGCGCTCTCTCAGGTAGTCCGGATTCAGCAAGTCCTCGAGCGGAATGCTGACGGATTTCGGGTCGCCGATATAGTGGTCCCTGTCGGCGTAGGCAAGTCGCTGCGCGTCGACTAAGGCCACGATTTTTTCCTCCGCTTCGCCCGACGCCGGCGCAAGATGGTCATAGATGCCCGCAATCATTATTTGTGCGACGCCCGAGGAGGGCGGCGACGTCGTACAGATTTTCAGCACTCGGAAAGCGCCGCAGATAACGGGCCGTTCGATGACCTCGTAGCGTGCAATATCTTCGGCGGTCAGTGATCCCCCGTCGGGGGCTTCCTGTGCGGCTTTCGCAATGGCTGCGGCAATCTCCCCCTGGTAAAACGCGTCCGTCCCCTCGCTGGCAATGCGGCGCAGCGTCGCGGCGTATTCCGGGTTCTTCCGCAGGTAGCCGACCGGCAGCGGCTTGCCGCCAGGGTAGAAATAGGCCGCTGTCGGCGGGTTTTCGTCCAGGCGACCATGCGGTGCGACGAATTCCAGCGACCGCGCCAGTCGCGGCGATACCCGGAAGCCCTGTTCCGCGAGCCGGATAGCCGGCTGAAACAGGTCGGCCCACGGCAGATTTCCATATTCCCGGTGCGCCCGTTCGTAGAGCGCCACCGCGCCGGGCACGCCGACGGCGAGTCCGCTCTGCCATGCCTCGCGAAAACCCATCACCTCGCCGTCGCGGACGAACATATCGACGGTCGCACCGGCCGGTGCGGATTCCCGGCCGTCTAGGAAGCTCAGCGCACCATTCGACCGCTGGTAGACGAGCATGAACGCGCCGCCGCCGAGACCGGAACTCTGCGGTTCGACCAGGCCGAGTACCGCATGCGCCGCGATTGCCGCGTCGACGGCGTGACCGCCTTTCTCAAGCATGTGAATGGCGGCTTCGACCGCGTGCGGGTTCGCCGCAGTCACCATGGCGCCCTTTTCCCAGGCGCCGACAGGAGCGTCAGGTTGGCTGGTCGTGGCCGTGTCGTCGAGCGGCGTTTGCCCGAACGGTGCGCATGCAGAGATCAAGAACAGGGTGAATAGCGCGGCGGCGTGCTTTACATAGGTCATCTGGATTTCTTTCAGTCAGGATGCACGGGACTGTCAATATACTGCATCTGGCAGCGATTACTCAGCGATCGCGCTAAACTCTGCAGCAAGCGCTTCTCACGAATCAGGATTCCACGACATGCGTATTGATGCCATCGCTATTGGCCACAACCCGCCGGACGACGTAAATGTCATCATCGAAGTCCCGCTGGGCGGGCAGCCGATAAAGTGCGAACTGGACAAGGAGGCAGGCACGCTGGTCGTCGATCGATTCCTCTATACGCCAATGGCCTACCCGGGGAATTACGGTTTTGTACCGCACACACTGTCCGAGGATGGCGATCCGATTGATGTGCTTGTCGTGAATACGCGTGAACTGGTACCCGCTTGCGTGATCAACGTGCGCCCCGTCGGCGTTCTTATCATGGAAGACAACGCCGGGCAGGATGAAAAAGTCATTGCGGTACCGTCGCACGCGCTAAGCAAACGATACGAGCATGTGAACGAATACTCCGACCTTCCCGAGATTACGACACAACAGGTAGAGCATTTCTTCGAACACTACAAAGACCTGGAACCCGGGAAATGGGTAAGGATCGGTGACTGGCACGGGGCGGAAACGGCTCGTCGGCTCATCGTCGAGGCGATCGAGCGCGCCCGGAAATAGGCCCGGCTGCCGGCCGGCCTTGCACGATGTCGCTAGCTAACCCGGGGGCTGGTCGCGGATCGTCTGCCCGTTGCCGATTTCTTTCACAACCCGAACCAGCGCTGCATCGTCCGGGTACCGGTTCACGTTAAAGCCGAGGCGGTTGCAGAGCTGCAGCATGTTCTTGTTGCTCTTCAGAACGAGTCCCTCGATTCTTTCGAATCCGGCTACGCGGGCCGTATCGAACAGGTGTTTCAGCAGCTCGCGACCGATGCCAAGGCCCTGCCATTCGTCAGCGACGACGACGGCGAACTCCACCGCGTTCCCGGAACTCCCCGGCGCATACCGGGCCACGCCAATCTCCAGCTCTTTTCCTTCAGCCTGCACGGTGGCAATCAGCGCCATCTGCCGCGGATAATCGACATGAGTGAAGCGATCCAGCATCTGCGGGGAGAGATCCCTTACGGCCGAAAAGAAACGCAAGTATCGGGAGTTGGGCGACAGGTTGCTGACGAACGCCTGTTCGATATCACGGTCTTCGGGCCGGATCGGGCGAATCGTCACCGTACTGCCGTCACGAACGGTCCATTCGTGTTTGAAAGCAGGAGGTTGCATGGCACTTCCGTCAGCTGGATGAGAGCAATTGGCACGGGTCGACTGGGACTATTGCCGATTCTAGCACTCGGGGAAAACGCAATCGCCGCAGCTTGACCGGCGGCGATGATAAGCTCGGCTATTGTCACACTACACCATCAAGTCCTGCAGAGCATGAAAGCGATTACCTATTCAAACTACGGTCCGCCCGAGGTTCTGCAACTCGAAGAGGTGGAAAAACCGGCACCGAAGGACGATGAAATCCTGATTCGCGTGCGCGCGGCGGAGGCGACCAAGGCCGATGTCGAGATGCGCAGTTTCAGGTTTGCGGTGAAATGGTTCTGGCTGCCTCTGCGCATTGCACTCGGTGTACGAAAACCAAGGAGAAAAATTCTCGGCAGCTATTTTTCGGGCGAGGTAGTCACTCCCGGAAACAGCGTCACGCAGTTCAGCCGGGGCGACCAGGTGTTCGGGGCATCCGGCCTCCGGTTTGCTGCCTATGCCGAGTACCTTGCCGTGCCTGCCAGCTACACCATCGTGCCCAAGCCCCGCAACATGAGCTTCGAGGATGCCGCGGCGGTACCGCTGGGCGGGCTCAATGCGCTGCATTTCATGCGACTGGCGAAGATCAGGGCAGGCGACAAGGTATTGATCAACGGCGCCGGTGGCAGCATCGGCGCGCATGCCGTGCAGATCGCAAAATCGATGGCTGCGGAAGTCACCGCTGTCGACAGCGCCATCAAGGAGGAGTTGCTAAGGCGCATCGGCGCGGATCATTTCATCGACTATGCGAAACAAGATTTTTCGGCCATGGGACGCAGCTACGACGTGATATTCGACATGGTTCCACGCAGTTCCTATTCTGCCTGCATCAAGGCGCTGGAGCCCGGCGGACGCTATCTGTCCGGCAACCCCAGGCTTTCCGTCATGCTCCGGTCGGTGCTGACGAGTCGTTTCAGCAGCAAGACGGCCAGGTTTGCATTTGCGCGAGAGACGAAAGAAGAGCTGCAGACCCTCAGGGAAATGATCGAGAGCGGGAAAATCAAATCGATCGTGGACCGGGTGTATTCCATGGAGCAGGCTGCCGATGCGCACCGCCGGGTCGAGACCGAGCAACGCCTTGGGGCCGTTGTGATCGCCATGGGCGAGCCCTTGTCAGGCGGCTGATTTCGTAGCGCACGTACGGGCTACTACAATGCGTCGAAAAACGCCTCCTGGCGCTTGCGCTCGTCCGCGTTCGGTAAGCGGCCGCGCGTCGCTCCGAAATTGTCGTCGACGTGGCGAAGCTTGGTCATTCCCGGAATGCTCAGTGTCGCGGCCGGATGACCGATCGCGTATTTCAACAGGAACTGCGCCCAGGACTCGCAGCCAAATGCTTCGGCCCAGTACGGCACGGGACTGTCACCGACCTTGTCAAAAATGCGTCCCCCGCCGAACGCCCGATTGATGATCACGGCGGTGCCGCTATCCGCGGCCAGCGGCAGGACCTTCTCGGCCGCCTCGCGCTGTTCGAGTGAATAGTTGATCTGAATGAAATCCAGGTCTTCCCGGCGCATGACCTGTTCAAATTCTGCGTATTGCGATGACCGGGACGTGGTGATTCCAATGTAGCGGATGCGTCCTTCCTCGCGCCATTCGCGCATGACGGGCAGGGCTTCTCGCCAGCCAACGAGATTGTGCACCTGCATCAGATCGATTCGATCTGTCTTCAGTCGGGCCATCGACTCGTTCATTTGTTCGATCGTGCCGGCACTGCCGTCGGCACGATCGGTCTTCGTCGCGAGAAACAAGTCCTCGCGAATACCCAGTTCCGCAATGAGGTCGCCGAGTACGGATTCCGACGTACGGTACATTGGTGCCGTGTCGATCACCGTCCCACCGAGATGGTGAAACCGCTCGAGCGCGGCGCGCAACGGCGCGCGGGCCGCCTCGGAATCACCGACGCCATAGCGATTGGTGCCCAGGCCGACAATGGGCAGCGTCTCGCCCGACGACGGAATCGCCTTCTTGAGCAGCCCGTTCGATTCGGCCCTCGTGCCGGCAGCACCAATGGCAGCCAGCGAAGCCACGCCGAGACCGGCTTTGGCAAAATCACGTCTGCTTACTTTCATGCGCGTCCCTCCGGGGTTCAGGTTCAATGCCACTGTATTGCTGTGCGCGACGCTGGCACAATCCAAGATTACCTGAAACGGGTTGCGAGCCGCCAATGCCAGGATTGTATTTTGAGGAACTTGAAGTCGGCCAGGTCATCGATCATCCGATACACCGAACCATCACCGAAACCGACAATGTGCTGTTGACGACCATGACGCACAATCCGGCCGCGCTGCATCTCGACGCGGAATACATGAAAAACTCGGAATTCGGCAAGCCGCTGGTCAACAGCTGTCTGACCCTGAGCTTCATGGTCGGGATATCGGTCAACGACACGACGCACGGTACGACGGTGGCGAATCTCGGCTGGGATGAAGTCCGTTTTCCGAAACCGCTGTTCTGCGGCGATACCCTGCGAATCCAGACCGAGGTGCTCGAGCTGCGCAACAGCAAGTCGCGTCCGGAGAACGGTATTGCGGTTTTTGCACACCGCGCGTTTAACCAGCACGGCGAACTCGTCGCGGAGTGCAAGCGCTCGGCGCTGATGCTGCGAAAACCCGAATGAATCGAAGCTTCCTGTTTGTCCCGGCCGATAGCGAGCGCAAGCTGGCAAAAGCGTCCGGCGCGGGCGCCGACGCGCTGATCCTGGATCTCGAGGATTCGGTCGCAGCCGCGGCGCGCGCAGCCGCGCGTGCAAACGCCGCCGATTACCTGAAAGGCAGGGAGAATGTGTGGGTCCGCATAAACGCGCTGGACAGCAAAGATTCGGCAGCCGATCTCGAGGCCGTCATGCCGTCGGCGCCCTGCGGAATCGTTCTTCCGAAGCCCAGGAGCCCGGCGGACGCCGTTCGGCTGTCGCGGCGCATCGATGCGCTGGAGCGCGAGCTAAGTATCGAGCACGGCCGGACCCGCATTATTGCCCTGTGCACCGAGCGCCCGGAGGCGCTGTTCACCCTGAACGGCTACGCGGGGGCGACGGCACGCCTGTTCGGCCTTTCCTGGGGCGCCGAGGATCTCAGTGCCGCGATCGGTGCCAGCACGAATCGGGACGCCGAGGGCAACTGGTTGCCGCTTTACGAGATGGCGCGATCGTTTTGCCTGCTCGCGGCGGCCACGGCGGAAGTTACCGCACTGGATACGGTCTTTACGGACTTCCGCGATCAGCAGGGGCTGCTACGCTATGCCACGAAAGCGCGACGGGACGGCTTCGGCGGCATGCTGGCGATCCATCCGGCGCAGGTCGCGACCATCAACGCCGCATTCCTGCCGACCGCCGAGGAAATCGAGCGAGCCGAGCGAATCGTCGCGTTGTTCGAAGATAATCCCGGCGCCGGCACGGTTGGACTGGATGGCAGGATGATCGATCGCCCGCATCTGATCCAGGCGCAGCGCGTCTTGAAACTTGCACAGCACAAACAGAATTGAAGAAAACCAGGAAGGCAGAGCAACATGGCAAATGAGATTTATCCGGTTCCGGATGCAGTGAAGAAGCGTGCGTTGATCGATGAGGCACAGTACGAGTCAATGTACGCGCGTTCCATCGAGGACAACGAGGGCTTCTGGGCCGAACAGGCTCAGCGCATCGACTGGATCAAGCCGTTCACCAAGGTCAAGGACGTGTCCTTTGCAAAAGACGATTTGCATATCCGCTGGTTCTACGATGGCTCGCTGAACGTCTGTTACAACTGCGTCGATCGACACCTCGATAGCAAAGGCGATGACGTCGCCATCATCTGGGAAGGTGACGATCCGGGTAAGGATCTCAAGATCACGTATGCCGAACTGCACGAGCGCGTCTGTCGATTCGCAAACTCACTCAAGGCGCTGGGCACCAAGAAAGGCGATCGGGTTACGATCTACATGCCGATGATACCGGAGGCGGCAGTCGCCATGCTCGCCTGCGCGCGCATAGGCGCGGTCCACTCGGTCGTGTTTGGCGGCTTCTCGCCGGACGCACTCGCGGGCAGAATCCAGGACTGCGAGTCGAATATCGTGATCACGGCGGATGAGGGTCGTCGTGGCGGTAAACGCGTGCCGCTGAAGGCCAATGTCGACGAGGCGGCGGCAAATCCTGACGTGACAACGCTCGAGAAAGTGCTGGTCGTTCGCAACACCGGCGCGGACGTGGGCTGGGTCGACGACCGCGACGTCTGGTTGCACGAGATCGAGAAAGAGGTCGATGCCGACTGTCCCTGCGAGGAAATGGGGGCCGAAGATCCGCTCTTCATCCTCTATACCTCGGGCTCTACCGGCAAACCGAAAGGCGTTTTGCACACGAGCGGCGGCTATCTCGTCTACGCGGCGCTGACGCATGAGCAGGTTTTCGACTATCACCCCGGCGACATTTACTGGTGCACGGCGGACGTGGGCTGGGTTACCGGGCACAGCTACATCGTCTACGGACCGCTCGCAAACGGAGCGATTACGCTGATGTTCGAGGGTGTGCCGAACTACCCGACGTCGGCGCGGTTCTGGGAGGTTTGTGACAAACACCAGGTCAACATTTGTTACACGGCGCCGACGGCTATTCGCGCGTTGATGCGCGAGGGCGACGAGCCGGTAAAAAGCACGTCGAGAAAAAGCCTGCGCTTGCTCGGCTCTGTCGGTGAGCCGATCAACCCCGAGGCCTGGGAATGGTATTACCGTGTGGTGGGCGACTCGCGCTGTCCGATCGTCGACACCTGGTGGCAGACCGAGACCGGCGGCATTCTCATCAGCCCGCTGCCGGGCGCAACGGCGCTGAAACCGGGATCCGCAACCAAGCCCTTGTTCGGCATCATGCCGGTCATCGTCGACGGAGAAGGCAAGGCGCTGGAGGGAGCCGTCGAGGGCAACCTGATCATTACGGACAGCTGGCCGGGCCAGATGCGCTCCGTATATGGCGACCATCAGCGATTCGTCGACACCTATTTCGCGACGTTCGAAGGCGCCTATTTCACGGGCGACGGGGTGCGCCGCGATGAGGATGGTTATTACTGGATCACCGGCCGCGTCGACGACGTGTTGAACGTATCCGGTCATCGAATGGGAACCGCCGAAATCGAAAGCGCGCTGGTGTCGAACCCGAACGTTGCCGAAGCGGCGGTCGTGGGTTACCCGCACGAAATCAAGGGGCAGGGCATATACGCCTATGTGACGCTGATGGAGGGCATCGAGCCGAGCGACGAGCTGCGCAAGGAGCTGCAAACCTGGGTTCGCAAGGAAATCGGGCCGATCGCCAAGCCGGACCTGATCCAGTGGGCACCCGGCCTGCCGAAAACGCGTTCCGGCAAGATCATGCGACGCATCCTGCGGAAAGTGGCGGCGAACGATTTTGGCAACCTCGGCGATACCTCAACGCTCGCGGAGCCGGCCGTGGTCGACCACTTGATCGACAACAGGCAGAATCGCGGCTGACAGGGAACGTCAGGCTTTCAGCTGGTCCGGGGAGATTTCTTCGGCGATGCTGTTCTCCAGCTCTTCGATGAAGCTCTGATCGACCTTGTCGATGTCCCCAGCGTCGTCGGTCTGCGGCGTCTGGTCGGACGCCGCTTCGCTCAGTAACTTCTTCGGCACGAGCTTCTGGGTAACCATCAGACCGGGGTCGTCGTCGGCCATCGCCGGCACAGCCGGCGGGAGTCCGCGGTCACGGCGCTGGTATTCGGCGACCTGGCGTTCGTATGCCCTGACGAATTCCTCGCCGAACATCTGCGGAAAACGGCCACCGCCTTTTTCGGTCATGATTGGATAGAGATCGCGATACAGGTCCCAGTATTTGGACTTGTTGAGGAATGCGAACAGCTTGCCGCCACTCATCGCTCGATCGAAGCCCTGCTGCAATTCATCGGGCTCAAAGCGTTCGGCGAATTCGATGAAAGCGCTGTTCATGGCGTCCAGGAACGCGTTCTGATGATTCAGGAGATCGCGACAGGCTTCGTGAACGGCGTCTTTCGCACCCAGGTAATCGCCCTCATCGCCGACCAGCAGCTGCTTGATCAGGTCGCCCGGGCTCTCGGAGAACTTCAACGGGTTGTTGTGGCGGGGCAGCACCGTGGTCTGATCGAGGCGAAACGCATTTTTCAGGTTTGCGCGCGCCGCAAGCAGGGCAATGGTGCCTTCCACGAACTCTCGTAAGACGAGGCCCGCGGTCAACATCATGTCGGGTCGATTGACCGACGGATGCAGTTCGGCGCGAGTGATGCCCAGGCCATCGAGGAACGAGTCGAACAGGTCGTCGGCCGAGACCTGGAGGGGCTTGTCCGTCTTTTTCGCGGGCTTCGAATCGTTGGCCGCGGGGATTGGCGCCGGTTTTTTCGGCGGCGGCGCTGCTTCGTTGCCGATTTCACGATGACCAAAAAGCACCGACTGGAACTCGTCGTCACCGGTCAGCTCTTCCTCGTCGAGCAGTTTCATGCCGGTGCGCAGCGACACTTCGTCAACAAACTGCTCGGAGTGATCCGGCGCAACGGAGGGCTCTTCAGAGAGTGGCATGACGAGGCTCTCGCCGGAATCGAGCGACACCGCGAATTCGAAGTCGCCCATGCGAATACGATCGCCGTCGAACAGGCGTCGCGGATTGCCTTTGCCGACCGGTTCGACCTCGTCATTGAAGTAGACACCGTTGCTGCTGGTATCCATCAGGTAGTAGATGCCGCCCTTGTGGTCGATCGTCGCGTGGCGGCCCGAGATATAGCGATCGGGGTCCGGCAGGATCCAGTCATTTTGCAGCGAGCGGCCGATCGTACCGCCTTCCTCATAGAAGTCGCGCTCGGCGTCGTTGCCGACAAGTTCGCGGTGCTCGCTGACGATTTTAAGTCGAAGTGCCATGTCTTCCCTCTTAAGCAGCACTTAATTGTGCAGGTAATCAAAGAGATACGCTGATACCCAGTTCACATAATGGCCCCCCCGACAGACGCCTAAGGCCTTGATTTCCTGTAAACTGCGCCGCATTCAGGGGTTTTGGGTACACTGCGTCGCTGATATGAGTAGCAAGCAACTTTTCAAGGTGGTTTTCATGAGCCAGGGCCAGGTCTACGAGATCTATGCCCGGCACGTCGATCATGGCGAACTCTTCGGCTTCATTGAAATCGAGGAACTGGTCTTTGGGGAACGCACGACACTGGTCGTGGACCCGTCAGAGGAACGCATAAAGTCGGAGTTCGAAAATGTGCGCCGCACCTACCTGCCCATGCATTCCATTATCCGCATCGACGAGGTCGAAAAACAGGGCATCAGCAAGATCAGCAAGCTGGAAGGCGGCAACGTCGCGCAGTTTCCGCTGCCTGTATACACGCCCACGGATCGCAACAAGTAGCCGGCGCAAGAAACGTCGCGCAAGGCCCGCAGCGGAAGCGCAACACGGCCTATGGATATTTTTCAGGCCGCTTCTTGTATCATCCCGGGTCCCATGCCATCCAACCGCGAATAAGGGCCCGTACTTAACATGCTGGAATTGCCCGGACAGTTGGCCCTGTCCAGTTTTCGCCTCGCGAAACTGACCCGCGCGTTGCGGCACGCCGATGAGCGTGTAAAAGCGGTTACCGCGCATTTCGTCTACCTGGTCGATACGACGGCCGCGCTCGGAAAACAGGACCGCTCCAGGCTGAAATCCCTGCTGCTGTCCGATGACAAGCCCGGCAAATCCGGCAAAGCGGCAAAGAAGCTCTATGTCGTTCCGAGGCCCGGTACGATCTCCCCCTGGTCGAGCAAGGCGACCGACATCGTCAGAGCCTGCGACATCGACGCGATAAGACGCGTGGAGCGCGGAATCTGTTACGCCCTGACCTTCTCATCGAGGGTCGCGGATGACGCAGTTCTCGCATTGGGCCCGCAGCTGCACGATCGCATGACCGAGGTCGTATTCGCCGATGTCGGTGATGCCGCCGCGCTTTTCGAGGCCCACGAGCCGGCGCCCGTCGCGTACGTGCCACTGGCCGCCGAAGGC
>JBFELT010000018.1:0-26807 GCA_041552015.1 Woeseiaceae bacterium
AATCCATTCGGCTTTTCCGACGAGTGCGTCGACATCGACGGCCTCGATTTGTCGCAGCATCTCATCGATAACTGCCTCGTCGGCGCGCCGGGCCTGCGGACTGTTGTCGGTCAGGCCGTCGTGGCGCGTCACATTGATGCCCGAAAAATAGGCGATCTCGGGATGTCGGAGAAGCGTGAAGTCGTAGTATTGATCCGCGATTTCGTTGACCACGGTGGCCGGGTCGTTTCGCGCCGCGGACTCGGATGTCGGCGATGACGAGCAGCCGCCAGCCGAGAAAGCCAGCAACATGAAAATCCAGAGCTGTTCGAGGCGACGCTTCGTCATCGGTAGTTCTCCCACCAGGCGCAAAATTGTGGCAAAAAAAAGGGCGAGACCTTTTCGGTCTCGCCCTTCTCATCCAAACCGTTTAGAGCTTAGATCGGTACGATGTTCTCAGCCTGCGGGCCTTTCTGGCCCTGTGTCACTGTGAACTCGACTTTCTGGCCTTCGGCCAGCGTCTTGAATCCATCGCCCTGAATGTTGCTGAAATGCGCAAACACATCAGGACCTGATTCCTGCTCGATGAAGCCGAAGCCTTTCGCTTCGTTAAACCATTTAACGGTTCCGGTAGTAGTAGCCATTTTCTAAATCCTATTTAAACAAAAGTAAATTTGGCCCCGAGAGGCCGGGTCGCAAGAAGTGATGCTTGTACTTATGAAAAACAGGACGAGGTACTACTAAAGCAACATCGTAATGGAATACACAATTACAGCCGATCAATCTAGCTCGCCGCAGTATATCCCTGCGGAGGCGCAAGTCAATGCATTTTCGTCGATATTTCAGAGACATCAGCCACATATCTGCGCGAAAAACGGGCCGGAGAGGCCAGATTCACGCCGATTTCCGCCTAACCGGTCCCCGGCGCCCCCCTCCGGCCGGGAGCCGGCCGCGACCGGCGCCTTCGTCGGCGTCAAGCAATCCGGCCGCCTGGCGGCCAGCGCCGCAGCGCCCAGGCGGCGCGGCGGTACATCGGCAATTCGAACTCGAAGCGAGTGCCGGCATTCACCGCGAGGGCGGATTGCCGATCGGATATCGAAAGCGCGAACGGTCGCAGGAAATATCACGGCGGATCGCCGCGCAACGGTACATCGCCGTAATACAATGTCGATCTCACTCCTCACGATTCGTGGCAGGAAGTCGCATGAACGAACGCATGAACGATCGCAGGAAATTCCTGCAGAGCGCGGGCGCCGCAACGGTGGCCGCAATCCTGCCGACGGTTGCGCCGGCGGCGACGCGCAGGCTCCCGACACGCCGAATCCCGGGTACCGACGAGAGCCTTGCCGTCGTTGGCCTCGGTAACTCACAGGCCTTTCGGAATTCGGATTCCGACGCGTCGAAGCAATTGCTCGGGACGTTTTTCGATCACGGTGGCCGCTACGTCGATTGCAGCGGTGAGGGTGCCAACCTGGTGGCGAGCCTGGCAGGCGCGCTGCGTTACGCCGAAACGGCATTTCTCGGCAGTTACTTCAGCGGGGAACTAGCGGAGCAATCGCAAGCCGGCGCAAAACGCCTTCGGGCTGTCAGAGGCGGCAGGCCGCTGGACCTGATGCACAGCTATCCGGAAGACGGCGTGCCTCACTGGGATGTTTTTCGGGGTTGGAAAGAGGCGGGTCTGACACGCTACATCGGTCTTGCGCGCCACAACGTTCGTTACTACGAGGCCATGATGAAAGTCATGGCCACCGGTACCATGGACTTTCTGCAGGTAAACCTGTCGCCGCTCGAGACCGAGGCCGAGGAGCGCATACTGCCGATGGCGCAGGACCGGGGAATCGCCGTAACGATCAACCGGCCCTTTATCAATGGCCGATACTTCTCGATCGTCAAGGGCCGGCAGCTGCCCGCCTGGGCCGTCGAGTTCGATTGCACCAGCTGGGCACAATTCTCGATCAAGTACATCCTGTCCCACCCGGCAGTTTCGTGCGTGCTCACCGAAACCGCGAATCCGCAGCATCTTCTCGATAACCTGGGCGGCGGAATGGGGCGCCTGCCGGATCAGAAGACGCGGGTCCGCATGAAGCAACTGCTTCAGGGCTTTGCCTGACGCTCGCACATTTCAGATGACGTCGGCGATCAGTTTGATCTCCATCAAGATGAATAGGGCGATCAACGCTTTTTGAAACGCGCGCTCGGAGATCTTGCCGGCAAACTGGATTCCCAGGCGCGTAAAGACGAGGGTCGGCAGCAGCGCGATCGATCCGAGAATCAGCCTCTGCGTGCTGAAGAGTTGTGTGCCGATCGCCGTCGTCAGCTGCGCCGACGAAAAGGTCAGGAAAGCACAGGCGATCAGGAACGCGTAAGCCTCTGCCGCCATCCTCCGTCCGTGGAAGTAGGGTGCGACAATGTGCGCGGAAACGCCGGTTGCCCCCTGGATCGCACCCCCCGTAAAGCCGACGGCCGCGGCCGCGGCGCCTTTCGCCTGGAACAGCGCCTTCAGGATATTGCCAAAGGCGAATTGAAGGAGATACAGGGCCAACCAGGCGGCAAGCGTGAGCTTCAGCCATCGGTCGTCGATCGCCACGAGCGCAAAGGTCCCGAAGATGCCGCCCGCGAATCCGGCGACCAGGAATGGAATATGACCCCGCAACATCGCGAGGAACCGACGATGGCTGACAACCAACCAGAGATTGGAGCCGAAGGTCGGAATAATCATCAGCACGACGGCCTCTTCGACCGACGTGAACGTTGCGATGGCTGGCACGGCAATCAGAGGCAGCCCGAGACCTGTCATGCCTTTTATCAGGGCGCCAACAGAAATCGCCGTCAATGCGACGACGACCAGTCCTGTACTCAGGGAACTGAATTCCAACACCCGCCAGCCTGCAATCGAGATGCCCGATCGTTAGCCATCCTAAAGCAAACGCCGCGCCGTGTCTGGCGATGGTAGTATTGCCGGAATAAATAGCAGGCAACGCCATTCTCAGGAGTCTCCATGAATACAGTTGGTTCTCGGGCAATCGTCATCAGTAACACGGAAAGCATTCCCGGCCGCACTATCGTCGAGTTTTACGGCGTGGTGACCGGCAACACGGTGCGGGCGAAGCACCTCGGTCGCGATATCATGGCAGGCCTCAAGAACATCGTCGGCGGCGAGTTGAAAGGCTACACCGAGCTGTTGCAGGACTCGCGCAACGAAGCGACCGAGCGGATGATCGAGCAGGCGGCGTCCATGGGTGCGAACGCGGTGGTCAACGTTCGTTTTGCCACCAGCTCGATTTCACAGGGTGCCGCGGAACTGTTTGCCTATGGTACCGCCGTCAGGATCAGCTGACATGGAAGACATCGCTCAGAATCTGGGGCTGTTTTTTAACTACGCATTGCCGCTGCTCGTCCTGATGACCGCGTATTTCATCGGTAGCGTCATCGAGAAAAGACATTTCGCGAGTATCCGTGAACGCGAGGACAACGCCCATGGGTTCCCGGTCGTGTCCTTCGATACGATGCCGGACGACTGGAACGCATCGAGCTCGGACCTGGTTACCGGCAGCATCGTCATTTCCCTCGATTACTTCAAGCGCGTCATCGCCGGGTTGCGCGGCCTCGTTGGAGGGCGCATCAAGACCTACGAGCCACTGCTTGAACGCGCGCGGCGGGAAGCGTTGTTGCGAATGACCGAGTCGGCCAGGGAACAGGGATTCGATGCGATCTTCAACGTGCGTCTCGAAACATCCCGGCTGGCGAACGCGAGCCGTGATGGCAAGGGGACCGCGGGTGTGGAAATGCTTGCTTTTGGTACCGCCGTCAAGCTCAGGAACAGGCCAGGCTGATGGCTGGTCGAACAGGGCAATAGATCGCTTGTGAAGTACGTCGCGAGGAAGGCGCGCGAAGGAATTAACGTCAGCGACGTGCATCCGCTGGCGGAGGCCGCCACGCTGGTAGCGGGGCTGACAGCGCTCTTCCTGGCGATCGCGCTGCTGCTGATATTTTTCATCGAGATCGTGCTCTATTTCGTGCCGGCCGAAGCGGAGGCGAGGCTGTTCACCGGCTGGATGCCCGAGGACGTCGTAGTAGCGGATTCAGCCAACGAACAACGGCAGGCGACGCAGGTACTCCTCGATCGGCTTGCCGGCCACTGGGCAGACGCGCCCTACAAATTCCGTGTCGAGATCGACGAGTCGGCAACGGCAAATGCCATGGCATTGCCTGGCGGTCTCATCGTCGTCACGCAGGGCCTGCTGGATCAGGTCGAGTCGGAGAACGAGCTTGCCTTCGTACTGGGGCACGAGTTGGGCCATTTCAGGAATCGTGACCATCTTCGGGCGCTGGGGCGAGGCATTGTGATTTCGATGTTTTTCGCCGTGATTACCGGCAACGACGTTGCGGGCCTCGGCATTAAAGCCACCGATCTGACCCTCCGGGGCTTCAACCGCAAGCAGGAATCGAGGGCGGATGAGTTCGCGCTCGCATTGGTAAACGCTCGCTACGGGCACGTTAACCAGGCATCGCGCCTGTTCGATCGCTGGGACGAGCAAGGGACGGGAGCGTCACAATTGATGACCTACCTGTCGACGCATCCGCACCCGCGCGACCGCGCCCGAAAGCTCAGCGAGATTGCGTACCGAGACGGCTGGCGCACCGATGGCGACATCACGCCCTTGAGCTGGAGCACGAAATGATGAACCACCAAGTATGTATGGCTGCAATCGCGCTGGTCCTGATGATCTCCGGCGGCGCCGCGCTCGGACAAGACAATAAGGGATTTGCCGTCAACGTGGGTGTTGGCGTCAGCCAGGTTAAGGACCGCGATGGTGCAGAAACATTCAATGCAAACGACTTTGGTTACGTTCTGGGCGTTGAATATCGATTCAACGATCATTTTGCACTGGGCATGAATACCTTCGGTCTCGGCAGTCCTGAAGACGACTTCAATGCCGTACCGACGACAATCGAGGTGAAAGGTCTGGATCTGGTGATGCGTTTCATCCTGCCCACATCGGGCACCGTCGAGTTCTTCGCGTTGGCAGGTACCGCCGGCTACACGGCTGATCTTGAACCAGGGGGCAATAACGGTCTTTTCGGCGAAGATGCCGTCGAGTTCGGTCTCGGCATGGATATCGATACCGGCAATGCTTTCGCGTTTCGCCTTGCCGGACGATATTTCGATGGTCCGAGGGATGAGAGCGGGGCATTGGTTACGGCAGGTTTCAACTACCGATTCTGACGCCCGACGGTTAAAAAAAAACAGGCCCGCAACCGTCTGGTAGCGGGCCTGAGCCAACGAACAAAGCTCTGCGGGGGAGTTGAGCCTTTTCGTCTTTTACGAGCCTACTGCGGCTCGAGCAAATGGACGCCAATCCTGTAGGCGGTGAACACGTTCTCGGCCGCATCGTATTTGCCGCGGGCGTGCATCGAGCGTGCCCTGTCGCCTCCGGTGAGGCTGGTACCCAGGTCGTTGGCGAAATCGGCGAACTGCGAATACATCCTGACGCTATCGTCGGACTTGATATAGAAGGCCAGCCTGCCGGATTGTCGCGGCACGATCGTCGTGTCTGAATCCAGCTCGGTGAGGTCGATCAGGACCGGGCCCTGCTTGATGTAGTGGCGCTGATTGATATCGCCGTTCTGGTTGTTGAGCAGCAGGCGTTCCGGCTCGATACTGCTGAACGGCATTGCGCTGCCTTCGACGCCCCAGCCAACGCCGAGCACACTTCGGACGTCCGTGTAATCGATAACGGTTCTGCCCAGGAAGTCCGGCGGTGCCATGCCAAAGGCGGCAGGGAAGCCGCGAGCGACGATGGGTTTACCGGCCGCAAAGTCAGCCAACGTAAGGTCGCCCGTAGCCACCGTGTAGTTGTCCGGGTCCGCGTCCTGAGCTTCGGACATGCCAGTGCCGGTGAAATCGAAGATCTGCACGCGCCGGCGATCGATGGAGTGCAGCGTGATGTCTGTCTCTCCCGGCACTATCGAGTTGACGATGCCGGAAACGTGAGTCACGTGCATGCGAACGGCCCCCTGGGTCGCGTCGAACAGGATCTGCGGCGCCAGTGCGTCAGTGCTCGGAGTAGGCTGATTGCCACGAATGGTGACGCGCTGGCCAACGGAAATGGCGTCAATGCCGAGGTCCGTCGTGCGATCACCGTCTTTGACAACCTTCGTGTCAGGACCAACCTCCACGACGACGTCATCATGGAAATGCACGCGGCGATCGGACGGAACGATGGTCGCGCCGCGAATCGTGAGAAAGTTGCCGTCCCGCTTGATGACGTTGCCGACGACGGCGTCTCTGTCGCTACCGGGTACGCTGGAGCCGGCAAGCACCAGGTCGGCCGTGAAGCGGCGTTCCAGCACGTTCAAGGTGCCCTTGGCCACGGTCGGCGTTCCCTGTGCCGCATCGGCGAGGGCACGCAGGCCTTCCGCACCGACCAGCATGAGTTCGTTGACCTCGAACTCGGTGTCGTCGCTGACGGTCACTTCGACTCGGCCAAAGTCGCCGTCGCGGTCGTAAAAGGGTCGAATCGCTACCGTGTAGCTCATCTCGTCGATATCCACGGCGACCAGTGGCCCTCTGACGCGAATGTCTTTTTCGTCGACAGGCGACACTTCAGCAAGAATGAATTGCTCCGATACGGCCTCTGCCGGCATCGCGTCTATGTCGACGGTATGCGAGGCGGCCAGGTCGAAGTCGAGCTGCAGGAAGGCCGGACGTCCTTTGCTCACGATCAGGCGATCGCGATTCGAAAGCTCGATTCTCAACGTGCTTTCGGTGACGATGTCGCCGTCCGTGTCCAGGACCAGGGCCGATTTCGATTCGCCCCCGGCCTCGACAAACACCTCTGCATCCGTGTAATCGAGGCTGATCGTGCCGGCAGTGTAGGTGCCCGGCGGAATCGTCGCTACGGTGACCAGTTCGGTCAGGTCGACGTATTCGCTGAAGTTGATGCGGGTGCTGCGCGGCAGGGTCTCTACGACTCGGCCGTTGGCTGTCTCGAGCGTCAGCGATGTCACGTCGACGGTATAGTTGAGGAAATCGCCGTCCGCATCGGTAAGCGCGACCATGACGGTGCCGCATTCGGCGATGGTGCTGGCATCGGCCGGATCGCATGAGCCGGCTGCCACGCTGTCCGGGTTTTCGCTGCTACCGCCACCGCAAGCAGCCAGAATGACGGCCGCCAACAGCATCGTTATCCAGCTCGCGAACTTCCTTGTGCCTGCGGTATCTGGCAGGTCCTGAACCATGTAATTCATGAGGGGTCTCCTGTTTGCCCGTGTTTCGTTATTCAGGGCTTTAACGGAATGGAGACTGTTTGGTTGACCGAAGCCAGCGCGATACGCCTTATGTGAAAAGCTCCTCTGTTGGAATAAAGCAAAAAATACAGCGACTTAGCTTGTATTCCTTCCTTAACGTGTCAAAATGTTTCCCCGAAATGACGAATCCGTCCGATACCACGAGTACCCAGGGGGTCCGGCACCGCAAACCGCGGGCTGGCGAACGTACTCGCGGCGCCGTCGACGCGCTGCAGACCAAGATCGCGGTTGGTGTGCAGAACCTCGATCCCTCCCTCTATCTCGAGCAGCTGCAGGCGATGGTTGACGAGTTGCCCGAGGCGACCGGTACCGACGCGGCCTTTGTTGCACTGATCAGCGACGAGGGTGAGAGCATCGAAACGGTACTGGCGTCCTGCAATGGATTCGCCCGCTGCAGCCCGGGGGTCCTTGCCGGGGAAGCGCTCGCCGACTGGCCGTGGCTGTGCCAGCGGCTCGGACATCTCCGCGTCGTTGAAGTAGCAGACACTATGAAAGGTCCGGGTGTTGCCCGGGACGAACTGCAGCGCCTCAACGAATTGCATATCGGTGCCGTGCTCGTGATCGGCTTTTCCGTTCACGATGAGATCGCCGGTTTCCTGGCAATCGTCAACGAGCTACCTGTTACCGGCTGGGACGCAAATCTGCACCTGCTCATGAAACTCTTCGGTTCCTCGCTGGCCAGCGGTCTGGAGCGTGTCAACGACAAGGCACTGCTCGTCGAACTGCAGGAGCGCAACCGGCTCGTGGCGATGACGGCCAACGATGGCATCTGGGACTTCGATGGCGAATCCAAGCATATCAATCTGTCGCGGCGCTGGAAGACGATGCTCGGTTACGATCCCGACGACGACGACGTGAAACTGGATTGGTATCGCCTGGTTCATGCGGATGACATGGCGAGGGTGCAGACTCGAATGCGTGAGCATCTCGAGGGCAAGACGCCGTTCTTCGAATCCGTGCATCGCATGCAACACCAGAGCGGCGATTGGCGCTGGATGAAAAGCCGGGCCAAAGCGATCGTCGACAGCAATGGCCGTCTTCTGCGCCTGCTGGGTGTCGAGGTCGATATAACGGAACGCAAGCTCTACGAGGATGCGCTGTTTCGCGAGAAAGAGAGTGCACAGATTACTTTGCAGTCGATCGGTGACGGCGTAATCACCACGGATTCGAAAAGCAACGTGGAGTACATCAATCCCGTCGCGGAGGAGCTAACTGGCTGGAAAGTGGATGATGCGAGCGGGCGCCCGATCGATGAGATTTTTCGCGGCTTTCACGAAGAGACCTGCGAGCCGCTCGAGAATCCGCTTGCCGTGGCAATCCGCCGGGATCGGGCGATCAAGTCCGTGCGTCCGACCTTGCTCATTCGGCGCGATGGTAACGAGCTCTACATCGAGAGCACTGCGTCTCCTATTCGGGATGGCAAAGGCGAAGTGACCGGCGGCGTGCTGGTATTTCACGACGTCAGTGAATCGCGGGACCTCAACCGGCGGCTTAGCTATCATGCCAGCCACGACATACTCACGGGCCTGGTCAACCGGCGGGAATTCGAGAATCGGGTCGAGCGTGCGCTGAAGAGCGCCAAGGCGCGTGAAACGTCATATGCCCTTCTTTATCTCGATCTCGATCAGTTCAAGATCGTCAACGACTCCTGCGGCCACAGCGCCGGAGATGCGCTCCTCGGGCAGCTCGGTGCGCTGCTGAAGTCGAAGATTCGCTGGCGCGACACCCTGGCGAGACTGGGTGGCGATGAATTCGGTGTCTTGCTGGAAAGCTGTAGCCTCGAGGAGGCGATGAATACCGCCGAAACGCTGCGAATGGCAATTGGCGAATACAAATTTACCTGGGAGGAACGAAACTTCCGTCTCGGCGTCAGCATTGGCGTGGTGCCGATTACCGCCGATAACGAGGACGTCGCCGCGCTGTTGACGGCGGCCGATAGTGCCTGTTCCGCCGCAAAGGAAGCCGGCCGAAATCGAATTCACAGTTTCCAGGAAAACGATATCGACCTCATGCGGCGACGGCGCGAGATGCAGTGGGCCGCGCGCATCAATAATGCACTCGAAGAAAACCGCTTTGAGCTGTTTCGACAGACCATTCAGCCGCTGCAGGTCGAAGAAGAGGGCGCTCACTACGAGATCCTGTTACGCATGCGCGACGAGAATGGCGGAATAATATCCCCGGGACTGTTCATCGAAGCAGCGGAGCGCTATGGCATTACGCCCAGCATCGATCGATGGGTGATTCGCAGCGCGTTTCGCTGGCTGGTATCGGAAGCCGACGAGCGCGAGCGACTGTCTTTGTGTTCAATCAATCTCTCCGGACAAAGCCTGGGCGACGAGAAGTTCCTGCCGTTCGTCGTCGACCAGTTCCAGATGAGTGGAATCGATGCGACCAAGATCTGTTTCGAGATCACGGAAACCGCGGCTATCGCGAGCTATTCGCAGGCCAACCGTTTCATCAATGCGCTGAAAGAGCTAGGCTGCATGTTCGCCCTGGATGATTTCGGTACCGGGCTTTCGTCTTTCGGCTATCTGAAGCACTTCCCGGTCGATTTCCTCAAGATCGACGGCAGTTTTGTCAAAGAGATACTGCACGATCCTATCGATCGCGAAATGGTGCGCTCGATTAACGAAATCGGGCACCTGACCGGCAAGCGAACCATCGCCGAGTTTGCCGAAAACGAAGAAATCATAACGATGTTGCGTGGCATGGGCGTCGACTACGCACAGGGTTACGGTGTGTCGGAGCCGAAGCGGGTCACCCGCGCGGTTGCCTAGGCCTTAACCCCTCCCCGCGTGAGCCCGGCTAGTCGATCCTGAATAGCATCGACAGGTCGATCGCGTCGATATTCTTGGTCAAGGCGCCGACGGAGATAAAGTCAACGCCGGTCTCGGCGATATCCCTGATCGAGTCGAGCGTGACGTTGCCGGATGCCTCGAGTTCCGCCGCAACGTAACCGAAGCTCCGGTTCGTTTCGACGGCATCGCGCAGCGCCTGCAGCGAGAAATTATCCAGCAGTATGCGTGTTGCGCCAGCCTTCAGCGCTTCGAGCAGTTCTTCCCCGTTCTCGACCTCGACCTCGATCAAGGCCTCGGTCTCGAGTGCCTGTGCTCGCCGCAGTGCCGCCGTAATGCCCCCGGCGCTCTTGATGTGATTCTCCTTGATCAAGATGGCATCAAACAGGCCACAACGATGGTTGTCTCCGCCGCCGCAGAGAACGGCATACTTTTGCGCCTGCCGCAGGCCGGGAAGGGTCTTGCGCGTGTCCAGTATTCTCGCCGCAGTGCCCGCTACGGCCTGCACATAGCGTGACGTGGTCGTCGCAACGGCGGACAGTGTCTGCAGGAAATTGAGTGCGGTGCGCTCGCCGGTCAGCAGGGCGCGCGCTGGACCGACCAGCTTGCAGATCACGTCGCCGGAGTCGGCCGTTTGACCGTCGCCGATATACCAGTCGACGATGACGTGCTCGTCGAGCTGCGAAAAGACCTCGTCGACCCACGGCTGACCCGCGAGGATCAGGGACTCGCGAGCGATTATGGTTGCACCGACGACGGCATCGGCGTCTACGAGTGACGCGGTCAGGTCACCGTCGCCGACATCCTCGAGAAGTGCTGTCGAAACCACAGGTCCTATGGACTGCCTAACGCTGTCGGACAATTTCACCGTTCGTCACTCAAAAAAGAAGCCCGGCCACAACAGCCGGGCTCCATATCTTGCTGCCAGGCGGGATTACATGATCCAGCCGTGTCCCGGACCGATCATGCTCATCAGCATCGGAATCGACATCAGTGTATTGGACCGCGATGCAAGGAATGCGGTGTTCTTCGCTTTGGCTACCTGTTCGGCGCTGGCCTCTACCATGCCGAGCACCTTCTTCTGGTTCGGCCAGATCAGGACCCAGACGTTGAACAGCATGATGGTGCCCAGCCAGGCACCAATACCAATGGTCGTTGCATAGGGATTCGGGGCGTCGCCCATCAGTCCGAGCGTGAACGCGTGATGCAGCATGCCGTTCAGATACAGGAACGTCGCGCCTGTCAGCCATGTCGCAAGCGCGCCCCAGCGAAACCACCACAGGGCTCGCGGAGCAACGTACTTTGCGATGCCGGCGCCGCCGGGGCCGCCTTCATCCGCGGCCGCTTCACCCAGCGCCGGGACCTGGACAAAATTGAAATAGTAGAGCAGGCCGATCCAGGTCACGCCCGAGAGCACATGCAGCCATATGACGAGAGACTTGGCCGGCACGCCGGCCACAATATGTTCGCCGGGCAGTAAAAAGACGATAAGGGCTGCCAGTACGATACCGGCGATGATTGTGCCGCCAATGCTCTTCAAAGGATTCATTAGTTTGTGTCTCCGGGTCTTTGCTGATTGATTTATTTTTGAGTTCTTGTTCTGACGATCGCAGCTTCGCGGTGCCCGTATTATAGTGACTGCGGTTGCGAAAAGAGAACTATTTGCGTCGTTCCGGCTGCTGTTGCTGGAGGATCTACCTCGGGATAGATGTCCTTAAGTATATGATTTTTCTAAATAATGAGTGAAAAAAGCACAGGGAGAACTGGCGATAGAAGCTGTCGTCCACTGTCGCCCTGCGTGCTTGTCTGTACGCTGGACGAGGATAAGATCTGCCTGGGCTGTGGCAGAAGCATGCAAGAGATTTCCCGTTGGGCGTTAATGAGCCGGGAAGAACAGTGGGCGGTCGTGGATCAATTGGCACAACGGCAAGCGGCGGATTGAAGGTACAATCGCGGCCATGACTGGAGAGCGACGATGCGCATATTGAGTTTTCTGCTGGCCGGCTGCCTGCTGGGCGGCTGTACCGCCATGATGGTCGGCGGTGCCGCAGTGGGCGGTTACCAGGTGGGCAAGGATGAGCGCCCGGCTGCGGTTGTTGCCTCTGATTCGGCCATTACGACAAAGATCAAGGGCAAATACGTGGCGGATTCCGATGTCAGCGTGTTCAATATCGGCGTACGGACCTGGGAGGGTACCGTGACCCTGTCCGGCATCGTCGGCAGCTACGTGGCGCGGGATCAGGCGGAGTCCATCGCCAGGAGCACCGGCGGCGTGAAAGCGGTGAACAACCTGATTGTCGTTGAGGACCAGAGCGCGAAATAATCGTCGCTTACTATTGAAACCCGCGATAGCGGCCAGATCTTGAGTGGCTGTCGCCAACAAAGAGCAGGTACCAGACGTGGATGTAAAAGAAAGAAACGAACAACAGCTCGCAGCGCATGACGTGCTGCTTTACATGAAGGGAACGCCCGACTTTCCGCAGTGCGGTTTCTCCGGCCAGACCGTTGCCGCGTTGAACGCGGTCGGCAAGCCTTATTCGTATGTCAACATCTTCGAGGACCCGGAAGTTCGTGAGGGACTCAAGGAATATTCGAATTGGCCGACGTTTCCTCAGCTGTACGTGAAGGGCGAACTCATCGGCGGTTGCGACATCGTTATCGAAATGTATCAATCGGGCGAATTGCAGAAGCTGCTTCAACAGACCGAGGCGCAGCCGACTCAGGGTTGAGGAGGCGCGCTTTTCAGCGTTGCCTCGAAGATATCGCGATAGCGATTGACCGCTTCGCAAAACAGGTCTGCCGTAACTTCGGCATCGTAGGACGCCGAGTGCGCCTGCGTTTCATCCCAACCCAGTCCGGCGGCAATAGCGGCGCGCGCAAGCACGGTCTGGCCGAATGCGACGCCACACAGCGTGGCGGTATCGAAACAGCTGAACGGATGAAACGGGCTGCGCTTGATGGCAGATCGCTCGATGGCCTTGTTCACGAAGCCGAGGTCGAAATGCGCGTTGTGGCCCACAAGCACGGCGCGACTGCATCGATTTTCGCGCACGGCGCGGCGGACCTCGCGAAACGTTCGCTGCAAGGCATCGCGCTCGTCGATGGCCGGGCGCAACGGGTGGTTCGGGTCGATGCCGTTCACCGCCAGGGATGCCGCTTCGAGATTGGCGCCCTCGAAAGGCTTCACGTGGTATCGGATGGTTTCGCCACGCGTCAATAATCCCTCGGAATTGTAATCCAGCAGTACGGTTGCAATCTCAAGGAGCGCGTCCGTCTGCGAATTGAAGCCGCCGGTTTCGACATCGACGACGACCGGCAGAAATCCGCGGAAGCGGTTTGCAATTCTGACCGTGTCCGTCACCTACAGGTTCGCCTCGAGCAATTTCTCATCGAGAATCGCACTCATCGTGTAGCGAACGCCGAAGCCCGTAAACTTGGTCGCGATATGTGCAAGGCCGCCCTCGTTGTCGCTGGCACTCAGGTCCATGTGCACCCAGGGAACATCGTTCTCGACGAACTCCGCAAGAAAACTGGCGGCCAGGATATGATCGCCCGCACCCTTCGGTGAGCACTGCTTCAGGTCGGCCGTTGAACTCTCCAGGTCCTCAAGAAATTCCTTGCCGATGGGGAACGGCCAGACACGCTCGCCACACTGCTGGCCGATACGTTTCAGTCGCGGATGCAGTTCGGCGCGGTTTGTGAAGACGCCGGAATAGCGTGTCGTGATGGCGCTGACGCAGGTGCCTGTGAGGGTTGCGAAATCAAGAATCATCCCGGGACGCTCGCGGCTCGCGAGTACCAGCGCATCCGCGAGTACCATGCGGCCTTCGGCATCCGTGTGTATCGTCTGAATGGTCTTGCCATTCGCGGCGGTGACCACGTCCTGCGACTTGTAGGCATTCGGTCCGGTGCGGTTTTCGGTCAGTGCCAGCCAGCAGTCGACGGCGATCGGGAGTTTCAATTCCGAAATCGCAAGGAAAGTGCCGAGTGCGACGGCACTGCCCTGCATGTCGCCATGCATGTCCAGCATGGATTGAAACGGTTTCAGATTCGTGCCGCCGGTATCGTAGATAATGCCTTTGCCGACCAGGCTGAGATCGGCTGCCGCTTTTTTTGACCCCGGGCGATAACGAAGATGAACGATACCTGCGCTGTCATCGTCATTGCCTTGCGCGACGGCCAGGAATGCACCGGCGCCAAGCAGTTCGAGATCCTTGGTTGCAAGGCGCTTGTAAAGCCAGCCATGTTGCTTGGCGAGGACCTTGACGAGATCCGCGTATCGAAGGGCATCGAGCATGTTGGGCGGTAATGCGGTCAGCCATCGGGCGAGGTTATTGCCCTTGGCTTCTGCGGAGACCCGGTTCGTGTCGAGCGTCTCGCGCAGACCGAGCAGCCGGATTGACTTGATCTTTGGCGGTACCGCCTTGGTTTTAAAGGTTGGCATCGTTGACGCAGCCGCCAGCGCCGCCGCGAGCACGTTATTGACAAGCCTGGCCTGATCGTCGGCCTCGAAGCCAACGGCACATATACCGAGGCTGCCGGCCTTTTCGATGGTTGCGGCAGCAACCAGTTTTCGCCCCTGCGTCAGTTGCTCGAATGTGCTTGAATCGGGATCGGCCGTGCCTGCGACGACGAGTGTCTGTTTCTTGTTGCTGAGTCGCGAGAGCAAGGCGGGCGTCGATCCTGGCCGCTGCTTGCGGAACAGCGCCTCCAGTTTGGCGCCCTGCGGAATGCGCGCGAAATCGGCACTCTTTGGTTTGGCCGGTAGTATCAAAAGTAACTGATCGACGGAATCGAGGCTCTTCGCATCGACGCGCCCCACCTTCTGGTGGATACGCAAATTCTGGACCTCGGGTGTGATGCATGTCATACGTTTGGATTCTCCGCGATGAGCTTGACGCTCACGGCACAAACCTTGAAGATGACGGCCGCAGTAGCGATCCGCATGGTCCGGTGCAATGAAGCGGTGATCCTAGCAGGACGCTTCAGGTAATTCACGCGACAGGTCGGGCCGTGTTCCGCCAATCGCCCGATGGACAATTGTATGAGCAGTTTCAATCCTTTCGATGATTTGGACCCGATCGAGACCACCGAGTGGCTGGAGTCGATCGATTCGGTGCTCTCTCACCAGGGCCCGGAGCGGGCGCACTTCCTGTTGAACCAGATGATCGATTTCGCACGTCGATCCGGCGCCTATCTCCC
Source organism: Woeseiaceae bacterium (assembly GCA_041552015.1). Classification (GTDB taxonomy): domain Bacteria; phylum Pseudomonadota; class Gammaproteobacteria; order Steroidobacterales; family Woeseiaceae; genus UBA1847. Next base: position 15,288 of record JBFELT010000018.1, read on the forward strand.
TTACACGCCGAATACCGCCTACCTCAATACCATATCGACGGCGCGACAGCCGGAGTACCCGGGTGACCGATCTCTGGAGCGACGCATCGAAGCCTATATTCGCTGGAACGCGATGGCGATGGTCGTGCAGGCGAATCGCAAGAGCACCGAGTACGGTGGCCACATCTCCAGCTACGCATCGTCGGCGACCCTTTACGAAGTCGGTTTCAACCACTTTTGGCGAGCGGCCAGCGAGAAGCATGGCGGCGACCTGGTATTCATGCAGGGTCACTCCGCGCCAGGCATCTATGCGCGTGCCTATCTCGAAGGTCGACTCAACGACGAGAAGTTGAACCGCTTTCGGCAAGAGGTTGGCGGAGGCGGACTGTCGTCGTATCCACATCCCTGGCTGATGCCGGATTTCTGGCAGTTTCCGACCGTGTCGATGGGCCTCGGTCCGATGATGGCAATCTACCAGGCGCGATTCATGCGTTACATGGAGAATCGCGGCCTCATCGAGCCGAGCGATCGCAAGGTCTGGTGTTTCCTGGGCGACGGCGAGATGGATGAGCCGGAGTCGATGGGCGCAATTACCATGCCGGTCCGGGAGGGGCTCGACAATCTCGTGTTCGTCGTCAACTGCAACTTGCAGCGGCTGGACGGACCGGTGCGAGGCAACGGCAAAATCATCCAGGAGCTCGAAGCCGCGTTCGGCGGAGCCGGCTGGAACGTGGTCAAGGTAATCTGGGGTTCGAAATGGGATCCCCTGCTGGCGAGGGACCAGTCCGGCAAGCTTCGCCAGATAATGGAAGAGACCGTCGACGGCGAGTACCAGAAAATCAAGTCCATGGACGGCAAATACGTACGCGACACCTTTTTCGGCAAGCACCCGGAGACGGCGGAGATGGTGGCCAACATGTCGGATGAGGAGATCTGGCGCCTCAACCGCGGTGGGCACGATCCGCTCAAGGTTTACGCGGCCTATGACGCCGCAACGAGGCACAAGGGTGGCCCGACGATCATCCTTGCGAAAACCGTCAAGGGCTTCGGCATGGGCTCGGCCGGCGAAGGCCAGAATATTGCGCACCAGCAGAAGAAGCTCGGCCTCGAGGAACTGAAGAAATTCCGCGATCGTTTCAACATACCGGTCTCGGACAAGGACATCGACAACGTGCCTTACTGCAAGCCCGCCCAGGACAGTGCCGAGCAGGAATACCTGATGGAACGGCGCGAGGCGCTGGGCGGATCGCTGCCCAAACGGCGTGCAAGGTCCAAGGCACTTGCCGCGCCGGGCATCGAGGCTTTTCGTACCCAGCTGGAGGGTACCGGGGAACGCGAGGCGTCCACGACGATGGCCTTCGTGCGCATTCTCACCGCGCTGCTTCGGGACAAACAGATCGGTAAGCACATTGTGCCTATCGTGCCCGACGAGGCGCGCACCTTCGGTATGGAAGGACTGTTCCGCCAGGTGGGCATCTACGCCTCGAAGGGGCAGCTTTATGAGCCCCAGGACTCCGGAGCTCTCATGTACTACCGCGAGGACAAGAAAGGCCAGATCCTGGAGGAGGGAATCAACGAAGCCGGGGCTTTCTGCTCATGGCTGGCCGCAGGCACCTCCTACTCCAATCACGATGTCCCGATGGTGCCTTTCTACATCTATTACTCGATGTTCGGTTTCCAGCGCATCGGTGACTTCGTTTGGGCCGGTGGCGACCAGCAGTCCCGCGGATTCCTGATCGGCGGCACCGCCGGGCGCACGACGCTGGCAGGCGAGGGCCTGCAGCACCAGGATGGCCATAGCCTGGTCAACGCATCGACGGTGCCAAACTGCGTCGCTTACGATCCCACCTATGCCTACGAGCTGGCCGTCATTATCCAGGACGGCCTGCGACGCATGATCAAAGAGCAGGAAAATATCTTCTACTACATCACCTGCATGAATGAGAACTACGTGCAACCGCCGATGCCGGCGGGCGTCGAGGACGGCATTCTGCGTGGCATGTACCTGCTGCAGGTGGGCGGGCAGGGCAGGATTCGTGCCCAGCTGATGGGCTCCGGGACGATTCTGCGAGAAGTACTCGGCGCGGCCGACTTGCTGAAGGAGGACTTCGGCATTCCTACCGACGTCTGGTCAGTTACGAGCTTCAACGAATTGCGACGCAATGCGCTGGAAGTCGAACGCTGGAATATTCTGCATCCCGGACAGACGCCACGGAAAAGCTACCTGGAAGAAAAGCTGGCCGACAAGCCGGGGCCCTTTATCGCGGCAACCGACTACATGAAGATCGTCGCCGACCAGGTGCAGCGCTGGATGCCCGGTCGCTTCATCTCGCTGGGTACGGACGGGTATGGACGCAGCGATGCGCGCCGGGAATTGCGTGAGCACTTCGAGGTTGATCGGCGCTTTATCGCGATAACGGCCCTGAAAGCGCTTGCTGACGATGGTGTACTTGACTTGAAGACAGTTACTCAAGCTATTGAAAAATATGGCATTGATCCGGATCGTCCTGATCCGGTGACCCTGTAGTCGGTACGGAGCGCAAGAATGGCGAATTCCATCGACATCGTTGTTCCCGACCTGGGTGATTTCGAAAACGTTGAGATCATCGAGGTTCTCGTTGCCCCCGGCGACACGGTGGTGCGCGAAGACGGACTGATTACCCTGGAAACCGACAAGGCATCTTTCGATGTGCCGGCTCCCGATAATGGCGTGGTCGAGTCACTGACCGTCGCGGTGGGGGACACCGTCTCGACCGGCGATGTTATTGGCACGCTGACTCCTCAGGTCACCGACACGGTCGTGATTACGCCAGGCATGGCGGCGACGCCGAGTGGCGATACGACGGTAATGGCGACGCCCGCGGGCAGCAGCCCGAAATCGGGCGGGAAGCAGACCCTGGTCGTGCCCGATCTCGGGGACTTCGACGAGGTTGATGTCATCGAGGTCCACATCAATGCGGGCGACACCGTCGCGATCGATGATCCCCTGGTTACGCTCGAGACCGATAAGGCGGCCATGGACGTGCCGGCTGTGGTCGCCGGTACGATCGAATCGGTCGTCATCAGGGTCGGCGAAAAGGTGTCCGCGGGGGCGACCATCGCCACCATCGATGCCGCTGCCGATGCGCCGCAGGACGAAAGTCCGAAGGTCGCGCCGATAGCGGAGGAACCCGCCGAGGTAGCCGAGCCGGCCAGCCCTGCGCCGGCTCCGCCGACGCAAGCCCCGGTGGCAACGGCAAGCCCGAGGCGCATTAACGAAGCCGGATTTTCCAAAGCGCACGCGAGCCCGTCGGTCAGGAAACTGGCTCGAGAGCTGGGTGTCGACCTCGCGCAGGTGAAGGGCAGCGGGCAAAAGAACCGTATCCTGCACAGCGACGTGAAGGCTTTTGTCAAAGCCGTACTGGGCGGACAGGCCGCGGCGCCGGCGGGCGGGGCGTTGCCAAAGACGCCGACCGTTGACTTCGCGAAGTTTGGCGAAATCGACGTGCAGCCGCTCACGCGCGTGCAAAAGATATCCGGTCCGCGACTGCAGGCGAGCTGGATTAACCTGCCGCACGTCACGCAACACGATCTCGCCGATATCACCGACCTCGAGTCGAAGCGACAGTTGCTCAAGGGGCCTGCCAAAGAGCGCGGCATCGGCCTGACGCCGCTCGCTTTCGTGATGAAAGCCTGCGTCGCGGCACTCGAGGAGTTTCCCCGGGTTAATGCGTCGCTGTCGGAAGACGGTGCGAGTCTTGTCTTCAAGAAGTACTGTCATCTGGGCTTCGCCGCGGATACCGATCAGGGGCTGATGGTTCCGGTTATCCGCGACGCCGACAAGAAGGACATTTACGAACTCGCCAAGGAGCTCGGCGAGCTGTCGGCACGCGCGCGCGAGGGAAAACTGAAGGCCGAAAACCTGCAAGGGGCGACGTTCACGATTTCCAGCCTCGGCGGAATCGGTGGCACCGCGTTTACGCCCATCGTGAACGCACCGGAAGTGGCGATCCTCGGCGTTTCCCGTTCGTCGGTACAGCCGGTATGGAATGGCTCCAAGTTTGAGCCGCGCCTGATGCTGCCGCTGTCTTTCTCGTACGATCACCGGGTCATCGACGGCGCCCAGGCTGTCCGCTTTACGACCTTCCTTGGCGAAAAGCTCGGCGACGTCGACGCGCTGCTGCAGGCGATTCCCTAGTGACGATTCAATTGACAGTTCCGGACCTCGGCGACTTCGAGGATGTCGAGGTTATCGAGATACTCGTATCGCCGGGCGACCGGATCGCCATCGAGGATCCGCTCCTGACGCTGGAAACCGACAAAGCGTCAATGGACGTTCCGGCGAGTCACGCGGGAACTGTCGTGTCGGTCGATGTCGACGTTGGCGCCAGGGTTTCCAGCGGCGCGGGGATTGTGACGATAGAAACCGGCGAGGCCGAATCGACGACGGACGCATCGCTCCCCGACGACGCGGGTGTTTCCAGCGATGACGTCGAAACAACGCGCAAGATGTCGGCACCGGAGATCGTCGCCACCCGCACCCGGGAAGGCACCGCTACGCACGCCGCAGAACTGGTCGTGATTGGCGCGGGACCCGGCGGCTACACCGCCGCGTTTCGGGCGGCCGATCTCGGGCTGGACGTCGTCCTGATCGAGCGTTCCCCGACACTGGGAGGCGTCTGCCTGAATGTCGGCTGCATACCGTCGAAAGCCCTCTTGCACGCCGCCAAGGTCATCGATGATGCGCAAGCCATGGCCGCGCATGGTGTCACCTTCGGCAAGCCGAAGATCGATGCGGCGAAACTGCGTGACTGGAAAAACGAGGTCGTTGGCAAGCTGACCGGCGGGCTCTCGACGATGGCGAAGCAGCGCAAGGTCCGTGTCATCCAGGCGAGCGCTCAATTCGTTTCGGCGAATCGCCTGGCGCTCGATAACGAGGAGACGGTCGATTTCAGGCAATGCATCATCGCCGCCGGTTCAGAACCGGCCATGCTGCCGGGACTGCCGGACGACCCCCGCATCGTCGACTCGACCGGTGCGCTGGAGCTCGCACCGTTGCCGCGACGCCTTCTGGTCGTCGGCGGCGGCATCATCGGTCTGGAAATGGCGTGCGTGTACAGCGCGCTGGGCACCGATGTCAGCGTCGTGGAACTGACCGACTCGCTGATGCCCGGTACCGATCCCGACTTGCTGCGGCCTTTCCTGAAGGTCGTCAGGCCGCGTTACGATGCCATTCACGTGTCGACCAAGGTTACCGGCATGCGTGCCACCGTGCCTGGCATCGAAGTGAGCTTCGAGGGCGACAAGGCGCCGTCTGTCGGCGTCTATGACAGGGTCCTGGTCGCGATCGGCCGCAAGTCGAATGGCGCTACGCTCGCGGCGGAGAAAGCGGGCGTCAATGTAGATCAGCGTGGCATCATCGCTGTCGACAAGCAGATGCGAACCAATGTTCCGCATATCTTTGCCATCGGCGACCTCGCCGGCGGCCCGATGCTAGCCCACAAGGCGACGCACGAAGCCAAAGTGGCGGCGGAAGTGGCGGCTGGAGAGAAGAGCTACTTCGACGCTCGCACGATTCCGTCGGTCGCGTATACGGACCCGGAAATCGCCTGGGTGGGCCTGACGGAACTCGAGGCAAAAGCAGAGGGCATCGACTACGAAAAGGGGCAGTTCCCCTGGGCGGCCAGCGGCCGTGCATTGGCGCTGGGCCGAGCCGAAGGATTTACCAAGCTGTTGTTCGACAAGACGAGCAGGCGCGTGCTGGGTGGCGCCGTGGTCGGTCCCAATGCGGGTGACCTGATTGCCGAAATCGGGCTCGCCATTGAAATGGGTGCGGACGCGGCGGATGTCAGCCTGACCATTCACCCTCATCCCACGCTGTCCGAGACGGTGGCGTTTGCGGCTGAGGCTTTCGAAGGCACGCTGACCGATCTCTACATGCCGAAGCGGCGATAGCAGTCTGTCGGACCTGGGGCCAATCGACTGCGAGGTCGCGCATACGCAGCGCTGACGCGTTGGCTCTATCCTCGTTCAGAACCGGCTATCCCGGTCCGCTTCTCCAGCCAGTAGAAAAACAGCCCGATCGATACCAGGATCGACACGGCGATCCAGGACTCGAGCTGCGATTGCATGAGCAGCCAGACGCAGATGGCCATGCCAAGCAGCGGAATCGTGTAACCGCCTTTGAGACGCCAGGCCTTCTTCTTTGCCTGTTCACTGGCGTTTCGCCGGATGGACGGCAACGAAGCGATGCAGATCATGTAGCCAAGCAGCCGCACCAGCGAACTTGCGATTGCCAGCTTGACGAATGAGCCGGTGAGCGCGAGGACCAGCGCCATCGCGCCCATGATCATGATGCAGCGGTCGGGCGTCGCGTACTTCAAGTGCACATGGCCGAACCATCGCGGCAGAAGTTGATTCTCCGCCAGCGAGAAAATCAGTCTCGGTGCCGCGATCATGGAACTGGCGAGATTTCCGCCGATCGAAAAAACGGCGGCAAAGGTGATTGCAATTGCGCCGGCCGGGCCCGCCAGTGTGCGCCCGATGTCAACCAGTGTCGCGGTGCCGTATTGCGAAGGCGCGATGGTTGACACGAACACCAGCACGATCACGAAGTAGAGCAGGCCGGTTGCGACAACGGTTGCTACCAGGGCCCTGGGGATAGTGCTTCGCGGTTGCGAGGTTTCACCTGCCGTAACGGCGACTGTCTCGAAACCGACGTAGGCATAGATCAGCAGCAATGCTGTGCCGCCCAGCTCTTCGACGAAGAACGGTCCTGCGGGAATCAGGGTGCTGCCGGTGACATGCTGCAATCCGAGCAGGATCAGCAGCAACAGCGGGGTAATCTTGAGAATTGTCAGGACGCCCATCGTCCGGACGCCGTCGCGAACGCCGATGACATTCGCCCAGGTGAGGCCTACGGTAACGATCGTGATAATCGCGGCGCGCGCCATGCCTCCCGCAAAAAAATCGGACAGTGAGCCGAGATAGGTCGCCATGACATTGGCGTTTGCGGCGAAGGCCGTGGTGCGCGCAAGATAGATCGCCCAGCCGGTGCTGAAACCGGCCAGCGGCCCGAAGGCCTCCGTCGCATAGATAACCGGGCCGCCCGTGTTGTCGTAGTAGCTGGCAAGTTCCGCGAAAGTCAGCACGACAGAAAGGAACAGAAAGCCAACGAGCAGAAACAGCCAGGGGCTCAGCAGACCTGCGTTCAGCGCCACTTTACCCGGGAGTGCAAAGATGCCCGCGCCGATCATCGAATTCAGCACCAGGAACGAAGCGCCGAGAAACCCGATGTCGCGTCGGAGAGTGCTTGCTGGGCTGGCTGGCATCAATCGATACTAGCAGATACCCCTGGCCGGCTAGTAGACGGCTGCAACGTGCGTTAGCGGCGCAGCTTCTGGTCCAGAACGTGGTCGAGGCTCAGCTTTCCGGCGCCCTTGAAGACGAATGGCAGCAGCATGACGATGAACAGCAGCGGAATGCGGAAGTTTCCAAATCCCTTGTTGGTGATCGCATATCCCTGCCAGAGCTCGGCGAGACTGTCCCACTCATCCGGCATGTGCACGCCGAAGATGGCGACAATCGTGACGATGATCAGGCTGAAGGCCCAGAAACGCGTGAACAGGCCGAACACCAGGCATGCCGCGCCGAGGATCTCGGCCCAGGTTGCCATGAACCAGCTGATTTCGACGGGGATGACATTGAAGGGGAAAGGGAAGTTGTCCTGAATTCGTCCGAACCAGTTGCTGCCGTTGAGTTTCATGACGCCGGCGCTGCCGAATTCGTACGCCAGAAGCAGGCGCAATGGCAATAGTGCGATCCAGTCGCCGGCCGAGTCGAGAACAGCGACTACCTGGTCTTTCAGGCTTATGAGTGATTTCATTGCAGAGGTCCTTCATGAATACGTCGCGTGCCGGTGATGATCCCCAGTTGCCGTAATTCGACAAGCGCATCGTGTCCGTGCTTCAGGAAAGCGGCGACATCCGGGTAGTCGATTTTCGTGGCGAGTTCTCGAATCAGGGTTTCGCCGGAGCTGTTCGCGGCGTTGCTCTCGATCGCATCGATCAGGCCCGCCGTTACGGCATTGAGCTCGAGAAAACGAACCTTGTCGCTGCTGTCCCTGTAGATGGCGAGATAGACCGGCTGCTCCGCGGGCTCGGAGGGCAGGAAATCCGGTGAAATACGCTGCACCGGGTAGTGATAGGCGAACGCCCAGGCCAGGACCGACTTCACCGGGGCGTTCGCGAGCAGATCGCCATCCGGCTCCACGCCAGCCATGTCGTTTTCTTCGGTCGACACGGACAGTGCGAGCTCTACGTATTCGTAGTGCGCGAGCTCGTGCAGAAACGGATGGTCTGTCGGAGTCGATTCGTATTCCTGCTCGAGGAAGCTCAGGAACTCCTCCGGCAGCTGCAGGAAATAGGGCGTCTCGGCCTTGTGTAGCTGCATGAATTTCCTAATCATGCCGCGCCACGCGTCGTCGCTGTGGATCTTGCGCATCACCGGGAACATCGTCGCGAGCAGGTTGAGCAGGTTATTGAAAAACAGCTTGCGGTAGATTGCCATGCGGCGATCTTCGATACCCTCCGGCGCCGCGACGCTGTCCGGGTCACGTATGTGTGCCGCGAACGCGTATTGCTTCTCCTGGAAATCGGGCCGGTCAGCCATTGGCTGCTTTCCGCTTCGTGACTTCAGCCTGGAGCGCTTTGATTCGCCGAACCTCGTCCAGCAGTTCCTGCATCGGCGGGAAATTGAAGTCGCGTTCCAGCAAGGTGGGCACGGGCCCGAATTGCCCATAGGCCTGTTCGAGAAGCGCCCAAGCCTGCTCGTCGACCGCCGAACCGTGCGTATCGATACGCAGATCCGGTGCTTCGACATAGTGTCCGGCAAGGTGGAAATAGCGAATGCGCTCCGCCGGCATGTCCTTGAGAAAATCGCCTGCGTCATAGCGGTGGTTGATACTGTTGACGACAATGTTGTTGATGTCGAGCATCAGGTCACAGTCGGACTCTTCGAGCACGCCAAGAAGAAACTCCTTTTCGCTCAACGACGAGTCGACAGGCGCATAGAAAGAGACGTTTTCGAGCGCGATGCGCTGCTCCAGGATGTCCTTAACGCGGCGAACGCGTTTCGCCACGTAGGTGATAGCCTCCTCGGTAAAGGGAATCGGCATCAGGTCGTAGAGCTGACCGTCGTCGCCGCAGTAGCTCAGGTGTTCGGAGTACAGGCGTATGTCGTGTTGCGCCATGAAATCCTTGATGTCCCTTACCAGCTGTTCGTTAAGCGGCGACGGCGCGCCTATGGACAGCGATAGTCCGTGAATAAGAAAGGGATAGCGTTCGGTGAAGAACCGCAATTTCTTTGCCAGCGCGCCGCCGACGTGTATCCAGTTCTCCGGCGCCACCTCCATGAAGTCGACGTCGGCGGGAGGATCCGCCATCAATTTGTCGGCGATAGGGCGACGCAGGCCGAGGCCGGCGCCCTGAACCGGGTACTGTGTACTTTGCTGGCTCATAACTGTCCTGTTTCGGTTCTACGCTATCAGACCTGTTGCCCATCGAATTTATTACGAACGGCAGGCGTTTTCAGGTATTCAGGCGATAAGGCGCCGCAATTGCTCCAGGTACTTTCGCTCATCCGGCGCCGTGCCCCGGCTCTGGGCTTCCCACAGCGCCTCCGCGAGGCATTCGATCATACGATGTTCGGCCTCGTGCGCATCGCTGCTCTTCGACGAGATCTGTCGATGAATACTCGCAATACCGGCCGGCCGGTCGGTTGCGATCTGTTCCCGCAGGCCCAGGTGCAAACCCATGTGCAGGAACGGATTGCTGCGTCCACCGTCGGGCGTGTAGTCGCGCTCGAGATCTTCCGTCCCAATGTCGGAATGGTATTCCGGGTGCCATTCGATGACCGCCACGATTTGCGCTTCTAGCGGCGACAGCGGACGACCTTCGCGCTGTTTTCGCCAGGCTTCGCCATACATCTTCCGAAGTGCGCGGCGATCGTCACCAAATATCAAGTCAGTTCCTTGTTCGTGTATTCACACCATGTTGCGATGGGGCAGTCGCCACACAGAGGTTTTCTCGCTTTGCAGACGTAGCGACCGTGCAGGATCAGCCAGTGATGGGCGTCCCGTCTGAACTCTTCCGGTACGAGTCGCAGCAGCCGTTTCTCGACTTCCAGCGGCGTCTTGCCCTTGGCGATCCCGGTGCGGTTGGCGACCCTGAAGATATGTGTATCTACCGCAATGGTGGCTTCGCCGAACGCGGTGTTTAGAACCACGTTCGCTGTTTTTCTTCCGACGCCGGGCAGTGCCTCGAGTTCCGCACGTGTGCGAGGCACCTCGCCATCATGCTGTTCGATGAGTATTCGGCAGGTCTTGATGATGTTCTCGGCCTTGCTGTTGAAAAGGCCGATCGTGCGGATGTAGCGCTTCAGGCCGTCGACACCGAGCGCCAGAATCGACTGCGGTGAATTGGCCACCGGAAAAAGCCTGGCCGTTGCCTTGTTGACACTGACGTCGGTGGCCTGTGCCGACAGGATTACCGCGACCAGTAGTTCGAAGGGCGTCCGGTAGTTCAGTTCGGTCTTTGGCGCCGGCATGCGCTCGCGCAAGGTCTTAAAGATCGCCGTGCGTTTTTCCCGGTTCACAGGGGCACCTCTACTGGCTGTCGAGCCGCGTCCGTCCCGGCATGGCGCCGAGCTGTTTGTCGCGCCGCCGTCGATCGACGACGTTCTTGGCCGCGATGGCGATCGCAAGGCTGAAAAATGCGCCGGGAGGCAACACGGCGAGCAGAAAGCCGCCGTCAACGAAAACCAGGCCCTGCATCGCTTCGCCACCGAGCAGCATGTCCATTCTCGCAAACAGCGAGCCCTGTCCGATCAGCTCCCGGAATGCGCCGATTGCCATCAGCAGGAAAGCGAATCCCAATCCCATCGAGAAACCGTCCGCGAGGCTCGCGCCCAGGCTGTTTCGTGATGCAAAAACCTCGGCCCGGGCAAGGATCGCGCAATTTGTCACAATCAGCGGGATGAATATTCCGAGCGAACGATCCAGGTACGGGAACCAGGCTTTGAAGATCAGCTCGATGCAGGTGACGAGGCTTGCGATGATGAGCACGTACATGGGTATGCGGATTTCGGCGATGATCCAGCGCCTCGTGGCAGACACGAGCCCGTTCGAGGCGACCAGCACCGCCAGTGTCGCGAGGCCGAGGCCGAGGCCGTTGACAAAGGTCGAGGTGACAGCGAGTAAGGGACAGAGTCCCAGCAGCTGCACGAGACCGGGGTTTTCGTCCCACAAGCCGGTCTTGAGGTGTTCCAGAATTCCTGCAGGCTTCATTCCTGGTCCTCGTCAGCTGCGCTCACGGTCGTCGGTTCGTGGGTCCCGGGTTCGTCGGTCCCTGGCTCGTTCTTCGGGTCGGAGAAGATATCGTCGCGATACGTGTCGAAGTATATCAATGTCTCCTTGATCGCCTTGATGATCGCGCGCGGCGTCACCGATGCCCCGGTCAGCTGATCGAACTGACCGCCGTCGCGCTTGATGCGCCAGCCCGTCGG
>JBFELT010000019.1:0-26388 GCA_041552015.1 Woeseiaceae bacterium
CCGTCGAAGTTGTTAAGAGCCTGAACCTCTCCCTGTAATTACCAGGATTGGTTTGCTCTACAGGCAGCCGCGCGAAATCGCGGCTGCCTTTTTTTATGCGACTCTCTCCAGCTCCTCGATCATCTGCTCGCTCATCCTGAATTTCTGGATCTTGCCGGTGACCGTCATCGGGTATTCGTCGACGAAGCGAATATGCTTCGGGATCTTGAAGTGCGTAATCTGTCCCTGGCAAAACGACTTCACCTCTTCCGCTGTCAGCGTTTCGCCGTCTTCCACCTGGATCCAGGCGCAGACTTCCTCGCCCATCTTTGCGTCCGGCACGCCGAACACCTGCACCTCCTTGATCTTCGGATGCGTATACAGGAACTCCTCGACCTCTCGCGGATAGATGTTCTCGCCACCGCGAATGATCATGTCCTTGATACGCCCGACAATCCTGAGATAGCCCTCTTCGTCCATGATGCCGAGATCGCCGGAGTGCAGCCAGCGGGCTTCGTCGATGGTTTCTCTCGTCTGCTCTTCATCGTTCCAGTAGCCGAGCATGACGGAATAGCCGCGGGTGCAGACTTCACCTTTCTCGCCGATTGGCACGACGCGGCCTTCGGCGTCGACCAGCTTGATCTCGACCCACGGCACCGCACGGCCGACCGTTTCGACGCGCTTCTCGATCGGATCTTCCGGCAAGGTGAGATGATTGATGGGGCTGACCTCGGTCTGGCCGTAGCCGATCAGGATGTGCTTCATGTTCATGTCGGAAATGACGCGCTTCATGACATCGACCGGACAGGGCGCACCGGCCATGACGCCGGTACGCAGCGTCGAGAGATCGAATTTCTCGAACTCGGGGTGCGCCAGCTCCGTCACGAACATCGTCGGTACACCATGCAGCGCCGTGCAGCGTTCCGATTCAACCGCCTTCAGCGTCGACAGCGGATCGAATACTTCGGCTGGATAAACGACGGTGGCGCCGTGCGCGAAGCAGGCAAGATTGCCGAGCACCATGCCAAAGCAGTGATACAGAGGCACCGGTATGCACAGGCGATCGGCCGGCGTCAGTCGCATGCCGGCGCCGGTCAGGTAGCCGTTGTTGAGGATGTTGCAATGCGTGAGCGTCGCGCCTTTCGGGTTGCCTGTCGTTCCGGAAGTAAACTGGATGTTGATCGGGTCGTCCGGCCGGAGTTCGTCCCTGAGCCGCTCCAGCCGGGCGCGCTCCTTGTCGCCACCGGCCGCGCAAATATCGGCGAAGTTGAACATGCCCGGCGATTCGGCATCGCCCATGCGAATGACGATCTCCAGATCCGGCAGTTTTTTCGACCTCAGCCGACCGGGCTCGCAGTCCTTCAACTCCGGCGCCAGCGCGTACAACATCTCGAGGTACTTGCTCGTCTTGAACTGCTCGGCACTGACGATCGCCCGGCAGCCCGAACGGTTCATTGCGTATTCGAGTTCGTAGAGACGGTAGGCGGGGTTGATGTTGACGAGGATTGCGCCGATCTTTGCCGTCGCCATCTGTGTCACGACCCACTCGCTGGAATTCGGTCCCCAGACGCCGACGCGCTCGCCCGGCTCGATGCCGAGCTTCAGGAGTCCCGCGGCCAGGGCGTCGATACGTTCGCGAAACTCGGCATAGGTCCAGCGAACGCCCTGATGGCAGACGACCAGGGCCTCGGTATCCGGGTATCGCGCGGCAACCTGGTCGAAGTAGTTGCCTATCGTTTCATAAATAATGGGCTCAGTTGATGCTCCGCAACTGTAGCTCTTCGTCAGTGCAGCCATAGTGTTCACTCCAACCGTCCGTAGCGGTCAGTCCACGATGGCAGCTATTAGAGTCTCTGGCTACCCCCTACGTCTATCGTGTGAAACACCAAGTACCACAAAGTCAGTAGCCCTTGCGTACCGACTAGGGTGCCGCCACCTCATGGCTGATCAGCTCCACGCGGTCGCCCGTATCGAGGTTGACCTCGACGATCATGCCGACACCCGGCGCGTAGTACTTGTTCTCCTCGACGCCGGGATCGAGCGGCGAGAAGTCGAGGGTGACCAGGCAATCCGCCGTGCAGGAGGCTCCGGGTGCCGATTCGGTCGCATCCAAGGAAACGATCTCGATCGCATCCTCGGCGTTGGCGAATGACACCTCCTGCCGATAGATATCCCCGACCACCGGGACCGCGGGCAACAGGATTCCGGCCTCGTCGCCGTCCCGTCCGGCCTTGAAGGAACCGTCAATGGCGACGAGTTCCGCGATTGCCGGCACATCGCCGTCGAAGATCTCGTAGTCTTTGGCCTCCTCGCCGCAATACCAGAGATTGCCGTCAGTATCCTGCGCAATCCAATCGTCGGTATCCTCCACCAGCTCGCCATCCACCTCGACGACATCACGGACCACCAGGCAGCGAATGCCATCGATGAGCTTGATGCGGTCAGTAACCGTGATCGTAATGGTTTCGCTTATCTCTTCGTCGTCCTCGATAAAGGTCCCCTCGTAGACCCACGTCGATCCCTGAATCAGCGGCAGATAGGGATGCGGCTCGGCGCCACCCGGCTGGCCGATCGTGAGCGGATCGATGAAATCGGCGGCGAAATCCGGTCCGAACGCGGGATCGTGTACGGCGTCGGCCGTCGCCGCGCACAGGCTCAGACGGGCTTCGGTGACGGCGCCACATTCATCCAGCGCTTCATCACGCTCATCCGCATAGTCCTCCAGGCAGATGTCGGCGGCGTCCTCGCTCGCGCTGTGCGCGCAGGTGGCGACGCCGACGAAAAACTCGTCGAGCACCTCGAACTCGCAGGCCCGCCTCAATGCATTGCTCGAACTGCTGCAGCTTATGGCCTCTACATCGGACACGGAGGCGCGTCCCAGCGTATAGGCATCCACGACGGCGACAAGGTCGTCGATCTCCTCCGCGCTGAGATCGAAGCCGATCGGCGCCGATGCATCGAGCACGCCATCGGCCGCGTCCGCGGCCAGCAGTGTCAGCACCTCGTCCATCGACAGCCCGGCGAAACCGGCGGCAGTTCTTACCGCCAGGCCAACGGCGCTGGAAGCCCCGGCAAGAACATCGATATCCGTTGTCGTCTGCGGGTTCTCGCCGCCCGGAAACAGCTCATCGCCCAGCGAGGATGCGCCGAACACGCCGGTCGCATTCGCGAGGGCCACGTCGAGTGCCGCCTGGATGGCGGCGGCATCGATAACGGTGCCGTCACCGTCCGGATCGAGCGCATTGCGCAGCTCGATCGATGCGATCGTCGTATGTGGCGACAGATTCACGCGCAGCGTACTCCCGGCATCGCCGACGACCGCGGCAGCTTCCAGGTTCGGCGGCTGATCGCCGAACTCGCCATCCTCGGCACCCTCCGAATCGAGCAAGACGAACAGCGCCTGTCCGGCCAGGTCACCGCTCACGGCAATGGCATAGCCGTCAGCGTCTGCGACGTCTCGCGCCAGTTCCAGGATGGGCCCGGCTGCCCTGAGTGCTGCCGCCCGGTCCTCGCTGTCGGCCGCACTGTCCAGCGCGGCGCCGACGTCGCTCGCCGGGAAAACGAACAAGGTGCCTCCCGACACCGGTCCGTCAAATACGTTGCCGGAGATCGTGATGTCCGCTGCCGGTGGCGGCGGCGGAGGCGGCGTGGTTATGCTGCTGCCACTACTGCCACCACAGGCCGCCAGGAGCAGCGCGGAAAATGCCATTGAAATCGAGCATCGATACGTCAATATGTTCATAGTTACGTCCTCCCTAACCGACGCGTCGTGATTAAAGTGCGGTAAATTCGACAAGCTCAACGCGATCGCCGGAATTCATGTCGATTTCCAGGATCAGGCCGATGCCCGGGGCGTAGTACTTGTTTTCATTGGCTTCCGGGTCGAGCGGGGAAAAGTCATAGGTTATGAGGCACTGGCCGTCGCAGCTGGCCGCCGTCGCCACTTCGTCACCGTCCGTCGCGAGGATTTCCATGATGTCCTCGGCATTGCCGACCGACAGCTCCTGTCGAAAAAGCTCGCCGACGATCGGCGTTTGAGGCAGCAGCACACCGCCCTTGTCACCGTCGCGTCCGGCCTTGAACGAGCCATCGTCGGACACGAGCTCGGGTAGCGGCGGCTCGTCGCCCTCGAAAGTCTCATAGTCTTTGACCTCTTCGCCGCAGTACCAGACGTTGCCGTCGAGATCCTGCGCGAACCAGTCATCGGTGTCCTCGATCAGCTCGTCGTCGATCGTGACCACGTCCCGGACGACGAGGCAGGTCACCCCATCGACCAGCTTGGTCTCATTCAGTACCGTAACCACGATGGTTTCGGTGACGACTTCTCCGTCCTCTTCGAAGCTGCCTTCGTAGGTCCATTCGTTGCCCTGCACGAGCGGGAACCAGGGATTGGGTGTAACGCTAACACCGATCTCAAGCGGGTCAACGAAGTTGCCGGCGAAGTCGCCACCGAATTCCGGAAGGTGCGCGGCATCCTCTGTGAGATCGCAGACCTCGAGCTGTGCATCGAATATCTCGCGGCACTCGTCCCGCACCTCGCCGAATTCTGACTCGGCGTCCGCCAGGCAGGCCGCCAGGTCCTCATCGGGAGAATCCATGCAGATCGCCCTCTCGGTAAAGAGGTCGTCCTTGGCGGCGAAATCGCACGCGAGGTTGGACGCATTGGCGGCGGCAGTACAGCCGATCTCCGCGCCGGCGGCGCTGTTAAATGAGGTAGCTGTGGCCAGCAAGGCCACGAGCACAGCTACATGCTTCGAAAAGACTGCTTCGTTTGTCGATTGGCGCATCCCGATTCTCCCTGAAAAAGCCGGTATGCACGTTTAGACGCCGGTGCCTCGGGAAATCGGTCGCGCGACCGATCTTTGTCATCGCGACGGTCTATCCGCCTGTAGCACTTGTTTCAAGACAGGCGGGATCCAGGCATGAAAATAAAAGTCATAAGCCTTTCGACATCGCTACGGCGACGACGAAGTATCGAAACACAATTTCGCGAGCTGGGTACGCCCTTCGAATTCTGCGATGCCATCACGGCTGAGCACGCGTTGCGACACATTCATCACTACGACGAACAGGAATTTCTCCTGAACTGCGGTCGCCCGGCTACCGCCACCGAGATCGCCTGCTACGCGAGTCACCTTGCGCTCTGGCAGCGCTGCGCCAATGGCAACAATCCCTACCTGATACTCGAAGACGACGCGGAACTCGACGCATCGTTCATGGCCGGACTCCTGGTGGTTGCCAACCAGGTAGAAAAGCGCGGCCTTATTCGTGTCTCGGTTCCCGAGGTCGACGACTCAATCGTTGTCGACGACTTCGGACGATTCCGGATTCGCTACTGTCGACGTGCGCCATTGCTCGCCCTCGGGTACGCCGTCTCTCCGCGAGCCGCATCGCGACTCGCGCTCGGCGGCAGGGTTGTCGAGGAGCCCGTGGACAAGTACATGCAACGCTTCTGGCGGCGCGGGCAGCCGGTTTACGCAGTCTGCCCGCCGATCGTACGCCCCGCGCCGGTGGCCCGGGAGTCCGACATTGGCGCACGTCACAGACCTGACTACGGATTCTCGACCTGGGTCCGAAGAGCGGCGCGCAAGGTCGGGAACAGCATCGCGCGCCAGCGATTCAACATGAGCTACAGCTTCGACCTGATGCGCAGCGACTAACCGCTGAAAGATCGCAGGCGCGGAAAGAGCTTCCTAGAATCGCCAGACGACACCGAGTGAGGGTACGAAGGGCAGCCAGTATTTCTCCGCGCCGACGAGTTCATCGACTCCTACCGGGTCGGGCCGCACGTAGTACTCGGTGCAACAGGGATTCTGTCGGTTGTAGAGATTGGTGACTTCGAGGAACGCAGTCAGCGATCCGCGCCGCAGGTCGAAGTCCCGGCTCACGCGCGCATCCAGCGTGTGAAACACCGAGTAGCGTGACTCGTTGATTGCGGTCGTGATCAGCGTTTTCGGCCATCCCGTGTGCACCTCGCCCGCTGCGCTCAGGTTCCATGCGCCCCAGCGCCAGCTGACCCCGAATTTTCCGGTCTGCGTCTGATCCCAGCTGCGCTTCTGCTTGCCGATTGCCAGGGAGTCCTCGACTTCCGACCAGGCGTAGCTCAGCCACCAGAATACGTCGTCGTCGCTGCCGCCATAGGAAGCCATCAGCTCGACTCCCCTGGACTCTGCCTCCGGCGCGTCGATCATCACGCGATCGAACTGCAGCTCGGGCACCAGCGTCAGCGCGTTATAAACATTCTCGAAACGGGGTCGGAGCGACCGAAACGCTTTTCGATACAAGGACACATCGAGGTCGACTCCGGATCGCAAGCGGTGCTTGAGATTGGCAACGACATGCTTGGCACGCTGCGCCGGATAGAAGTCACTCACGCCATCACTGACCTGCAGTTCGTTGATTTCCTGCGCCTGGTAGAACTGGCCGAAACCCACCCGAAGTTCGGTCTGCTCGCTCGCGCGAAACAGCACGCTGGCTCTCGGGCTGTACTGGCGATCGTCGCTGGATGTCGTGTAGGTCTGCTGGTCCCAGCGAATCCCGAGATCGACAACGAGCTTTCGCACGGGCTGCCAGCGCAGTTCTGCGTAAGCCGCGTATTGCGCACCTTCAGGTGACAAATCGAAGGACCGCGCTACGAACGGCTCGTTGTCCAGGACCTGGTCAAACGGCGGCTGCACGGTCTTCACCAGGCTGTGCCGATAGCGGGCATCCTGGTGCCTTGCCCGAAAGCCGGCGTTCATCATCCAGCTTGTCGACGGCGACAATGTCCAGTCCTGCTGAATTTCGAAAGCCTTGAAGTCGCGCGATTCGTCCAGCGCCGCAGAAACGATACCCGGCATGTCGACGGCGCCATTGCGATCATTGTTGATTTCGCTGAGCGAGATGATCGTCTCGCTCTGCAGCAAGTCACTCCAGTCCGCACGCCACTTGAGCCAGAACACCCTGTTGTCATATTTCGCATTCGCCGTTTCACCAACATCGTCGTCGTTGAGACTGAGTTTGTCGTGCGAAGCGAGCATGTTCGCGCTGATCTGCGCGCGGGCTCCAAACTCCCAGGCAATATGCAGTAGCAGGTCCTGGTAGTCGGGATTACCGAAGCCCGGGTCGATGACGTCGGCAATCAGATCGAGATTGCCGCGCCTTGCGGCGACCAGCCAGTCCCCCTGCTCCTGCGGGCCAAACCTTCCCAGCGACAGCGCGGAGGTGTTGAAAAAACTCAAGGCCAGTTCGGTTTCCGTGCGCTCGGCCGGCTCGCGCAGCTGCATGCTCAGGACGCCGCTCATTCGATCGCCGTAGCGCACCGGGTAGGCGCCTGTGTAGAAGTCGATCCCCGATATCGCGCTGGCGTTCACGATGGATGCGACGGACTGGAAGTCCTTCAGATGGTAGGGCTCATAGAGCCTCAGGCCGTCGAACAGGAACAGCACTTCGCCCACTTCGCCGCCGCGAATGTGGTTGCGACTCGATATTCCGCCACTCGCCGTGCCCGGCAGACGATTGGTCAGTCGAACTGCTTCCTCGGCCGCCGCCGGAATCCGGGTGGAAAGTTCCCTCTCGAGATAGCTGTGGCTGCCGGACTCGACGTACTGCAATCGGTGCAGACTCGACGTGACGATTATCTCTGGGAGCGGCACCGGCGTGGCGGCTTGTTCCGGCTCCTGTTGTGACGCTGCGGTTTCGTCACGAACAACCAGCAGGCTCCCGGACGGGCCGTCGACGACTCTGAGTCCATAAGGCTTGAGTACCCGCGCCAGGCTGGCTCGAGGGTCGGCGGGATCCGGCTCCTCCAGCAACACCTGGTCCGGGCTGATCAGGTCACTGCTGTAGATGATGCGCAGGCCATCTGTTAGCAGGGACTCCAGGTAATCGGAAAGCGTCGACCCTTTGGACGGTGTGGCGCCAAACGCCGCCTGCAGGAAGCATGTCGCCAGTACCGTGATCCAGACCTGTCTTGCCTCAAGCATCGCGGGATTTTAGATCAAACGACGATTCGCGTCGCTTCCAATCGTGTGGAATCATTGCCGCATGACATCGAAAACACGTATGACGCTCTTGCTGCTGGCAGTCCTGGCTCTTCAGCATGGCTGCGATAAAGGCGATGATCCGGCTGTTCCTGTTTCGGGGTCCGTTATCGTTCGCGGCAATGGCGGTGACCCCGGCTCACTCGACCCGGCGCTGGCCGAAGACGTTCATGCCTTTAACATACTGACGGATCTTTACGAAGGCCTGGTGAGCGAGTCGGCGACCGGGGAACTGGTAGCGGCCGCTGCTGACTCCTGGACTGTGAGCGAGGATCAACTGACGTACTCGTTCACGCTCAGGGAAGACGCCCGCTGGTCCAATGGTGATCCGCTTACACCGCAGGACTTCGTGCGGGCTTTGCGGCGCGTGGCAGCACCCGCGACGGGGTCTGCTTACAGTTTCTTGCTGCAACCCGTTCGACATTTCGCCGAGGTCCAGAAGGGTTCCCTGCCCGCGGATCAGCTTGCTGTCTTCGCCATTGACGATCGGGTTCTGCAGATACGACTCGAGGAACCGACGCCGCAGATGTTATCCGTGCTTGCGATGCCGGTTGCGATGCCGGTGCACATTTCCGCCGATCGCGCGGGGGTGTTCTCGGACGCAAGCGCTTTTGTCGGCAACGGTGCCTACCTGCTTGCCAGTCGTGCGCCGGGCGGCCCCATACGATTGCGTCGCAACCCGGGCTATTGGGACGCGAAATCCGTTGCCATAGAGGAAGTCGTCTATCTACCCATCGTGGAACCCGGCACGGAATTCAATATGTATCGGGCCGGCGAACTCGACATTACCAACACCGTTCCGTTGGAAAGCATCGCAGCACTTCGAGAAACCATGCCCGATGCCTTGAGAATTGCTCCGTCGCTGGCGCTGTACTACCTGGCCTTCGATGTTACCGAGCCGCCTTTCAACGACGCTGCATTGCGCGAGGCGTTGAGCATGGCCATCGATCGCGAACGCCTCGTGTCGCTGATTGGCCGGGGCGAACAAGCGGCATACGGAATCGTCCCCCCCGGGGTTGCCGGGCACCTTCGTTCGGAGTTCCAGTGGCGGAACGTCCCTGACGGAGAGCGCATCGCGCGTGCGCAAGCACTGTATCAGCAGGCGGGTTACGGCGAACAGGCGCCGCTCGAGGTCAGCTACACGTATGACACCGGCGACATACACGAGAAAGTCGCGCTGGCGGTAACCGGCATGTGGCGCGATACCCTCGGCACCCTCGGCATGAACGTCACGCTCGAAAAAAAGGAATGGCAGTATTTCCTGGACACACGCGAGCATCGCGCCGAGTGGCAAATCATGCGCTTTGCGTGGTTTGGTGACTACAACCACGCCTCGACGTTTACCAACCTGTTTCGCTCGGGCGATTCGCAAAACCTGCCCGGCTATGCGAACCCGGACTACGACGGCCTGCTCGCTTCCGCCTCCGCCACAAGGGATCGACAGGTCCGGGCCGAACTGCTCAGCCGGGCGGAAGCGACCCTGCTCGCCGACCACCCCGTCGCGCCCCTGTATTTCTACGTTAGCAAGCACCTGGTCCGCCCGGGTATAGGCGGTTTCGAGTCGAATGTTCTTGACCGGCACCCGAGCAAGTACCTGTTTTTTCAAGAGAACCCGTAAAAGTCCTCATTCGGTCTTGACCTGAACCATTATTGGGGTATATTACCCCAACTATGGATACCAACATCAGCAGCACCCTGCGCTCGTCCTGCCGCGCCCTGCTTCGGCCCATCGCCTCGGTGGTGCTCAAGTGCGGCATGACCTGGCGCGAATTCGCCGAGCTCTCGAAGTCGGTCTTCGTCTCCGTGGCGAGCGACGAATTCGGCATACGTGGACGTCCCACGAACGTGTCGCGCGTCTCCATATTGACCGGGATCGCGCGCAAGGAAGTGAAACGCCAACGCGAACTGCTTGCCGAGCCCGAGGCTACGGCTTCGCCAAAGACGACAGACGCGACCCGGTTGCTATCCGGCTGGCACCAGGATCCCGACTTCGTCGACAGCGACGGAAACCCCATTCCTCTTGAGCCGGCTGGCGGCTCGCCCAGCTTCCAGTCTCTGTTCGAGAGCTACGGGGGCGACACGCCCGAGCAGACTCTGCTGCGTGAGCTGTTGAAGGCAGGATCGGTAGAACAGGACGGGCAGGGTCGGTATGTCGCCAAGAGACGCTATCACATGCCGGTCGAAATGGACGCTGGCAGCATTCGCTTTTTCGGTACCAACCTTTTCGATCACGCCAATACATTGAGCAACAACATTACCGGCGATCACGACATGCGAAGGCTCGAGGGCTTCGCCGTCGATGACCGGATACATCCCGACGCCGTCGACGAATTCAGAGCCTATGTCGATGCGCGCGGCCAACAATTTCTCGAAGAGATCGATGACTGGCTCAACCGGCATCGCATCGATCCCAATGAATCAGAAGCCACACCTGTCCGCCTGGGCCTTGGGGTCTATGCAATTGAAGGGCAGCTACCCAAAGGTACTTAGTCATGAAAAACATCAAACTGGCAATCTTCAGCATTCTTCTCACGCTCATGGCCGGCTGTGGCGGCGGCGGAGGCGGCGGCTCGACCCCGGTTGTTAACCCGCCGCCGCCGCCACCCGTCGGCGGCATCGGGCGAACCGGTATCGCACAGGGTCCGATTTCTACCTTCGGCAGCGTCGTGGTCAATGGCGTGCGTTATGACACCAGCTCATCGACGTTCTCGATTAACGGTAGCTCGGGCTCGCAGGACGATCTGCGGGTTGGGCAGGTGGTCACAGTGAGCGGCACGATCGACGACAACGGCGTCGATGGCAGCGCCGATCAGGTCAGCTTCGACGACAACGTCAAGGGGCCAATCCAGAGTATCGATATCGCCACCAGCCAGGTCGTCGTGCTTGGTCAGACCGTGCTGATCAGCCCGGAGACATCGTTTGACGACAGCATCAGCCCGGCGTCGATAGAGGGCCTCAGTGTCGACGATATCGTGGAAGTCAGCGGACTTGTCGATTCGGCCGGTCGCATCACGGCAACGCGCATCGAATCGAAGCCGGTTGGCACCGAGCTCGAGGTTCTGGGCACCGTGAGCAACCTAGATTCGGCGTCGTTTCTGTTCAACATCAACAACCTGGTGGTCGACTACAGCGCCGCTACGCTGGACAACTTCTCGGGAGGTCAGATCAGCAACGGCGATTTCGTCGAGGCCAAGGGAACGTCACTGTCGAACGCCGGCGAACTCATCGCAACGAGAGTCGAGTTGAAGAACGGTGTCCCCGGCGTCGCCGAAGGCGTTCATGTGGAAATCCAGGGTTTCATAACGCGCTTCGTGTCGGCACAGGACTTCGACGTCAGCGGATTGCCGGTAACGACGACCGCCTCAACTTTCTATGAAGGTGGTGCGGCAGGCGACCTTGGGCTCAACATCAAGGTCGAGGTTGAGGGTGAAATCGACAGCAATGGCGTGCTGGTCGCGACCAAGGTAGACATACGCAGGGCCAAGGCCGTCAGGGCGACGGCAAATGTCGACTCCGTCAACGCGGCCTCAAATTCGCTGGTGATGCTCGGCATTACCGTCAGCGTGGACGCCCTGACGCGACTCGAAGACAAGAGCGACGCCGACCTGCGGCCCCTGACGCTCGCCGATATCAATGCCGGCGACTACGTCGAGGTCCGCGGCGGAGAATTCCCGGCGGGCAGCGGATCGATCCTCGCGACCATCCTGGAGCGCGAAGATGCCGATCCCGACACGATCCTGCAGGGCTTTGTCGAGACACCCGGCGATCCGTCGTTCACGATTCTCGGCGTCACTATCCAGACGGGCAGCGGTACGGTCTTCCGTGACGTCGATGACAGTGTCATGTCGGCAAGCGAGTTCTTCAACCAGCTCGCCCCGAATTCGCTGGTCAAGGCGAAAGGCAGCGAGACCTCGGACACCGTGATCTCGGCGGAGGAAGTGGAGTTCGAGCTGGAGTTCTGACAAGGGACCCGGCAAGCGGGTGAGACCGGACCGCAGCCGGTCTCACCCACCAAACAAACAAACACGACGAGGCCCTCAGGGGCCAGGGTCCCGGAACCCACTCGTCCGGCTATACGGGGAATAGAGCGATGAATAACAGCAAATTTGGCGAGCGATCAACGACGACGAGCCTTGCGGTGATGAGCGTGTTTGCGTTGCTCTTCAGCAGCGCGGTGAGCGCCGACCTTTTCGCGGAAGCCGATCGCGCGGCGCAGGAGGGCCGACTGTCTGACATGCAGTCGCTGTACGAGAGAATTCTCGAAGTTGAGCCCGCGAACGTCAGGGCCTTGACGGGCAAAGCGGCGGCTCAGGCCTGGCAAGGCAAGTATCGCGCGGCGCAGGCGACCTATCGTTCGGCATTGGAGCTCGCGCCCGACGATCTGAATGCGAGGGTCGGGCTGGGCTACGCCTACGCGTGGGCCGGCGAATACTCGAAGGCACACACGGCGTTCAATACCGCCCTGCATAAAGATCCCTTCAATATCGGCGCCCGAAAAGGCATTGGCTATGCCTACCTGTGGGCCGGCGAGCATGAGTTCGCACTGGATGCGTTCGGACTGGCCGAAAGCATCGCACCGCAGGACGCGGAGATCGCCGAGGCGTCCGGCCACGCAAGCATGAAGCTCGGGCGTGCCCGAGATGCTATCGAAAGCTACGACAGGACTTTGGCCTACGACCCGCATCGCGAAAGCGCTGCCCGAGCGCGTCTTGATGCCTATACGACGGCGCCTGCGCTCGAGGTCAGCGCACAGTACGGATCGACCAGCAACGTCGATTCGGGCCTGCGTGCCGCCGAGCTGGCCAGCTGGCCAACCATGTCGACGCGCCTGGCCCTGCGCTACGACGACAGCCTCAGTCTGGACAATCGCTCGCTGGCACAACGGGGTGAAGAGGCACCCGGCTATTATTTCGGTGTGCAGCAGTCCTTCGGTACGCGCTGGCTGGGGGCCGTGGAACTGGGACAGCGGCAGCTGGTGGACGGTGACCAAAACCTGGTGGCAATTTCGGGTGTCGTCCACACGGCGCCGGGCGCATTAAAAATCGGCGCCCAGCTCGGACGTCACGACGCTGGCTACAACGACGAATTGTTGTACGGCGGCTTCTCGTTCCCGGTCGCCGAGAGATGGCAGATCGAACCCGTGCTTTTCCTTTCGCAATTCGGTCCGTCCGACGACAGTGAGTGGCGCGCTGTTGTCAATGCAATGTTCCACAGCAGCCATCGCTGGAATGCCGGCGTGCAAATCGGACGAGGCGACATTGACGCCAGCGACCCGGCTTTCTCCGGGCAGACAACACTGCTGGGCGCCTGGACGAACGTGCATGTCGCCGATCAACTCACGCTGAACCTGTCGCTGCGGCAGGAAAAAACGCCGACCGAAACGCTCGACATGGCGCTGCTCGGCCTCACCTACAGAACACCGCGGAACTAGGAGCAAAAAGATGTCAATCTCGCAAGCACAACAACAAGAAATACGGCTTGCCGCGGCGGGGCAAAAAAGCATCAGGCGGATCGCCAATCGATCGCCGGCGTTATTCGTGACGCTTTTTACGGTGTGGTTTGCGGCCTTGTACTGGTTCGGTCCTCGTCTCCTCCAGTCACTTGACGCCGCGGAAGGACCTGTTTCGCTTTTTGCCCAAGGCTATTTTGCCTTCTTCGTGTGTATCGCTTGGCTGTACGGTCTTTACAACCTGTCCGTTGTTTTGTTCGCGACCTACGTACGCCTGCGAAAAGACCCTAAGGCAGTCGCAACAGGCAAGGCGACAGCATTCAAGCCACCGGTCGCCGTTCTCTACACGACTTGCAACGACTTCGTCGAAGCGGGCGCGGCTTCGTGCGTGAGGCTCGATTACTCGAATTTCCATGTCTATATCCTTGACGACAGCTCGAACAGGGAGGAAATGCGGCGCATCGACCGCTTCGCTGCCCGGCATCCATCCGTGACGGTCGTCAGGCGCCCATCACGTCGTGGATTCAAGGCCGGCAACCTGAACTACGCATTGCAGCACGTCGTTTCCGAGCCGCTTTTTGTCATTGCCGACTCGGATGAGATCCTGCCGATAAATTTTCTGTCCAAACTGGTTCCCAGGATTGTCGCCGATCCGAATTGCGGCTTCATACAAGCGAATCACAAGTGCATAAAACAGGGCAATAAGCTGCAGCAGGACATGTGTCGCGGCATCGACATTCACTGGGAATGGTATCAGCCGCTTCGCAACCACTTCGGCTTCGTCATGTTCCTCGGGCACGGCGCGCTGCTCCGGAAGAGCTGTTGGGAAGAAGTTGGCGGCTTCCCGGAACTGGTCAGTGAAGACCTTGCGTATGCAATTGCGATTCGTGAAAAGGGCTACTACGGGACGTTTGCCGCCGACGTTACCTGCCTGGAGGAATTCCCGTCTTCCGTGCGGGCGTTTCGCCTGCGGCACGTGAAATGGACCCGCGGCACCTGCGAGTTCCTGCACAAGTTTGCCGGCAGGCTCATTCGTTCGAAGAATATTTCATGGAGTGAAAAGTTCGACATACTCTTCCCGACCGCGAACCTGCCCCTCACCTTGTTCTTTTTCCTGTTCATGATCATGACGGCGATCGTACTGCCCGTCACCATCGGCGAGCGTGCCATTGTTACTTTCGAGATCGGCATGAACACGCTGCGGCTGCCGGTTATTCGTATGCCGGAGGCCATGAACGTCCTCTATACCTGGGACTTTTTCGCAATGACCGTTGTGGCGCTGATATCGCCGTTGCTGTGCTTCATAGTGGCCATGCGCCGGACTCCGCTGAAGCTCCTGCGCTTCCTCGCCCACTCGACCTCCCTGTACGCAGCGCTCGCCCCGCTGTCGACCATTTGCATCGTCGGCTATGCGATTACGCGAAAAGCGCGCTTCCTGGTGACCGGCGATGGATCGAAACAGGCGGGTGCCAGTAACTACCTCGCCGAGACCCATCCGGATTCGGCAACGACGCAGCGTCTCGAGTGGATGGCCGCCTGGATCTTCTTCGCCGGCGCCGTCGTCAGCTTCCAGATCGCACTGCTGGGGCTCGCCGTCGGTTACGCCCTGCTGGCCGTCATGCACAATAGTGACTGGGGCCGCCCCGGCATTCAGACGATGACCTGGATTCCGTTCACACTGATCTGTACCGGCATCGGGCTGGGTGGAGCCAGCCTGCTAGGCCTGCAACCGGTGTTCTTCGGCTTCGGGTTTCATTTCTGAGAACGATCTGTCCTTCGATCTATCGCTCGATGACGATACGGTCGGTCTCAACCCGGTAGCGGAACCTGGTGGTCGCGAGTACCGACTCGACGGCCTGCAGCGGCGAGAGGTCCGAAATCGACCCGTGCAGATCGGTGCGCATGGCGGCCATGCGCAGTTCCGAATCCTCGAAAAACAGTATTCGGCCTGATTCGCGCGACGCCCATTTCAGGAACTCCATCAGCGACCTGCCTTCGATGTCGAAGGCAGGTGCCAGCGCGGTCGTCCAGTTCCAGAACTCATCGCTTTGCGCCAGCGGTACCACCGCGGCATCGCCCTGATCCTTGAGCGTCAGCCGCTCGCCGGACATGGCGACGTAGGTGAGGGTATCCCGGCGAACATCGACACGGCCCTCGCGGACTGCTACGTCGAGAAGTTCCTCCTGTAACGACACGGCGAACTGCGTTCCGATATCCGTCACGGCGCCGAACGTCGTGTCGATGCGCAGGCCGCCGTCGCGATAGACGAATTCCCCGGTATCGGCATAGACGCGACCCTGGAGCAATGTGAACCGGTCGCCGGCATCCACTCTCAACGACGAGTTTTCGCCGAGTCGCAAAGACTCATTCCTGGCCAGCAGGAAACTCACGCCCTCGCCGGCAGCGGTTTCGATCGTCATACCTGCGTAGATCTTGTCGCCCAGTGCGTGGGCACTGTCGCCGGTCGCAGGGGAGACGATCCTGGCGACGGTGCCCACGGCTACGGGGGGAACGGGTTCGGGCTGCAACACGAGAATAGCGATGAGTGCCGCAGAGGCAGCGAGCGCCACAGGCAGGGTCCAGCGCTTAACCGCAGCGCGCGCAATGCCTCTTCTCCAGGTTCGGTGAACCCTGTTGTACACCTGCGCTCCCTCGGGCTCGGCGGTACTCGTCCGCCACTCCTTCAGTACGCGCGCGTAAACACGCGATTCCAGGTCCTCCGGAATTTCCGCTCGCGGACCGGCCATATCCAGTAGCCGGGCCATCGCCTCTTCGTCGCGCTTGAGGTCCTGATCTTCGCTCGTTTGTTTGCTCATCATCTTTACTCTGGATGAAATTCGACGGCGCGCTACGCGCCTAGTCGACGATAAATCCCGGCTCAAGATCCCACAGGGATCTAAAACCTTCTTTAAATGCCGCGCGGGCGCGGCTCAGTATTGACTCGGCCGCCTTGTCGCCGACATTCAGGCGGGCCGCAATCTCTGCAACGCTGCAGCCCTGCACGTATTTCATTTCAAGCGCCGTCGCGTAATTGGTCGGCAGGTACTCCAGCGTGGTTCTCACGAAGTGTGCAATCTCATGCCGGCGCTGTGCCGACTCCGGCCGGAAGTCGGATGCAAACATCGACTCCAGTGCCGCCTGTACGGCCGGGTGATCTTCGATCGGAAGATCCTCCGTCATCTCGATCTTTCGCTGCCGGAAAATGGAGGCCTTCTCATTGCGGCAAATCTGGCAGAGCCAGGTGAACAACAGCGCCTCGCCGCGATAGGCACCCATCTTCCTGACCACGATGCACATCGTGCGTTGCACGATTTCTTCCGCGAGATCCGCATCGTTGTTCACACGCGACAACGTGAAGCGGAACAGGCGCGGGAAATACTCCTTGAAGAAGGCATCGAATGCGGCCTGATCGCCGCCCGCAACCCGGGCGGCGAGGTCGCGGTCCTGCACAATTTGTGGCGCGCTCTCGTTCAATCTGCCAATCCCGTCCAACTTGCCGTGTAACCGGTCATGCCTGCCGCCGCCCAGCGCGTCTTCTCGCTTTCCTGCGGCAGCCTGTACAAGGACTTCTCGTAGGCGATTGACGACCATGCCGCATGCGCGATGGCCCGGCGGATGAGCGCCGAATTCCTCTCGTCCGTTTCCAGCAGGCGGCCGTCCCGATACGTGAACTGGCGCAACGGCAGGTCTTTCTGCAACACCGCGACCCGATCGCCCTCCATGTAGGCCTGGATGCCATTGAACTGCATGATAGCCCGACCTGGATACTGCTGTGCTTCCGGGCGGGTCAGATCGTGCCCGATCATCGGGTGCTCGGCCGCGACACCGACCAACGATAGCAGGGTGGGCCCCAAATCGATCTGGCTTGCGACGGGCGTGAACGCCGCCGGCGCGATCGAGCCGCCGAGAATCAGCGCCGGCACATGAAAGCGGTCCACGGGCACCAGGTCGCTGCCATAGACGCGTGAATTGTGGTCTGCAACGACCAGGAACACGGTGTCGTCCCAGTAGTCCGAGGCCTGCGCCTTCGCGAAGAATTCGCCGAGCGCATGGTCCGCGTACTTCACGGCATTGTTGACCGTGTTTTTCTGCTCGTCGACGAGTTCGATGCGACCGTCCGGAAATTCGAACGGCGAATGATTCGTCGACGTAAATACAAGGCTGAAGAACGGCCGATCGTGCCCGGCACTGAACACCTCGTGAGCCCGATTGAACAGGTCCTCGTCAGACACGCCCCAGGAGCCCGTGAAGACAGGATCCGGGTAGTCGTTCTTGTCGATGACCTTGTCAAAGCCGTTGTTCATGAAGAAACGACGCATATTGTCGAACTGCGCTTCGCCGCCATAGATAAAACTGGTGTCGTAGCCCGCGTTGCCCAGCAGCTCGGCGAGCGTGAAGAAGTCTCTTTGCGACTTGCCGAGCTTCACGACGCTGCGTGCAGGCGTCGGCGTAAAGCCGCTGACTATGGCCTCCAGCCCGCGGACGGAGCGTGTGCCGGTCGCATACAGGTTCGTGAACCAGAGTCCCTGCCGCGACAGCGCGTCGAGATTCGGCGTCAGATCGAGGCCGCCGAGCGAGCCGACGAACTCGGCGCCAAGGCTCTCCTCGATGACGATGACGAGGTTTTTCGGCGTCGCCAGCGTCGCTTCCGGCCGTTGCGTGTGCAGCGTCGGAAGTTCGGTGGATGTGAAGTCGGGCGGCGCGACATTCATGGCGGCCCGCACTTCGTGAAACACCTCGTCATCGTCGATGTTCACGTAGCGAAACCCGCCCTCTGATTCGTGCCGGGTTTCATACAGCGCATAAAGTACGGTATACGCGGAACTCAATGCCAGGTCGTTCACGAGCGAGTCGTTGGATAGCGCTACCGTACTCGGATTGACCGGGCGATGATCGGTCGTCGATCGAATCAGCCCGAGGCACAGCACCAGGAGTAGCGGCATCACGAGCAGTGTCGGATGAAATCCGGGAGAGCGGGCGTCCGCAACAACACGACGCAATTGCCGGGCCGCGAGAACGGTTAACCCGGTAACGAAGACGATCGTGAAGATCAACGGCACCTTGTAGGCACCCCAGAGCGTTGCGGCCACTTCCCTCGGGTGATTCAGGTATTCGACGAACAGGATGTTGGGTCGGAAGTCGAACTGATCGATGAACGAAGGCGTGCTCAACTCCATGAAGAGCACGGCGAAAAACACCGCCGGCAGGTAGATGATGAGCAGGCCACGCCACAGGGGTACGAGGCGCTCGCTGGAAGCCAGCAGCGGAAACGACAGCACCGGGAGGACCAGCGCAATGCCGAGCAAAACGAGGTCAAAACGCAGCCCCTGCACGAATACGGGTGTAATCATGTTGACAGCCGCGACGCGATCCCACTGCCAGGCAACCAGCAAGACACGTGCAACGGTCAAAACCAGGACGAGGCGCCAGGCAAAGGAGAGCAGCGGTTTGAGGGCATCGAGCAGGCGGGTCAGGTTTTCCTTGTTCACTAGAAACTCTTCCTTGTTGAAACCAGGAACTGGACACCGTCGATGCCGTCCCTGTCGTCCAGTGGCATCGCCACATCGATATGAACCAGGCGGCCAAGGCCGGACCGGCTGCTGCCGATTCGAAGCCCGAGGCCCACGTCCCGGAGTAATTGTTTTTCTGCGCCGCCCGCGGGACTGTCGCCCCAGCTGCGGCCTACGTCGAAAAACGCCGCGCCGCCGACATGGAACAGGCGAAACGGATACCAGTCGGTGAAATAGCGTTGCTCGATGGTGAACACGGCGCGTTTGTCGCCGGTCTGGAATCGCAACGGGTAGCCTCGCAGGCCGCTGTCTCCCCCCACGACCAGGTACTGGTCGAGGTCGAGATTGTTTCCGTAGGTGCCGCTGAAGCCCATGAAAAGAAGTCGGCGTTCGGACTGGCGCTTGAAATAGCTCGCGCTGATGTCCACGGCGAGGTTCTGTACGCCGCCCCGCTCGAGGCGGCCCTGCAAACCGGCGGCCAGGATCAGCGAGCTGTGATCGGAACTGCCGAAGCCCGTCTGCGCGCCGGCATTGAGCAACCAGGCATCGCGATCCGAACCGGCATCCGCGCTGGCGATTCCCAGGCGTGCGTGCAGCCGGGTCCCGAGAAAGCGGTCTTCGATGCGGTTTATCTGCTCGACATTGCTGGACTTCTCGTAGCGGTCTTCGACGATCTCGATGCCGACAAACGGCGTCAACAGCCGCCTGTCCTGCGGCAAGACGGTGCCCGCATACGGCGAATCCGCGAGTGCGGAGAAACTTCGGTCGTCATAGGCAACGCCAGCCGTGTAGCGCCGGGCCCAGCCGTTGTTCAGCCCCTTCGACCAGCCACGGTATACCTCCCAGGCGCTGGCCTGTGCCTGGTACTCTTCTGCAATCTCGCCCCGCTCGTAAAAACTGCCAACGCTGTCCCGGTTGAGGACTGAAAAACCCTGCGAGCTTCTGCTGTCCAGCGAGTAGAACGGTTTGCCGATCGCCAGGAACTGCGAGTAGCCGTCACTGTTGTCGGCGTAGTCGATTTCCAGCCCGTACCAGCTTTTGCCAAGGTTTCGGTCTCTGTATTTCAGGATTCGGGAATCCCGGTCGACATCGGACTTGAACATCACCTCGATGGCCGTGCCCGACCCCAGCAGGTTCTGTTCCTTGAGACCGATCGCCGTATTGTTCTTGCCGCCGGAGCGCGACACGGAAAAACGGGGCATGAGCGTCCAGACATCGCTGGTTTCGACTTCGAGATCGACCGTGCCGTTCTCGTGGTGTACCGGCTGAATCGACGCCTCCTGGATGTAGCGATTGGCGCGCAGGATCCGTTCGGATTCCTCGATCGCCTGCGCCGAAAACCGCTCTCCCGGCGCGAACAGCAGCTGTTGCTCAATAACGTCCGGCCTGGTCGTGACGTGCAGACGATTCGCCAGCCGGAACAGGGACTTGTTCTCCTCGGGATTATCCAGGTCGAATATGCTGGCGTTGGCGATATGGACCGAACCGATAACCGCGCCCGTTGCCTCGAGTACGGCCGGTGCCAGCATGACCGCCTGCCCGCCCGCGAGGGTAGTCTCGCCGAGCGTGTCCGTGGCGCTTGCCGTCGCCGCGTCCGAAGCGGCCACGGCGAGCGGCTGCAGGGCCGCCATGACGCCAAGAAGCATGGCGCCGCGGAAAAAAACCGGTGAGATTTCGCGCTTCATTACCGTTAGAGGAAGGAAACGCGGAAATCCTTCGCGGCCGCTCGGGCGGCCGGTTCCTATTTAACTCGACCGCCCGGGACCCGCGAGTGCACTGCGCCACCGGTCGCTTGCGGCCGAGCTGAGTCGGTCACGATTGAACTGCACGCGCGCATAAGAAAGCCCCGCCACGAGGGCGGGGCTTTGATCGAGGGGGCGGACAGCGCCCCTCGGCTTAGGAATATCGGTTTTCGGCTTATTCCTGATCGACCCAGCGGTTGACGCTGGCCGATTCGGTAAGTGAATTGGTCCACAGATAGCCGTTGGTCCAGAGATAGCCATCAGTCCAGAGGTAACCGTTGGTCCAGAGGTAGCCGTTGGTCCAGAGATAGCCGTCTGCGCCAACGCGGCCGTCCGTCCAGAAATGTGCATCTGTCCAGAGATAACCATTGGTCCAGAGATAGCCGTTGGTCCACAGGTAGCCATCATTCTGCAGCCCGCCGTTGGTCCACAGATAGCCTTCCAGTCCCATGATGTAGTAGTTGCCGTTTTCGTCAACATTAGCGGGGCCGCCGTAGTGAACCTGGCCGGCGATGTCCTGGCTGATGTCCATGCCGCGATTCGCGCAGTCCAGATTGGCGCTGTTGACGGCGCCATCAGCATCGACCATTCCGGCGCCCTGCTGGAAGATGCTGTAGGCCAGGCTGCCGTCTGCCTTGACTGCCGGACGGGCCGAGCTGACGAGCCTGCATTTAACCTGGTCCGGTGTCAGCCACGGTTCGGCATCCAGCAACAAGGCGACGGTACCTGTGACCACCGCTGCCGCCTGCGAGGTTCCTGACATTTGGAAATACGGGGTTTTGACGTCACCATTGTCAAACTGAAACTCGGGATGGTCCATCGCGATTTCGTGTTTCTTGTAATCCATGACACCGATCATGTGACCGCCTGGAGCAACGATCTCCGGTTTGACAAACCCCTCCACAGTTGGGCCAGCCGCCGAGAACGATGCCAGTTTGTCATCGCCGGGATTCCCGGGCGTGTAATTGTCTGACATGGCGCCGACCGTGATGACGTAGGGGTTGTTACCTGGCACGCCGATGGTCATCGCTTCCGGACCTGTGTTCCCGGCCGAGGCTACTACCACAATGCCCGCCTGCCACGCTTTCATGACCGCCTGATTAATAGGGTCGTCCCAGTAGTGCGAGCGCGGTGTCGCGCTGAAAGACAGGTTTACGACTCGAATGTTGTAGGCGTCTTTATTGGCAACGAGCCAATCCAGTCCACGGATGACGTCCAGGTAGGTGCCCGAGCCGCTGCCATCAAACGCCTTGATAGAGATCAGGTTTGCCGCCGGGGCGATTCCGTTGTATTGCCCGCTCGCATCCTGTTCGGAGTTCAGGATGATGCTGGTCACGTGGGTTCCGTGTCCGGCCTGATCGGTCTCTTTACTCGTTCCGGTCTGCAGGATACCGGTAATGGCATCGTAGAGCGCCAGTACCCGGAACTGGCCATCCGGGGCCTTGTCGAGCCCCGTGCGTTTGAAATGACCTGAATCGAGAACCGCAACAGTCACGCCTTCACCGGTGATGCCTTCACCATGCAATTGCGTAGCACCAATAAGAGACGTATAGAAAGTCTCCGGTGCGACCGAACTGCCAGCAACAGTGGCGCTGTGATTCGAGGTCAGGCGCAGCGCCTTATTTTTCGCAAGTTCCTTGTATTGCTTGACAGTGAGATTTGCGCCCACGGCATCGATAATACCGAGCTCGTGGGTGATCTTGCCGCCGACCTGACGCACGGCCGCAGCTACAGCATCACTTGATTCGCCTTGCACGACGAAAGACGCCGGCTGATCCACAACGGACGTGACCTCTATCTCGTCGTTTCCGCCGAAAAAGAAAGCCGCACTCGCTGCGAAACAGTAGATACCGATGAATGTTAAAACAGTTTTGCGGTCCATGATGCTGTACTCCCAAGCGATGGACGTATTTCATCAGGAACGGCCCGGTTTCGGAGGTGTGCGGCCTAAGGCGGGCCGCCGCATGATTGTGACGTGGATCACATAATGGCGGCGTTAAATGCAGCGGATCATGGACCGGAAGGGACTGGCCGGATGTGTAGCTTCAGCCGGTAGCCGACTCACGGCATGAGCTCCGAAACGCGGCGACCGGACGTCCGATCCTGGCCGAGCGCTGCCTGATCGGCTGAGCGAAATCTTGCCATTCGGGCATCCGGTACCCGCAATTACGGCGCGCCGAATACCTTGCGATACAGCGCGCGACCGACCATGCGGATTTTCGTCCTGGTGTCGAAGCGTTCCAGGTTGGTCTTTACGACGCCGGACGTAAAGCGGGTTTTCTTGGAATAGTCGATACGCACATCGACGATGACGGGCACTTGACCTGCGGCATGCTCGAACGCCGACGCAATGCTGGCGGCGATGTCATCGTTGCTTTGCATGGCAACGTAAGCACAGCCCGTCGCCTGCGCAAGTGCTTCGAAGTCCAGCCGACCGATGGTCGTGCAGGTCGTGCGCTGATAGGGAATCGCCTGCGCCTGTGCGATCTGCGCAAGCTCGCCATCGTTGAAGACGAACAGGACGATGCCCAGCTTGTTGGCCACGGCGGTGACCGATTCGAGACCGGTCATGAGGAAGGCGCCGTCGCCGACAATGCCGACCACCTGCCTGTCCGGTGCGCTGAGTTTCGCACCAATGCATGCCGGCACGCAGTAACCCATGCAGTTGAAGTCGGTGGGTGAGAAGAAGGCGCCACCGGCGCGGATGGGCATCAGTTCCGCAGTGAGAAAGGTGTGGTTGCCGTCATCGGCAACGACGATGGCATCGTCGTCCAGCTTTTCGCGAAGGGCATCGAAGAAATGACAGGGATTGACGCGATCTCCGCTGTCGTGGGCGTGCCACTCCTTGCGATAGACGGCCTTGTCATTGGCGATCTGCAGCACGGTCGACGAACTGTCCCGCGGCTCGCCGATTTCGCAAATCGCGTTCGCCAGGGCCGGCACGGCGTCTCGTGCATCGCTCGCGATCGCGACTTTGGCCGGGTAGTTGGCATTCAGCGTTTCCGGGTTGATGTCGATGTGCACCAGCTTCTCGGGCGGCACGGCGCCGTAGCTGCCGGTGCTTATTTCCGCGAAGCGCGTGCCGACAGCAAGCATGGCATCGCAGTTCTTGAAGGCGTTTTCAGCCGCCGGCACGGCGGCGTGCCCGAAGCCCATGCCGGTATGCAGAGGATGGCCGGCCGGGAATGCAGACAGTCCCTGCAGGGTCGTGGCGACCGGCGCGCCAAGGTGCTCGGCGATGCGCGCTATGTCTTCGGCCACGTGGCGCGCTCCCCAGCCAATAAAGATACCGGGATGACTGGCCTCGGACAGCAGTTCCGCCGCTTTGCCGATCTGTTCCGGGTTGATCAGCGGCTGGTTCCTGGTCGCTTCAAAGGCCGGCATCTCGTCCACCTCGCCGGTCAGCAGCTGCAGGTTCGCCGGCAGCTCGACGAATACCGGTCCCGGCTCTCCCTCGGTCGCCTTTCGATAGGCCTGGTATATGGTCGGGATGGCGTCCTCGTAACGTTCGATGCGATAGGTCGCCTTGGTCAGCGGCTTGAGCAGCGCGTGCTGGTCGACATCGTGAAGCTGGAACTTCTGCTGCATGTCGCTGCGAATACCGCCGGAGATGACCAGCATCGGAATGCCGTCGAGATACGCCTCGCCGATGCCGCTCATCGCGTGCGTGATGCCGGCTGCCGGCACGATCGCCAGGACGCCGATGGTGTCGCCGACACGGCTGACGGCATCCGCCATGAACGCGGCACCCACCTCGTGGGTGACGAGCACCGGCCGTATCGTCTCCGACGTCTTCAGCTCGTCGTACAGCTCGATGTTGTGTACGCCCGGGATACCGAAAGTGAACTTCGTGCCGATGCTCTCGAGTGCGTGGCGCACCAGCCTTGCTGCCGTGTGTTTCATCGGCCCATTGTGCACGAGGCAGGTGATTGATGGCCAGCCGCCGCCGGTATTTATGGAGGCATGTGCGAATGATTTCTTGCGCGCCGGCGTCTAAGCACTAACAGCGTCGTTTTCGCAGGCCAACTTCCTTGTTCGCAATCAGGCTTTTCCGCTGGCAGCTGTCCCTGGCTGCCTCGATCTTTATTGTCGCCGCCAATAACGGCGGGCTCTTCGCGTCGCTGGCGCAGGACCTCGACATGGCTTCTGCCCGTGGGGTGGGCTTCCTGCTGACCATCACGGTGCTCATGGTCCTGGTGCTGAACGCGCTGTTCTCGGTACTGGCGGTCGGCAGACTGCAGAAGCCGGTGATTGCCGTGTTCCTCGTCGGCACATCGATTGTCGGCTACTTTTCCAATGACATGGGCGTGGTATTTCACGAAGAGATGTTCCTGAATGTCTTCGAGACGATCCGTGACAACAACCCGGCGGAAGCCCTGGAGCTGGCATCGCTGCCATTGCTCATGCACGTATTGTTGCTGGGCGTAATTCCGTCCCTTCTGCTTCGTTACGTCGAGATTGTTCCCCGCCCTCTTGTCCGGGAGTTCGCGGGGAAAATCGTTCTTGGCGTGACCCTACTGGCCGTGTTCGCCGGGATTACGCTGCCGAATTACAAGTACGTCAGCTACTTCGCCGTCGAACATCGTGACCTGCGCTTCAAGGTTATGCCGGTTTTCCCGTTAATGTCGCTCGTGAGGTTGGCGAAGGACAAGCTTCATCACGATCGGCCGTTCAGGGTTATCGACGCCAATGCCAGGCAACGGCTGGTATCCGCGAATCGCACGGTCGGCATCATGGTGGTCGGTGAAACCGCGCGTGCCGATCATTTCTCACTGAACGGATACCCGAAAATCACCAACCCCGAGCTCGCGGCCGAAGAGGACGTGCTGTTCGCACACGGGGACTCCTGCGGCACATCCACGCTTTTTTCCGTCCCCTGCATGTTTTCGATTGAGGGACGCGATACCTATTCGGAAGACGATGCGGTCGCGGAATCCAATGTACTGGACATCCTGATGGCTGCGGATGTCAGGACAGTCTGGATAGACAACAACTCGAGCTGCAAGCATGTCTGCGACCGGATTGAAAACATCAACCTCCGAGAAGACATAGACGTATCGTCGCCTTTCTACAGCGATATGGGTTACCTGGACGAAGCCCTGCTGGAGAATATCGATGACTATCTGGACGCCGAGGGTCCGGATACGCTCATCGTTCTGCACACCCTTGGCAGCCATGGACCCGCCTACAGCCGTCGTTACCCGCCCTCGTTTGGTGTCTTCGCGCCCTATTGCGACAAGGCCTCGCCAAAAGAGTGCTCCAATAACCTGGTGTCGAACGCTTACGACAATACGATCGTCTATACCGACCACATACTCAGTCAGCTCATCGAAAAGCTCCAGGCTCGCGCCGAAGAGATTGATAGTTTCCTGTTCTACGCGTCGGATCACGGCGAATCGCTGGGCGAGAACGGTGTCTATCTGCACGGCCTGCCCTACGCGATAGCACCGCAAGCGCAGACCGACGTGCCTTTCATATTCTGGCTCTCCGACGGCTTTCGCCGGACTCAGGGCATTGATGAAACAGCCATCGAACGCTTCGGACAACTTCATCTGTCGCACGACAATATTTCGCACACGCTGATGGGCTTCTACAATGTGAGCGCCTCGTCCTACAGGGAGGATCTGGACCTGTTCGCGAACCCCGATAATGCGAGCTATTCCAGGGCGGCCGGCGCCATGTAGCGC
>JBFELT010000020.1:0-25754 GCA_041552015.1 Woeseiaceae bacterium
GTGTAGGGAACGCGAATCGGCAGCCGCAGCATGCTGCGAATCAGGAGGGCCGCAACGCCGGGCACCCTGACACCGTCAAACTTCGTGGAAAATCCCGTGTCGCGATTGTCATAACGGATGACGTGCAATCCCTGTGATGCTAGTTCGCGGCAGAAAGGTTCCGGCCACGCGATCATTTGCATGCCCAGGCCCATGATGAGCAAGAGGGCCGGATCCGAGGACGATCCGAACGTTTCGAATTCAATATCAATACCGTTGGCGCTAAGCTTCGGCATGCAGGTTCCCTGGGTGACGTTCGCGGATTATCTACTTGTCCGGCAACGGAATGAACTCATCATCGCCCGGCACCTTCCCGAAGCGACCTTCGCGCCAGTCATCCTTGGCCTGCTCGATGCGCGCACGGGAGCTGGAAACGAAGTTCCACCACACATGCCTTTCGCCGAGCGGATCGCCACCGATGATCATGACGCGCGCGTCTTTTTCCGCGGCCAGTTCGAGCGTTGCAGCCTTTTTCGCGACCAGCATGACGCCATCGCCGTACATCTCAGCGGAAACACGCAGCTCGCCGGATACGACGTAGGCGGCGAGTTCGGCAGTATCGCCGGGTATCGTGATCCGGCCGCCCGCCGGGATGATGCATTCCAGGTAGAGCGTGTCCGAATAGGTCGTCACCGGCGAGCGCTGCCCGAAGCAATCGCCCATGATGATGCGTACCGTGCAGCCGTCGATCGTGAGCTCCGGCAA
Organism: Woeseiaceae bacterium; assembly: GCA_041552015.1. Lineage (GTDB taxonomy): Bacteria > Pseudomonadota > Gammaproteobacteria > Steroidobacterales > Woeseiaceae > UBA1847. The sequence continues at coordinate 745 of JBFELT010000020.1, forward strand.
TTCGGAGGCCGCGTAGTGCACGAATGATGGTTCGCGCTCCTCCTCCTCGATCGGCAAGGCCATCCACGACTGGATGCCGTGAAGTCTCGACGTCTGATCGAGATCGTCGCCCGCACGCTCCGAGTGTGCGATGCCGCGGCCGGCCGTCATCAGGTTGACGGCGCCGGCCTCGATGGGCTGCACGAAGCCCAGGCTGTCGCGATGCATGATCTGACCCTCGAACAGGTAGGTAATAGTCGCGAGCCCGATGTGCGGGTGCGGCCGCACGGCGATACCTTTGCCGGGCGCGAATTCCGCCGGACCCATGTGATCGAAGAATACGAAAGGCCCGACCATGCGTCGCTTCGCCGCGGGCAGCACGCGGCGAACCGTGAACTCGCCGAGATCGCGCTCCCGGGGCCGAATGGTCATTTCGATGCAGCCCTTGGCGGCACGGTCGTTCATGGACAGGACACTAGCAGACCGCGCGGGCAAGCAAAAGACCGCCCGGGCGTTCTGCCGCAGCACGCAGCTATTCGAGATCCTCGCGCGATATTTTCCTGCGCAGCTGCCGGATCCCCATGAAAGCGGTACCGGCCACGAACGGTATGCTGACGGCCGACACCAGGTAGTAATCGAGCGGCACGCCCATCGATTCAGCCCCCCGAGCGAGCACCCCAACGAGTCCGACGACATAGTAGGTGACCGCCGCTACCGACAATCCTTCGACGGTTGCCTGCAAGCGTAGCTGCATTTTCACGCGGCGGTTCATCGAGGCGAGCAGCGACTGGTTTTGTTGCTGACGCGAGATATCGATCCTCGTCGACAACAGCTTCGTCGCGCGGGCCATTTGATCGAGAATCGACTGCTGACGACGGGATACGGCGCGATAGGTCTTCACGGCAGGCGTCAATCGGCGTGTCGTGAATTCCTCGAATGTCTGCAAGCCGTGAATGCGCGTTTCGCGCAGTTCGCTGATGCGCTGCAACACGATTTCGTAGTAGGCATCGGCTGCCGCGAATCGATAGCTGCTGCGCTGGTGGCGACTCTGGCTGCTTGCCGAGAGCCGGGTCAGGCGATCCAGCCATTCCTGTTCATGGTGGGTTTCCGCGTCGAGGAGCGCCTCGCCGATCGCCGAAAGTTCGCGTTCGTCCGCATCGAGTATCGGTGCGAGATCGCGCGCCACCGGCAGGGCCAGCAAGGCCATCATGCGGTAGGTCTCGATCTCGAACAGACGCTGCAGGACTCGGCCGGTCTGCGCCTCAGACATTTTTTCGTTGATCAGTACGACGCGGCTGAAACCGTCTTCATGTATACAGAGGTCTGTCAGCGCAAGGCCGCCTTCGTCGCCCACGCGTGATCCGATCAGCGTATTGCCGTTGAAACACCTGCGACTGAGCTCATCGATCGGGGTATCGATTTCTTCCGGCCCGATGATTTTCGCTCTTACACCGACGAAGATTTCGCCCTGCATCTCCTGAAGCCAGTCCGCCGGAATACCCGGTTCCTGGAAACTGCTGCTCGCGTCGTCGGTGTCTACCGGTGCGACAAAGGTATAGCGGTTGTACTCGGTGTGGCGTTCCCAGCGCAGCCGGTCTGCGCCCAGCATCGTGGTGAAGTGATCGACGGCGCGATTCGGCCGTTCCTGTCCAAAACGCCGCAGGAGGTCGCCGAGGAGATCTTTTCCGACGACGCTACGCGGGTCGCGCTTCGGGAGCCTTGCGACATAGGTAACGGCGCAGGGCGTCGGCAGGCTGTCTGGCGGTCGGGCATGGACTTCGTCGTTCAGTTCTCTGCGGCTGGGGTGTTCCAGCGCTGGTTCAATGGTCAGCATCGTGGCCTCGCTCAGCTCTCCCGCAGATAGCCCCAGGAATGCAGCTTGTCATGATCCTCGAACCAGCGATCGCCGATGTCGGTACGGTAATACATGTTCGGAATCAGGATGTTTTTCACGCGCTGATAGGCCTGCGCCTGTGCCTGTTTTACGGAAATGCCGAAGCCGGTGACGATCAGAATGACGCCCGAGGTGCCGGTAATGAGCCACTCGCCATTGACGAGCTTTACATCCTCGATGTGTATGCCATCGTAGTTGGGCTTTCTGAAAATGATGACGCGGTCTTTCGAGTTGGCTTCGAACGTCTTGGGGTCGTTATAGGGGAACGGCGGTACCACGATGCGCAGGCCGATCTGGAAGCCGCGTTTGGTCTTGAAATTCGTCAATGTGCCGCTCGCCATGCCGTACAGAAAGTCGCTCAGCGGCATTTGCAGCCCGTCCGCCTGTATGCTGATCGTCGGGTAGCCGAAGCGCGCGGTGAACTCCAGCGGATAGATGCCCTGGCCGTTGACGATGCAGTTGACGTCCATGTAGCCAACGTACTTTTCCTCCGCGAGCCGATCGCGAAGCTTGGCAAGCGTGGCCGTAAATATGCGATTGGGTCCGCTCCAGTACATGCAGGTACCCATTTCGCCGGTCGCCGGCCCGATGTTTCCCGGGAACAGCGGCTTGTGCTCGAAATTGACATTGATGGGCATCATGAAATCGCTGCCGTTGAAAAACGCACCGACCGCGACCTCGACGCCGCGCACGCGCCGCTGCAGCTGGAAGACCTTTACGGTATCGGCGTAGGCGGCCTTGTAGGACTGCAATACGTGTATGACATCGCGGCCGTCGTCTTCCTGGCCGACGAACAACAGGCGCTTGATGTTCTGCGCTTCGCCGCTCGGCTTTATGACGTACGGCGCCGGATGCTTGCTGACGTAGTCGATGGCGCTGTCGAAATCGCTGAAGTCCTGGAACGGGATAATCGACACGCCATGCCGCTTCAGCTCTTCCTGGCCGTAGCTGCGATCGTCCTCGAGGCGGTCCGTGTACGGCGTGCCGCCAACGACATGCTTGCCGGCATCCCGCAGTTTCTTGGCCTTCTCGCCCTGGCCCAGGACGTCGTCGAAGACGATGACGTCGGCCCAGTCGACGTGACTTTCCCAGTCGTCGACTTTTTCGACGAAGCCATCGGCGATCGAGCGTTCCGACTCCATCTCGATAAAATACCGGACTTCGTGGCCTTCTTTCCTGACCATCCAGGCGATGTCGCCGATCAGGGAGGCGACGGATACGAACAGGAAATTCTTTGCTTCGGTAGCCATAGTCAGTTCACAGGATTGTTCGATTCGGGTTAATGCCGGGTCTATTCCATGCCAATGTAGCGATCGTTCATCGGTGCCGCCTCGCCATGCAGGTCGCTGGAGGTGCTTTCGTCCATGATCCTGGCGGCCTCGTCGAACAGATGTTGCGCTTCGGCCGGGCTATTGCCAATACAGGTCATACCGAGCTTGCCGTATTGCGAAAGTGCGCCGATCATATAGAAGAGTACGCCTGTCCCGGTCGAATGCTTGAAGCCGATGCCGCGATTCCAGATTATCTCGAACAGGTCTTCCGGCAACAGGCCGCGATACGCCGGCGATTTGAAGTTGTCGGTCGCCTTGTAGTATTTCGCCTGCCCGTCAGGTGCCAGGAACAGCCCGCTGGCGGCATCCAGTTCGCCCTCGGTCAGGAACTCCAGCGCATGGTAGGGTGGCGTCGTGCCGCCCATGCGCAGATTGATCTCGATTGCATGCACGCTCCAGCCAGACTTGTCGCGAGTGGCCAAAAAATCGATGGCGAAGCGTCCTATGACGCCTTTCCCGCTGAGGACCTTGCCGACCTTGGCGGCTTCCTGCAGGAGTAGGCCGCGGTAGTCATCGTCGGCCGGAAAGCGGCAGCCCAGGTAGGACTGGCCGGTCGATCCGCCGAGTACCTGTTCATGACTGGATACGAGGCGCGAGCTGCCATCGGGCAGTATCCGCATCTGCACGCTCGGTGAGCGTACTTCGTCGGCAACGACGAGTTCCTCGACGATGCCGCCCATCCGGTCGAACTTGGCCATGAATTTCTCGTAGGTCTCGACGCCGGACAGCCAGGCGAGGTTCTTCAGCGCCTTGCGAATGCCGTCCTCACCGGACGATTCCGGCGGGTAGCTGAATACGGCATTGCCTTCGCCGCCGAATCCCTCGTTGATTTTCACGACGGCGCGCGCCAACGCCGGGCGCCGTTTGCGCAGGTCGATCAACGCTTTGACGATCTCGTCTTCGCCGTGCAGATCTTCGAAGCCGGCCGGGTAATTGATGCCTGCCTCGGCGAAGATCTTGCGGTTACCGGACTTCGTACCCTGGTCCAGGAGATCCGGATCGAGACCGTTCATCGGTATCCCCAGCTGCAACGCTATCCTGCGTTCGAGCACGGTGGAGTTGTAGCAGGTCAGGTAGGCATGATCGGTATCGCCGATAAATCTCTTCAGTCGCCGCAGCAGGTTCGGCCGTTCCAGGATTTTTTCGGACAGCGGCCGGGCGCTCGCATCAAACACGGACACCATGTGCAGGCGGCGGCGTGCATGGCTGGCCGAGACGCTGTCCAGCAACTGCAGATAGTAGTCAACCACGTCCGGGTGCACCGGCTGGCTGGTCAGGTAGATCAGGCGCGCATTCGGATTACGCAGCCGGATGAGCGCAAACATCAGGCGCTCTTCGTAAAACGCGGCCCCGGTGACTTTGGCCAGCTCTTCCTGGTTGACGCTCATCGAAGGCACGATCACCGAGGTGTGCTCGTAGCAGGGATCCTCCTGGTAACGCTGCCAGACCCTGGGCAGCTGCTTCTGCAGTTTTCTGAATCGAACGGACTCCGAATTGCCCGCCGTCATGCCGCATGAACCTTGAGCGTCTGGCCGATGTCATCGAGGATATTACGCAGCTGGTCGTAGTCCGGATGGCGGACCCGGAGCCAGGCGTTCGCCATGTAGCCTGCCTCCACCGGCTGCGTCGGCGTGCCGGCATCCGGCAGGCGAGCAGCAACGATGCAGTCGCCGTAGCGCTGGTTGATCGTGTTGACGCCGGAATAGCCGCTGATGCGTCCGTCGCGATCCGGGCGCAGCGCTATCATGCCGGCGGCGTAGCGGCGCGACGGCCGGCTGTGGGTGTCGCCGTTCACAATCGCGTGGGCCCACTCGAAATACAGGTCGAATTCATTGGCGGCGTTGTAGACGTCCCACTGGCCGACGCCCGGCGGGCGACAGCCGATCTCGGAGAACTTCAGCCCTTTGGCTCCGAAGAACCACTCCATGTGCGTGGCCGATGTGCCGATGTCCAGGATCCTGATGACGTCCCGGGTCATTTGACGCACCTCGGCGTAGCCGGGGGCGTCGATACGATTCGTGGTGACCATCTGCGGCGAGATCCAGCGTTCGCGCATTGCCTCCAGCACGTTCGGGTAGTAATGCGTTATGAACTCGTGCCGTACCTCGCCATTGATCGTCAGCGTATCGATATAGCCTTCGTGTCCTTCGATAAACTCCTCGATCGCGACGGCGTGACCGTCGGCGAGCCCGGACTCCGCAATGACGCGCTCGAGGCCGTGTTCGTCGCGGACCTTGTACGTCCCGGAGGCACCGGCACCGGCCGGAGGCTTTACGATCAGCGGGTAGCCGACTGCGGCCGCGAAATCGCGGGCGTCCTGCGGCGTTTCTGCGCGCGTCGACTGGGCGCAGGAAATACCGGCCTTGCGCAGTGCTTCCTTCATCGCCGGTTTGTCGCGGCACAGATAAGCGGTCCGCGTCGACGTACCGGGTATCCCGGTCGCTTCGCGAACGGCGGCGACCGGCATGATGTGCGCTTCGATGGTGGCTTCGAGACGGTCGACCCAGACCTGGCTCTGTATGAGCTTCACCGCTTTCAGCAGCGACGGTTCATGCACGACGGATCGCACCTGGACGTATTCCGCCAGCCAGGATTTTACCTCGGAGTCGAGATAGTCGAGCGGCCGTTCGCCGATGCCGATGACATTGGCGCCGGTCGCGTGCAGGGCACGCACGAATTCACGCTGGTTATTCGGGAACGAGGGCTCGACAAAGATGACGTTCATTTGCCCACCAGGCGTCGAAACAGGCTCACGTACTGTTCGCCCTGCTTTGCCCAGGAAAAATCCATCGCCATGCCGTTACGCATAATTTTCCTCCACAGAGGTTTGTTCTCGAAGAGCTGCAGTGCCCGGCTGACGGCCCAGGCGAGTCCGGCTTCGTCGTAATCGCGAAACAGGATCCCGGTGCCGGTTTTTTTTCCGGCATCGATTTGCTGCACCGAGTCCGCCAGGCCGCCGGTCTCACGAACGATCGGAATCGTGCCGTACTTGAGGCTGTACATCTGGTTCAGACCACAGGGCTCATAGATGGACGGCATCAGGAACATGTCGCTGCCGGCCTCGATCCAGTGGGCCAACTTGTTGTTATAGCCGCGATAAAAGCTGACGCGCGAGCGCGCCGCCCGTTGCAGGGATTCGAAAAAGCGCTCGAAGCGAGCCTCGCCACTACCCAATACCGCGAGTGAAAAATTTCGTCGTGCGAGCAGCGCGGGCAGCACGCGCTCCATCAGGTCGATGCCCTTCTGGCCGACCAGCCTGCTGACGATGCCGATCACCGGCTGATCCTTGCCACCCGCCAGCCCCAGCTCGTTCATCAGGACCTGTTTGCAGAATTCCTTGCCGCCCAGGTCTTGGGGCGTGAAGTTCTGTGGAATCAGCGGATCCGTCTTCGGATGCCATTCGCCGTAGTCGACGCCGTTGAGAATACCGATGAGTGCACCGCTGCGGTCTCTCAGGATGTCATCGAGCCCCATGCCGTATTCGCTGCCCTGGATCTCCTGCGCATAGGTGGGGCTCACCGTGGTGAGCAGGTCTGCGTAAAGGAGGCCGGTCTTCAGGAAGTTGATTCTCCCGGCGGAGAGATCGTCCTGGTGCAGCAGGTACTGAGCGTCGCCGAGGGCCAGGTCGCTGGCAATACCGGCACCGAATACGCCCTGGTAGCCGATATTGTGGATGGTCAGGACCGAACGCGTGTTCGCAAACAACTTGTCCCAGGCGTACAGGGTGCGAAGGAAAAGCGGAATCAATGCCGTGTGCCAGTCATGGCAATGGAAGATATCCGGTGAGAAGCGCATGCGCTGGCACATCTCGATGGCGACGCGCGACAGCAGGATGAAGCGCAGGTGCTCGTCGGCCCCCTGTGTATAGATGCCCGGGCGGTCATACAGGGCCGGGCAGCGCAGCAGGTAGACGGGCAGCCGGCTTGCCGGCAAGGTGGTGACGTCGATCGAGTAGCGAAAATCCCAGGGCCCGATGCTGATGAAGAGATTCTGCAAATTCTCGACCGGCTCGATCTTCAGGCCGTCGCGTTTCATGCTCGCATAGAACGGTATCAGCACGCGGATGTCGTGACCCGTGTCATTGAGGTAAGCCGAGAGCGCGGCATTGACGTCGGCGAGGCCGCCGGTCTTGGCCAGGGGCGTCAGTTCGGAGCTCGCGAGGCAGATTTTTAGTTTATTGTTAGTTGCCAATTCGGCGCCATGGTTCGAGATCAGGGGTGCTATTCTACTTGGATAAGCCGCGAAATACTTTATAAGCCGCGCCCTGTATCGAAGTCGACATTCATGAACGTGCTGATCATTTCTCCTGGATACCCGGCCGATATGCCGGAATTCACCCGTGGCCTCGCGGATTGCGGCGCGCGCGTGTACGGCGTAGGCGACCAGCCTGTTTCCAGCCTGCCGGGGCTGGTACGTCGATCGCTGTCGGAATACGTGCAGGTCTCGTCGCTCTGGGACAGTCGCCGCGTCATTGCCGAATTGAGCGATCGACTGCGCGGCCATGACCTCGATCGCATCGAGTGCCTGTGGGAACCTGGCGTCATGCTGGCCGCCGAGCTGCGCGAGCATTTCGGCGTCGATGGCCTGGGCATCGACCATGCCCGCCTGTTCCGCGACAAGGAGGCGATGAAGGCCGCACTGGACAAGGCCGGCATCCGCACGCCGCGCCACGTCGCCGTGGACAGCGTCGCCGCCTGTTGGGAAGCCGTCGAGACGATCGGGTTTCCGCTCATCCTGAAGCCGATCGACGGCGCTGGGTCGGCGGACACGTATCGGGTCGAATCCCGGGAGGAACTGCGCGCCGTGCTTCCCCTGCTGCGGCATGTGGCTACGATCAGCGTCGAGGAGTTTATTGACGGTGAGGAGTACACCTTCGATACGATCACGATCGACGGCGAGATCGCGTACTACAACATCGCCTGGTATCGACCCCGGCCACTGATCGCCCGCAGCAACGAGTGGATCAGCCCGCAGGTCATCGCACTAAGAGATGTCGAGGCGACTGAGCTTGCCGGCGGTGTGAAGATGGGCTACGACGTCATCCGCGCGCTCGAGTTCGGCACCGGTTTCACGCACATGGAGTGGTATCGAAAGGCCGACGGTGAGGTCGTGTTCGGCGAGATCGGTGGGCGGCCGCCGGGCGCGCACCAGGTCGACCAGATGAAGTACGCCTGCGACTTCGACGTTTTCAAAGGATGGGGGCAGGCGCTTACCCGCGGACGCATCGATGAGCATTACGAGCGCCGCTATAACGTCGCCACGATATTCAAACGAGCGCGTGGCGTGGGGCGTATTACGACCATCGAGGGCACCCAATCGCTGCAATCAAGATTCGGCGAGCACGTAATCTGGAATACCCTGCTGCCGCCCGGTACGCCTCGCCGCGACTGGAAGAAAACGCTAGTCTCCGACGGTTTTATCATGCTGCGCCATCCCGACCTCGACAAGACGATCGCCATGGCGGATGCCGTCGGGTCGGAACTACATATGTACGCCGAATAATCTCGCTCAGGCAAACTCGTTCAGATACTTCGGCAGCATTTCACGCCAGGTATGCCAGTCGTGATGCCACTGCGAACCCCATGAATCGACGCGATTGGGCACGCCCTTGGCACCCAGCAGCTTTGCGAGGCGCCACGATTCACCGATGTCTTCGTAATCGCCCTCGCCACTGGGCAACAGCACAAGCCTTTTTTGCAGCTGTTCGAGCTGCGGGCCACTCAGGTCTGCGAGGTAGTGCAGTGGCGACGAAAAATAGAAATCCAGGTTGAACCGTCCTTCCAGGTACTTCGAAAGGTCGAAGGTTCCACTCATGGCGATGGCCAGGCGAAACACATCCGGGTGGCGGCAGAGCGTCGCAACGGCATTGAAAGCGCCAATCGATGCGCCGGCGGTAATGATCTCGATGTCGTCAGAGGCGCAGTCCCTGCGAATCGCCGGCGCCAGCTCCGAGTAGATAAAGGCATCGAAGGCGTTCTGCAGCGCCGAGCAGTACTCGGCCGAGTGCTGCCCGGAAAACCATGCCCTGCCGGCGACGCTGTCGGTCGAGTAGACCTTGATGCGTCCGGCGTCCAGCAGCGGCTGCAATGCCTGGATCAGGTGAAAGCGTTCGACCTCCTCGGCATCGCCGCCGGCGGTGGGGAACAGCAGCACCGGGGTGCCGAAGGTTCCCCAGCGCACCAGCTGTACGTCCTGTTGCACGCGCTGCGAATACCAGCGAGCGGTGTCTTTCACGCCAGCGGGCCTACGCCGCCCTGCTGCTGCCGCCAGTACTGAATGCGGTTCCAGAACAGCTCGGTGAACTCTTCGTGTTCATGCGGCGGGTAAAGCGCCTCGACCTTCTCGCGGATGGCGTCCCTGACGGCCTGGGATTCAAAGTACTGGTGCGCGACTTCGTCAAGGTGTCCGAGATGCTTGTCGCAGAACTCCTCGAAGCGCTCGATATCGAAACGTTGCCTTGCGATCTTCACGTAGCCAGCAAGTTTTTCGTCGAAGGATATGTCCTGGGCGGCGATGTCGAAGTAGGCGCGCCAGTTCAGGTCGGTATTCATGCGCCTCTCCGTGGCGGCGCAGAATATCGACCAGCGCAAATTTGCCTTGATCAGCCAGGGGAAATGGAAGTGCAGCGATGTCACCTGTGAGTCCGGGCAGGCGTTGGCGAAGTCGATCGGATGCCACACGCCATTGCTCAACAGCGATTCGCAGGAGTTGAAATCCCAGCCGAAAAACGCGTTGATCACCATCGTTATATCGGTAAGGCGTTGCTGCTGATCCACAGGGAGAAAGTCCGTGTCCATGCGGTAGCGGTCGTGCAGCGGCGCGTCCGGATCGTAGTTGACGCAGCGCCACTGCGGTCCGAGTCCAATACAGCGTACGAACCCTTCGAAAGGGACCACGCCTTTCTGCAGATGCATCACACGTGTGCCGCTGTCGTCGTAGGCTTCGAGCAAGGCATCGCGATCCTTGATCGCGGTGACGCCAACCCACGCACCGCCGTCGTATGGCTTGATGAAGAGCGGATAGCCGATCCTGTCGCCGATGTCGCCGAGGTTGAAGAGCTTGGCGTAGCGCTTCAGTGTCGGCTGCAGATCGGAGGACTCCAGGTAGGACTTCGGCGGCACCATCCAGGTATCGGGTACCGGCAGTCCGAGTCGCATCATCGCGCAATACGTCGTGTGCTTTTCCATGGATTGCAGCGACCACGGGTTGTTGAACACGTATAGGTCGTTCATGGCAATCGCTTTCTTTATCCATTCGCGCGAGGTGTGATACCAGTGCGTCAGGCGGTCGATAACCACGTCGTACTTGCAGCCCTGCATCAGGTCGAACGGTTCGATCTGGACGCGCTCGACTTCGAAGGTCAGATTGTCTTTGCCGTAGGGAATCCTGAGGTCGAGTTCAGCAAGCAGCCCTTCGTAGCAAATGGGCCAGCATATGTCGGCGCCGAGGGACAGGCCGATTCTTCGAGTTTTTTCTGCCACGATCTGCGCTTCCTCTTTCAGTAAGGGTGTTCCATGAATACTAGCAGTGTCGGGACCCGGATATGGACGTCCCGATGGCTCAGTCGTACACCATCCAGGCCGGCCCCGGCATCAGCCAGGAGAGCCCGATGCGAAGCCGGTCTCGCCAGTTCTCCCAGTTATGGGCGTCGCGGGCCTCCTCGAAGCGTACGTCGACGCCTTTGCCCTGTAAATGCGGGACGAGCGAGCGGTTTTCGTAGATCAGCGATTCGTACATGCCGCAGCTCATGAAGATGCGATCGGCGGGGCTGCCCGGCTGCTCGCGAAATTCATTCATGAAGCGCACCACCGGATCGAAAACCGGACCGCGGTTGTGGCGGCCGATGTCACTGAAGGCGAATGATCCCGATTGCAGCAGCAAAGAGCCGAAATGTTCCGGGTATCGCCATGCGGCGTGCAGGGACGCGACGCCGCCAAAGCTCGCGCCCATCAGGCAGCGGGAATCCGGCGCATCGATCAGCGGGAACGTCGAGTTCATGAAAGGCAGCAGTTCGTCGGCGAGGAAACGCGCGTGCCGGTCGTCGCCGCTGTATTCCTTCAGCCGGTCGGGCGACTGAATCAGAGCAACGACAAGCGACGGGATCTCAAGTCGGTGAATCAGGTTGTCGAGCACGATCTTGAGATCGGCGTACCTGAGATAATCGATACCGTCATGGACCACGAGCAGCGGGTAACGCCGGTTGTCGCGAAACGTCGCCGGCAGGTAGACCTGGATTTCCCGAGCCGTCCCGAACACCTTGCTGTCTACATTCAGCGTATGCAGGGACCCGGTTCGCGAGACCGGGTCGTGCAGCGTCCATTCGGGTCGTGCGTAGCCGGCTGCCTGGCAGACCGAGTTCGCGCCGAACGGGTCCCGAGCGACCACGCCGTTGAGCGGGTCCAGGATGAGATCTTTCTTGCCGTCCCTGACGAGCTCGAATTTGTACTCGATGCGCGAGCCCTTCGGCAGATCGATGGTCGTTGCCCACAGGTCGGTGCCTTTCAGCGGCTGAAAGGGCTGCGCCGTGTCGAGGCCGGCGATCCAGCAGCGCAGGTAGACGGCGTCCGCCTGGCCGCGAAAGACGAAAGTCACGTCGGTACCGTCTACCAGCGGAAACACCGTGTCCTGGATCAGCGCATCGATGTCCGCCGTGCTCGGCTCGCTTTTCCTGATCAGTTTTCTGAGGGCCGGGTTCATGTTACGCGCAGCCTTTTTAGTTTTCCGTTTCGCGTCATGCGTTTGGCGGCTTCGCATGCGCGCAGCGTTTCGCCTTCGAACAACAGGGAAGAGCCGCTGTCGAGCGTCACGCAGATGGCGGGAGAAAAGCGCCTGTCGAACAGGCTGATGCGCGGCAGGTCGCGGGTACGCAGTCGATCGCTCGGGTTCGGCAGCAGTACGAGTCGCGGCAATATGCCAAGGCCCTCGCTCATGATTTCAGCGTCGCGGCGACCCTGCGGCAGCTTGTCGTGAAAAAGTACGATGCGATCGCACAGCACCATCGCGCCCCCGGACCACGCGACTATCTGTTTGTCGTGCAACAGTCGGTGCAAGCCGAACAGGCGCAGCCGATTCATCAGCACCACGACATTGCCGCCGGTAATCAGGACCGTATCAAACTGCGAGAATTGCGCTTCGACAGCGGCGGTAGCGTCGGCGAGGCGTGCGTTGGATTCGACGTTGCAGGCGTTATCGAATCGAGTATGGATCTTGCCGACCTGGCGCAGGTGGTGTTGATCGAGCGCGCGCAACTGCGATATCGCGTGGCGCCGCTCCGCGGCGATGACGCTGGTCTCGCCCTCTGCGCGCAGGGTCGCGCGGGCCGCGATCATCAGCTGCCGCAGCCGCATTCGGTAGAGGCGCTGCTGTTCCTTGAGATGATCCTGTCGCAGCCGATAGGCTTCGTGCAGGGTCGTGTCCGCATCGAACAAATCGTTCGCTTTCTGGTAGATGCCGAGATCCGTCAGGGGGTTCTTCAGCAGGCGCCGAATATCGCCGATGTCGCCTTCCGCCTCCTGCCATGCTGCGGATATGACGGCAATCGGCCCGTCTCCAAAACCCGCCCGGGCGATGGCCGTATCGAGGTTGACGGTGGGGCGCTGCGGTCCGAGCAACAGTCGCAGAGGTGCCTCGGTACTCACCGCAGCTCGACCCGGATTGTGGCGACGATTTGCTGCAGTGCGTGCTGCACAAGTTCCGTATCCGGGTGCCGGACGATGATGTAGCCGTCCCCTTCGTAGCTGTCGCTGGGCGGCTGTCCCTGGTGCGGCAGCTTCGCTTCGACGACGATCGACCCAAAGCGGCGCTGCACCTCGTCGACGCCATGTATCGCGCTGACGCGCCCGCGGCCCTGCCCGCGAATGTACGCGGCGCCCGCGGCGTAACGGCGTTCGGGCGGCGTGAACTCGCCGAAAGCCATCAGGCGTGGCCATGCCTCGTAGAAATCGATGTCATGCGCGTACGATAACAGGGACGAAAATTGCGCGCCCGGCGGACGTGCGCCGACCTCCGATATCGCGATGCTGCCGTCCCGAAGTCGGAACCATTCCATGTGACTCAATCCGGTTTGTAGCCCGAGCGCCTTGATTGCAGCAAATCCCGCTTCGCGGATCGGGTCGAATTCCGGCCCGCTGACATCGCGTGGCAGTAGTACGCACCACTGTATCCAGTCGTTCTCGAGCACTTCCAGGGGCGAGGGCATGTAACGGGAGATCGAATGCCAGACCGGTCGTCCGTCGATAACGATGCTGTCGAAAGAATGCTCCGTGCCGCGCACGAACTCCTCGAACAGGGTCGGGTGATTCGGGTTCGGTGGGTAACGCTGCAGCCAGGTTGCAAGGTCGGCCGGCTGGTCGAGACGGAATGTTGCCTTGCCGCCGGCACCTTCGGGCGGCTTCACCACCACCGGCAGGCCAACGCGCTCGACGAAGGACTCCGCCGTCTGACGATCGCCCGCCAGCGCATGGCGCGCGCAGGGAACGCCGGCCGCCCTCAGGACGTCTTTCATCCGGGACTTGTCGCGGAAGTTTCTTGCAGCATCCGCGGACAGACCCTGTATGCCGAGCGCTTCGCGTGCCCGTGCAAGCGGTACCTGCAGCTGTTCCAATGCCGCGATGTAAGCGGTCGCCTTGCCGAAACGCGATTCGAGCTGACGGGCGGCGTCGGCGAGCTGCTGCGGATCCAGCGCGTCATCGACGCGCCAGTGCCCGGCGATGCGCGATCGAAGATCGCCCGGCATGCGGTCCTCGGGATCCTGGCTGACGACCGTGAGCGCCACGCCCGGCAAGCGGGAGGCGCCTTTGAGAAAGCGCAGCGTCGCGTCCATGAAAAAGGGCGCCGCGAAAATGAGGTGCTGTGACATGCTGGGGCTTACCAAGCGGGCGGTGCCTGATTATCGCGATTGAAGCGCGTAGACTCCAGCCCTAAACTGCGTTGCACAATCATTTGTCCAATTGCTTGTCGGTCCGGTCGGCGCACCAGGAGCCTTGAGAATGTCCACGTTCAAGAAGAATAATCCCGAAGTCGGGGCGCGACCGGGAACCCTGGCAATCCCGGAGAATTCACCCGAGCCACGCATTCGTGTTACGCAATACTCCGCCAGCGACGTCGAAATCTTTGATATCGACGATGTTTCGACGCTAGCCGACCTGGTGAAATCGGACCGCGTTACCTGGGTCGATATCCAGGGTTTTGGCAATGAAAGCAAGCTGCGAGCGGTCGCGGACGTATTCGGTCTCCACCTGCTTGCGCTCGAGCACGCCGTCAACGTGCCGCAGCGCGCCAAAGCGGAAACCTATGCAAACCACAATTTGATTATCGCAAGAGCCCCGCTGCTGGACGACGATGGCGACCTGTCCGTACCGCAGGTCTGCTTTATCGTTGGTGAGGGTTTCCTGATCACGTTCCAGGAGCGTTACCTCGGATTCTTCGACGGGGTCCGGGAACGTATCAGCCGAGGCGGGGGACAACTCAGGAAACACGGCGCGGACTATCTTGCCTACGCGCTCATCGACGCCATGGTAGACCGCTACTATCCGGTGGCGCAGCAGCTGTCGGACGCGATCGAAGATCTCGAGGACTGGGTCGTGGAAAACCCTCATCCGGACGTGCTGAAGCGCATCCACGCGATTCGAAGAGAGCTGGTGATTCTGCGGCGCATCGGTCACCCGCAGCGTGAAGCGATCAACGCAATGCTTCGTCCGCAGTCACCTTTTTTTACCGACGAGGTACAAATATTCGTGCGCGATACGCGCGACCATATCGCACAAATCGTCGAGCTTATCGACTCGACCCGGGAGATGGCGTCCGATCTCGCCGATGCCTATCTCTCGAACGTCAGCCATCGCTCTAATGAAATCATGAAAGTGCTGACGCTGATGGCGAGCATTTTTATTCCGCTGACGTTTATCGCCGGTGTGTACGGGATGAATTTCGAATACATTCCCGAACTCTCAAATCCAGTGGGCTACTTCATCGTCTGGGCGGTCATGATTGGTACCGCGGTGTTCATGGTGTTTTTCTTCAGGCGTCGCGGCTGGATCGGTACGTCGAAACCGCCGCCAGAGGACTGGTAACGCCGCAGGTTCGCGCGAATTCAGCGATTGGGGTAGTCATGCGACATGACGGAGCGCATGTAAGATGGACCTAACCACACACTGGGTCGGCGCCGCGGCGATCTTGCTGTTCGTGCTGGCGTACAGCCTGGTCGTTACCGAAGAGTTCACGCACCTTCGGAAATCCAAGCCGGTCATGCTGGCGGCCGGCGTAATCTGGGGCTTGATCGCCTACCAGTATGCAGATTCCGCGCAGCCGCACGCTGCCGCCGATGCGGTGCACGAGTACCTCGCCGAATTCGCGCAGCTATTCCTGTTTCTGTTGACCGCGATGACCTACGTCAATGCGATGAGTGAACGCAATGTGTTCGTAACGCTGCGAGGCTGGCTGGTGCGGCGCGGCTATACGTACCGGACGATGTTCTGGATTACCGGCACCTTGAGCTTCTTTCTGTCGCCGTTTATCGACAACCTGACGACAGCGCTGGTCATGTGCGCGGTCGTGCTCGCCATCGGGCGGGGTAATCGGCGCTTCATTGGTATTGCCTGCATCAACATTGTCGTGGCGGCCAACGCCGGCGGCGCTTTCAGCCCCTTCGGCGACATTACGACGCTGATGGTCTGGCAGCGCGGTGTCGTGAATTTCGCGACATTCCTGCTGCTGTTCCTGCCGAGCGCCGTGAATTTCCTGGTGCCGGCAATCCTGATGTCGATGGCGGTTCCCGGGGTTGTGCCGGAAAAGGCGGAGGACGAACCGCGCATCATCATGAAGCGCGGCGCCCGGGTCATCATAGTGCTCTTCATTTGCACGATCGGACTCGCCGTGTCGTTCCACAACTACCTGCACCTGCCGCCTTTTCTCGGCATGATGACCGGTTTCGCCATTCTCAAGTTTTTCGGCTACTACCTGCGCAAGACCCATGCGACGACGCCGGTCGACAGGGAGCTGTACGGGGAAATCGGCGACACGCTGCCTTTCGACAGTTTTCGCGAGGTATCGCGCGTCGAATGGGACACCCTGCTGTTTTTCTTCGGCGTCATCATGTGCGTCGGCGGACTGGGCTTTATCGGCTACCTCGATCACCTGTCGGCCTATCTCTATGGACAGCTGGGCCCGACCATTGCCAACACGCTCATCGGCGTGATTTCGGCTTTTGTCGACAACATCCCGGTCATGGTGGCCGTGCTGGAAATGAATCCCGCGATGGACGTGCAGCAGTGGCTGCTCGTGACGCTGACGGCGGGCGTCGGCGGCAGCCTGCTTTCGATCGGGTCCGCCGCCGGTATCGCGCTGATGGGACAGGCCCGGGGCTACTACACCTTCTTCACTCATCTACGCTGGACACCGGCTATCGCAATGGGCTATGCGGCAAGCATCTGGCTTCATCTTGTTGTCAATCGCGGCCTCGAGAATGTTCTGCCTTACACTTTGCGGTAGGCTTGCTGCATGCTTTCTTTTATTGGCGTCGTCGCCGGCATAGCCATACTCATCGGCGGAGGCACGTTGCTGGTGCGTGGCGCATCGGAAATTGCAACCCGGCTCGGCGTGTCTCCGCTGGTTGTTGGGCTGACCGTCGTTGGTTTTGGCACGAGCGCCCCGGAACTCGTCATCAATGTTGTCGGCGCGCTGCGCGGTGAGACCGATATTGCTTTCGGTAACGTCGTCGGATCGAACATCAGCAACCTGGCCCTGGTTCTCGGCGCCGCGATCATGATCGCGCCGATCAAGATCCAGGGTCAGCTGGTGCGGCGGGAGGTGCCGCTGCTGTTGCTCGCGACGACGGTCATCACGGTAATGGCGCTCGACCTGACCCTGGAGGGCCTGCCGGCCATGATCGGTCGGTCCGAAGGCATCGTACTGGTTTCCCTGTTCTGCATATTTGCGTACATCAACGTGCTCGACTTCGTCGAAACGAGGCGGTCGGACCAGCTGATCGCCGATATCGCGCATAACCCGTTGATCGCGAAAGACCCGCAAAGCCGCTTCCGCTGGCTGTTTGTCATCGGCGGAATCGGTCTGCTGTTCGTCGGCGGCGAAATGACCGTGCGCAACGGCGTCGCCATCGCCGATAGCCTGGGCGTCTCGACCGCCATCATCGGCCTGTTTCTGATCGCCGTCGGCACCAGCATGCCGGAACTCGTCACGTCGATCGTTGCCGCGACGCGGGGGGAGTCGGACCTCGCACTGGGCAACGTGGTCGGCTCCAATATTTTCAATTCGCTGATCGTGCTGCCCGCGAGCAGCGTCATCGCCCAGGTGCTCGTGCCCGAAGGCGGCATCGGCGACCTGCTGCTGTCGCTGTTCCTGACTGCTATTCTCGTGCCGATCTTCCTGTACGGCGACGGCCGCCTTGGCAGGAAGGAAGGCGTGTTCCTGCTGCTGCTCTATTTTGCTTACGCGACGACACGAATCTATTTCAGCGGGTGAACGTCCCGAACTTTGGCTGCCGAGGCCACTCAAAGACTATTTGCGGCCGGAAACCGGAATGCAGAATCCGCGGCTGCGGCTGAACACGCGAACCGCCGCGCACGACAGGTAAAGCGTAAGGAGCCAATATGAAGGCGCTACGAGAGTCGAAAACGGTTACCCAGGCGATTCCTTATCGAAGACGCGTTCTATTCGCTGTTGTTGTCGCGCTGGTCGCATTGCCCGCGGCGGCGATCGGGCCGACGGAGGCGCCGGAAGCAGCGACCGGGGAGGCCGAAGCGGTAGCCCAGGCGACGCACCTGTCGGAGGAGGTCAGGGCCGCGGTAAAGAAAGTCGTTGTGTTGCCTGGCCGGGGTTCGGCCAGCGAGGCGACGACGGGCAGTTACCAGAAGCAGACGGCCGGTCTCTATGAAGGCATGGACAAAGGCAGGCGTATGGGCGGCGTACGCACGGAAATCGGACCGGTGTCCACGCGCGTCGTTATCCCGATACTGACTATTCCCGGCACAGTCGTCGGCGGCATCTCCGGTGCAACGCAACGCAAGATACAGGAGTTTCGCGATCGCCTTACCGAGGATCTCGAAAGAGCGTCCAGCGAGCAGCTTACGAACGACGCGCTCGCATCGGATGTGTTCTGGGGCCTGCGACGACTGCCTAACCTGGACTCCAAAGTCTTCGCGTTGACGACTCCCGTGCCGGAAGACACGGACGCCATTCTGCACGTCGGCTTCGAGGGCATAACGATCGACATCGATGGCAAGGATGCGGTGATCACGACAACGGCGAACGCGGTGCTGCGCCGCCAGAGTGATGGCGAGCATCTCTACGAAGAGAACCTTGCGTACCGGGATCGCGATGCGCTGGATGCCTGGACGCGAGACAACAACGCGCTGTGGCACGACTACGCCAACTACGCACGCCACTATCTCGGGCGCGAGATCGCAGCCAGGGCTTTCGATCGCGTGGAACTCAGGCACGAGTTGAAGCCCCTGGAGACAGCCAGCGTCAAGCGTGCAAAAAAGGATGACTGGCAGGCAGTGAGCAAGTCACCGACGCCGACCCTGGCCTGGGAACTCACGCTGCTGGGCGGCGATGCTTACGGGGAATGGGTGAGCGCGCTCGAGCCGTCTGACATCAGCTACGACCTCGAAATTTACGACATGCAGCGGCTGGTGTATTCGGCGAAACAGCTGCCCCAATCCAGTCACACCGTCGAGGAAGAACTGCCGTGCAAGCCGCTTCGCTGGTCCGTGCGGCCCTCTTACCGGGTTCCGGACGGCAGGAAGTTCGGCGAGTGGATGCGATTCAGTTCCGACACTCACGTCAGCAAGGCGAACGAGGGCCGGCGAGCCTCGGAGGCGCCTGCGTACATCCAGGATTTCGCATCGCTTACCCTGAAATGCAGGCGCCGCTGAGGCCGCCTCGTTTCCGCAACGCCTGCCGCCCGCAATCCCCACAGTTTCCCGCGACCGCGGGAGCCGTACATATAAGCCACGATTGACTCCTGCCGCGTTTGTGCGAGCCTTATTAAGGAGGTTTTAAAGGCAGGGATGCCATGAGCTTACTAGGAGACTGTCGTGACAAATTATGTCAAAAAGAGCATTGATAAGGGCAAAGCGACCGAGTCTCGAGCCGATAGCGCACTGCGGCCCGAACGTCCTCGCACCGCAGTAGAACTCAGGCACGGTGACTGGATCAAGAAAGCCGGGGCCGATCTCAAGTCGAAACGTTTTACGAGTCCCCTGTTTGCGCTGGTCGTCATCTTTGCGGTTCTGTTCGGCGGATCGGTGTACCTGTTCGAGAACCTGCCGGTGGTAACGGGCGACCCGCTGTACGCGCTGAAAATCACGATGTCGAGTTTCTTCGCCGTAAGTCTTGGTTTTATCCTGTCGGTATGGTGGAACTCGACTTCCCGCTACGACAATCGGCTGCGTGATGCGGAGCGTATCGATCGCGAATACCGTGAGCTGCTAATGGGCTTCTCGGATAGCCTTTTCGACATCATCAATGCGCTGAACACGCTGGCGACGAAGCCGCCGAAGCCCTTTGTGGTCGCGACGGAATTTCTGCTCGGCGAGTATATCCATCTATTGCAGAGCCAGCTGCAGCGCTACGGCGATTACATAGCCGGCCTCGGTTTCGACGCAACCGCGTTCCTCGACGAGAAGATCCGGATTTTCGAGGGAATTCGCGAACGCGCCAGCCTGTCCGTAAAAGGCATGCCGAAGGAGATCGAGACGCTGTTCGTCACGAGCCTCAATCTGCAGGGCGAAGAATTGCTGGACCCGGCAGCCCAGCGACAACGCGATCTTCGCGAGACCCTGAAAGAACTCGGTCCGAAAGATCAGGCGGCCTGACTGCGGACAAGTTGCAGCTAGTTGCGGACTGACGCTGTCAGCGTCACGGTTGTGCCCAGCGACGACAGGCTGGTTGAGCTGCCGTTGATGTAAACGAGTGAGTGACCGCCGTCGGTGCTGATCGCAAGGACAGTACCGGCGGCGCCGTTTCGGGCGGCCGCTACGTCGACATAGGGGACGGCCGGTGTCGCGGCAACAGATCTTTCAAGGCTCATGCGGGTGAACACGGATTCCCAGCTCGAGGCAGAGAGCTGCCGAAGTTCGGCGCCACGGCCTGCCGCGCGCAGCCGGAGCGTCACGTTCACACCATCCTGCGTTAGCCAGGACAGCGGCGCCAGGGTGACAGGCTCGACCGGCCCTGCTCCCTGCCTTTGCAGGGTCAGCACCGATTCCTTGAGGTCCTGCCGAAGCGCCGCGACGCCGCTGGCCTCGTCGGCGTTATCGTCGTCGCCGATTACGGTCACGGTTACAGCGCTATGCGCGGCCTGTCCCGCACGGTCCACGATCGTCATGCCGATGCGATAGGTCGCTGCACGGGTCAAGCGGGCGTTGATGTAGGGCGCAAGGTCCAGCGTGACGTCGAAGGCATTCATCGGGCGCTTTTCCAGCCCGAAGAGCGCGAACAAGGCCCGATCCGTCGTGCTTGCGAGGTCTATCTCGGCATTCTCATCGCTGATCAGCAGGTTGGCGATCCGCGATGGCGCCTCGATCCGGACGCGAACGGCACTGAACCGGCCGGCCTCCGCACGAAGCGCCGTTTCGATGGCGAAGCCCTGTGCAGTGATACGTGGCTGCCGTGACGAAATATCCGCGAACGCGCTACCGTGGAATGCGATGCCCAGAACGGCGATCAGGCTTATCCCGAGCCACTTCATGACAGTCTCCCAAGTAAGAAGCCGACGAATCATTGTCCGGGAACAGGCCTTTGCGTCGCAATGCCGGAGACTACCTAGCAAGCTCTCAGCAAAGCGTCAGTGCACAGCTCAGGCCGTGCGGTCGGGTAAGATCGTGTGCCGCTCGAGGAAGGCCTCGGCTGCGTCGAAGAGCCGGGTTCGTCGCTCGCCGTCGATACGGTCGAGTGCCCGCGGCATGAGCGCAAGTCGAGGGTTGCCTGCGAAAAACTCGCGGTGCTTGTCAATGAAGCGCCAGTACAGGCCGTCGACGGCGTCGCACCAGGCGCCTTTCTTGTAGTCGCTCATCTTCAGTAGATAATTCGAGCCGCAGATATACGGTTTCGTCGCGAACAGGCCGCCGTCGCTGAAGATCCCCATGCCGTAGACGTTGGGTCCCATCACCCATTCGGACGAGTCGACGTACATCTCCATGAACCAGCGATGCGCGATTGAAGGGCGTATCTCGCAGAGTGTCATCAGGTTGCCGAGCACCATCAGGCGCGGTATGTGATGTGTCCAGCCAAGTTTCAAAGCGGTCTGGATCGTGTCGTCCAGCGGTGGAATACCCGTCGTCCCGTCACGCCAGGCGTCGCTCAGATCGCGTTCATGTGACCAGAAGTTGCTGTCTTCCTGCTGCTCGCTGTGTTCCCGGTAGACGCCGCGAACGAATTCACGCCAGCCGATAAGCTGCCTGACGAAGCCTTCGAGGCTTTGCAGTGGGACATCGTCGATGCGAGTCAGCACGTTTTCGAGCAGCTCGCCAGGCGTCAGCAAACCCAGGTTGAGGCAGGGGCTCAGGACGCTGTGAAACACCGTCGCCGAGCGCGAGCTGAGTGCATCCTCATACGGTCCGAACCGATCGAGCCGATGCTCAAGGAAGTCGTCGAGCCACGCCAGCGCCTGCTCGCGCGTCGTCGGCCAGCTGAATCCGCCCGCATCTCCGGGATGATCGTGGAACTCACGTCGCACAAGTTCGATCACTTCCTTCTCGTGGCCGGCCGGCTTCCTCCATGGGATTTCCGGCGGCACGACATCGCGCGGCAGCTTCTTGCGATTGTCTGCATCAAAACTCCACTGCCCGCCGACCGGCTGCGAGTCCTCATCGACAAGCACACCGAGCTTGCGGCGCTGCAGCTTGTAAAAGTCAGCCATCTTCAGACGCGACTTGTCTCTCGCATAGGCCGAGAACGCCTGCCGCGAACACAGAAACATCGGCGAGGGCATTTCCCGGCGCTCCAGGTCATGCTTGGCTGCGAACGCGATTAGCCTGTCCTCCATGGCCTTGTCTTCGATCTCGAAGTGACTGAGTGTGCCCGCACCGTCGCCTTTCATTGCGGCTTCGAGCTTTTCCTCGTAGCTGCGGGTATCGGCGCTGTCGAGTCGAAGGTAAGTCACCCGGTAGCCGGCCCGTTCGAGTTCGTCGGCATAGGCACGCATCGCCGCAAGGAACAGCACGATCTTTTGCTGGTGGTGCTTCACATACGTGCAAAGCCCGACGTCTTCCGCCATGAACACCGGCGCGCTCTCAGCCGGTGGCAGATGCTGCAGGGGGAAGAGCTGATTTCCGAGAATCACAAGCATTGGCTGACAAACTCACCCGCGTCCGCAGAACATCATGTAGTTGACGGCCGTCGACGTCGTGATGCTCAGGGATCGTTTGAACGGATTCGCCGCGACGCCAACCGTGTCCAGCACCGACAAACCGCCGGCGGCGAGGTGCTGCGCCAATTCAGCCGGCCTACGGAACATCGACCAGCGGTGAGTACCGCGCGGCAGCCAGCGCAGCACGTACTCCGCGCCGACAATGGCGAACAGCCAGGCCCTGGCCGTCCGGTTGATAGTCGCAACGAACATCACGCCATTCCCGGCCGTCAGTCGCGCGCAGTCCGACATGAACGCCGGGACATCGGCGACGTGCTCAACGACCTCCATGTTCAGCACGACGTCGTAACGCGCGCCGCTCATGGACAGTTCGGAGGCCGTGCAGAGACGGTAGTCGATCTGTAAATCATTTTCCTTTGCGTGCAAGGTCGCGATAGCGATATTTCTCTCAACAACGTCGATGCCGGTGACATCGGCGCCCAGCCGGGCCATCGACTCCGACAGGATGCCGCCGCCACAGCCGACATCAAGAATGCGGAGGTCTCGCAGGGGTTGCCGGGTGTTCGCGTCTCGTTCGAAATGAGCGCAGAGCTTGTTCCGGATATAGGTCGTACGCAGTTTGTTCAGCTTGTGCAACGGCCAGAAGGGACCGCCTTCATCCCACCAGGTCTCTGCCATTCGTGTGTAGAAATCGACTTCCCGCGGGTCAATGCTTGTATCCCGACTCATGCTTTGCCCCTTGCCAAGCGGTAGCGGATTGTCGCAATACGTGCACCGCGAAACAGCCCGGTAATGCGCGGTCCAAGTTCGCTCAAGGCAATGCCGGACAGTATGAGTAGCATGCCAGCATATACCAGCGGTGAGACCGACTCATCAAGGAACAGGGCTCCCGCGCCCACTGCCCAGGCAGGAACGAGGTAATTGACCGTCGAGAGAAACGCCGGACCGGGTCCCTGTACCAGCCGGAAATAGATCAGCGTTGCGAGTCCTGTTGATAACAGCCCCAGGACGGCCATTGCAACGATAGCGGTAGCGCCCGGCGGTGCAACAGCAGACACCTCGAACGCCGCGCCCGGGAATGCCAGCAGGCTCGCAGCAAGCAGCATCCCGGCGGCCAGCTGCACCGGGTCCATGGCTCCCAGCCGTCGTGCGTAAATGCTGCTTACCGAGTAGCTGAGAGCAGCCCCCAGCACGGCGACGGCGCCCCACAGCGAGGCGTTGTTCCTGAGTCCGCCCAGCGCCTCTGGCCCGATGATGACCACGACGCCGGCAAAACCGACGCAAAATCCGGCGACCCGGTAAGGTGTAAGCCGGGAGCCGGGAAGGAAGAAGTGCGCGAGCGTCAGGACGAACAGCGGCATGACCGCCATCAAAATACCGGCGAGCGATGAGTCGATATGCTGCTGTGCCCAGGCAATCAGCTGAAACGGCAACACATTGCCCAGCAGCGCCAGGACCAGCATCGGGATCCAGGCGCGACCGAGGGGCGGCAGCGCGGTACCGTTGGCACGCAGGTAGGCCAGCAAAAACGCAGTAGCGATCAGAATGCGGCCGAAGACCAGCACAGACGGCGGAAAAGAGGCCAGTGCGAGTTCGTTGAACAGGAAGGCGGTGCCCCACAGCACGGTCAACGCAAGTAATGCGACCCAGTCACCAAACTTTGCGGCGCGCGGCATCGCTCAGGCCACCCATGTGGTACTGGCGCCGATAACGCCAAGGATGCAGAGGCCGAACAGCAGAACGACTACTGTAAGAAGAACTGTCAAGCGATGCAGGCGTCCAAAGCGAGCCGCCGCGTCGGCGTCGCGCGCCGCATTGATATGCGGAACCATCCATAGTGACAGGGCCTGGAGCAGGACCATGGCCGAGGTAGCCAGGGCGAGCAAGACGAGCGGGCGGGACCAGCCGGTGCCACCGACCAGCGTCACGATGCCCGCAGCCATCAGGGCGCCGCATACAAGGCCGAGGCGATAGAAGCGGGGAAACAACGCGCGCAGAAAACGACGCGCGCTGTCGCCGTCGAGTTCCGCGAACACGGCGGGGGCGACCACTGCCGATTGAAACAGGATGGCGCCGACCCAGGTCGCGGTCGCGAGCGTGATCAGGGCTGAAGACAGGGCTTCCATGTAAGTCCTTTGTCTATATAATGTCTATGAAAGACGCGCACAATATATGAACAAGATGAGGGTGTCTACGACCCTCTTAACACCGGAGGCACTTTCATGGCAGGCATCGCGGACAGGGATGAGCACCACTACGGCATCGGTGCCGTGGCAAAACTTACCGGACTCACCGACCACACGATACGCGTTTGGGAGCGTCGATACGGCGCCGTCGTCACGCAACGAGCACCCAATGGTCATCGAGTTTACAGCGCCGCAGATGTGGAAAAACTCGGATTCCTGAAGCGGCTCACGGACCAGGGTTTCTCGATCGGGCAAATCGCGGACAGCAGCATCGAGCAGCTGCGAGCGCA
>JBFELT010000021.1:0-25511 GCA_041552015.1 Woeseiaceae bacterium
TCTTGGCGAACGCTACTTCCATCCGTTTTCCGGGCATGGCATCGATACCTGGGCGGCACAATTCCACCACTACTGGCGAAGAGCGCGGCAGCAAGGGGACGACAGGCCGCTGGATGACTTCAGCCTCGAAGCGATCATGGCGAGGGCGGGTCGCTTTGGTCGGCAGGGAGAGCGCAAGGCCGCGTATGCCTATCACTTTGATGCCGGCCTCTATGCGAAACTGCTGCGCGTCATTAGTGAGGAGCAGGGTGTCCGGCGCACCGAAGGCAAGGTGGTCAACGTCGATACCAACGCCGAGAACGGCCACATTGAATCGGTGACGCTCGAATCGGGCGCTGTCATCGACGGCGATTTCTTCATCGACTGCAGCGGTTTTCGCGGCCTGTTGATCGAGCAAACACTCGAAACCGGCTGGGAAGACTGGGGGCACTGGCTTCGAAATGACCGCGCCGTCGCCGTACAGACCGAGTCCGTCGCGCCGCCGGCGCCCTATACACGCTCAACCGCGCGCAGCGCAGGCTGGCAGTGGCGTATTCCTTTGCAGCACCGTGTTGGAAATGGCCTGGTTTACAGCAGCCGCTTCTTGTCGGAGGAGGATGCACAGAAGACGCTGCTCGACAATCTGGACGGCAAGCTGCTTACCGAACCCAGGACCATCCGTTTCAGGACCGGGCGGCGGCTGAAGCAGTGGAACAAAAATTGCGTCGCGCTGGGCCTCGCGAGTGGATTCCTCGAGCCGCTGGAATCGACGAGCATTCACCTGATACAGAACAGTATAATTCGCCTGATCAAGTTGTTTCCATCCACTGGCATCGAGCCCTCCGAAGTCGAGCAGTTCAATCGTGAGGTTCAGACCGAGATCGAATACATTCGCGACTTCATCATCGCGCACTATCACGTAACTCAGCGCGCCGACACCCCGTACTGGAACGAGTGCCGTGAAATGACGATTCCCGATACGCTGGCGCACAAGCTCGAGCTGTTCAAAGCCGGTGGCAAGATTTTTCGAGACAACAATGAGCTCTTTTCCGAGCCATCCTGGGTCGCCGTGCTGGTGGGGCAGGGTCTTGTGCCCGAGTCCTATCACCCGTTCGTCAACAACAAGAGCGACAAGGAGATCGAAGAGCTGATGACGCACGTGAAAGCGTCCATCTCACAGTTGGTCAAGCAACAGCCTGCGCACAATGAGTTCATTGACAATTTCTGCCGGGTTGCCACTTCCTAGCAATGCCCTGCGTCAAAAGAACCGTGAGGACGACTCCAGTGATCTACAAGAGGCTATTGCCCCTCGCATTCACATCGCCTGGCCTCATGCTGCTTGGTTGCCAGGCAGAACACGCCGAAACCGACGCAGCCGGACCAACCGCGGCGGCGGGCCTGCCGGTCGAGAGCGATGTCGTCTGGGCGAGCAACATCGGAGGTCCCGCCTACACCGGCGTTGACGGTACCCCGTATTCGGCGGAGGAGTCCGTCTCGGGCGGCGAGATCGGCTCGATGGAGACGGTCAAGGGCTCCCAGGATGCGTTTCTATACAAGAGTTACCGCGAGGGCGACATCCGGATTGCCCACCCGATCGAAAACGGCACCTACGACCTCACCTTCCATTTTGCAGAGCCCAATGACTACGCTCGCGACGAGCGGCTCTTCGATGTGATTGCCGAAGGGCAGCGGGTCATCGAGGACCTGGATGTCATGCTGTTCCGGGATGGCAAGATCGAGTCGGCGCTGACCGTTACCACGCCTAATGTTGTCGTGTCGGACGGCGAACTCAATATCGAATTCGAGGCCTCCGTCGATGAGCCGATGCTGAGCGCACTGGTGGTGCGCGACAAGAGCCGCCGCTCCGGACCCTGGAAGCTGGTCTGGAGCGACGAGTTCGAGGGTGAGACCCTCGATGCTGCCAAGTGGAGTCCTGACGTCTGGCCGCCACGCAAGGTCAACGACGAAGACCAGGCCTACACGGCGCGCAAGAATAACCTGCGTGTCGAAGACGGCAAACTCGTCATCGAGGCGCACAGGGAAGACTACGACGGCGCCCGGTTTACGTCCGGACGAGTGCACTCCGACGGCAAGGGCGACTTCCTGTACGGCCGTTTCGAGATACGCGCGAAGCTCCCGGCCGGCGTCGGCACCTGGCCCGCAATCTGGATGCTGCCCAGCGATCCGTTTCGCTACGCGACCACCTGCGGGGAAGGCGAGGACTGGCAGGGCAGTTCCACCTGCGATGCCTGGCCGAACTCCGGCGAGATCGACATCATGGAGCACGTCGGTTACCAGATGGGGCACATCCATGGCACGGTGCACAACGAGGCGTACTACTGGGTCAAGTGGGAACAGCGCAAGGGCCGCATCCTGCTCGACGATGTCGACGAGGCTTTTCACGTCTACGCGCTCGAATGGACGCCCGAGCGAATCGATGCCTTCGTTGACGATGTGCACTATTTCACCTACGTCAACGAACACTCGGGCTGGGAGGTCTGGCCGTACGATCAGCCGTTTCACCTGATCATGAACATCGCGGTTGGCGGCGCCTGGGGTCGTTCCGGCGGCGGCATCGATGACGATGCATTCCCGGTTCAGTTGCTGGTCGACTACGTCAGGGTGTATTCGTCCCAACCCGAATAGAGGCTAAAGAAAGCCGGCGCTCCGTCGATACTGTCATCAAGACATGTGACATAAGCCGATCTACAGCACTGAAACAAGTGTTGATTCGACTTTAGGTATGGAGCCTAAACAATGGAAATATCAGCACTTTCTACTTCCGTAACGACCAGCGGTCAGTTTTCGTCCACATCGCGCACGGACTTGCGGCCGACCGAGCACAGCGAGAAGAGCGATGAGATGCATCGGCATCACGGTCGCCGGGGCGGCGGCTATCGCGGGAGAGCACTGGGTATCTTCCGGCAGGAGTTGCGCGAGACGCTGCGCGCCCAGTTCAATCCGAAGCTGGCCGGCAAAGAGAATCCTTATACGCGCACCCAGCAACCGGCGACGTCTGGCGATGTCGCCGACGAGGCACTTGTCGCCGCGAGGCAAGTAGTCGCGGAATCGCCGACGAAGGCTTCCGCCTCGCTCATTTCATTCCGCGCCAGGGTCCAGGAGACTGCCACTTCCGTGCGCGAAACGGTCGGTGCCAGCGATGACGTCGCCGACGTGGATGACGCAGAGGCCAGGATCGGAAAGGGCCTCGATGACCTCGAGGGCCAGGTCGCCAGCAACCGCGAGTCCTCGGCATCCGTACTGGCCATCGATACGCGCAGCAAACAGCGATCCACCATCAGTATTCGTACCCAGGAAGGCGACATCGTCAAACTGAGCCTGAGGCGCAAGCAGAGCCTGTCGGCGACCGATGTAGCGGTCAGCAACGGCAACGGCACTTCGACCTCGACCGAGGTCGAAGTATCGAGTCGCTCGCGCATGATGCTGAAAGTCGAAGGCGACCTGAACGAATCCGAGCGTGCCGCTATCCAGAATGTGTTCGCCCAGGCAGAGCAGATGGCCAACGACTTTTTTGGCGGTGACATGGCCAAAGCGTTCAGCCTTGCCGAGGGCTTCGAGTTCGACACCGAGCAGCTGGCCCGCGTGAGCATGCAATTCCGGATGCGCCAGGTAAGCAATGTCGTTTCTCTTGCGCCGGCGCCTGCGACGCCCATGCCCACAACGCCAATCGGACCCGAGGCGTCTCCCCCGGTCGCGGCTCCCGAATCCCCGGTAGCGCCGATTAGCACCACGCAACCGGCAACGGATACGCCGGCCCCTGTCGTGCCCGATGTCCTCCAAACAAGCGATGAGCCGGTTGCCACGAGGCCGCCTGAAGTTCTTGCAAGCGACAAGTCATCAGCGCTTTCGGATTTCTTTGACTCACTCAGCGCGTTTCTGCGATCGGTCGGTGAAGGCTTCGGGGTTGCCGAGAGCGGCGCTTCCTATACCTATCACTACTCGGAATCGTTCAAACTCAGCCTGCTGAACGCGGTAATGCACACGGTAGCGCCGGACGTCACCGGCGACGCCACGGGCAAGACGGGAGAAGCAATTGGCCCGGTATTCGATGAGGCTGTCGACTAGGTTCTCGCCGCAGTGAGCTGTGTTAGCTGAGCGGTTTCGGAGCGACCAGCACGCCGTTCTCGTCGCAGTACACGTAGTGGCCGGGTTCGAAACGAACGCCGCCAAAATGCAGAACGACGTCGACGGCGCCTTCGCCTCGCTTGACGCTTTTCGCGGGGTTCGCGCCCAGTGCCTTGATGCCGAGATCTATCTTGGCGAGCTCGACCACGTCGCGGACGGCGCCGAGAATCACGACGCCTGACCAGCCGTTCTGCGCCGCCTTGGCCGCGATGATGTCGCCGATAAGGGCAACCTCGGTCGAGCCTTTTCCATCGACGACGGCGACGGCGCCTTCGCCCGGTTCGTCCATCAGCGCCCGGAACAGCTGGTTGTCGTTGCGGCACTTTACGGTGCGAATCCTGCCCGAGAATCGTTTTTTCGCACCGAAGTCCGAGAACAGCACGGAACAGGTCGTTGCGATGTCCTCAAAATCGTCATACAGGTCCGGCGTTGAGCGCATGGTTCCTTCCTGGGCGTGTGGCAGATCGTTGAAATGCCGAGTTTACAACGATTTGGCGGCGCTGCCCGTACGCCCACTAGTCGTCGATTTCGTCACAACGGTGTCGCAAAGACCCCGACACATCAACGGACCCTCAGGATGACCTTGCCGAGCGCGCGCCTTTCGGTAATGGCCCGGAATGCCTCCACGTAGTCGTCCATCGCGTAAGACGCGCTGACCCGCGGCGTCAGCGTTCCGGCGGCCACCAGCTCGGCCAACTCCGTCATGTTCCGGATCTGCAGGCCCGGGTTCTTCGTAGCCCAGGTGCCCCACCAGACGCCGACAATGCTGGCTTCCTTCAGAAGCGCGATGTTCGCAGGGAATTTCGGTATCTCACCGCAGGCGAAGCCAATGACCAGGTAGCGGCCATGCCAGGCCGTCGCCCGAAATGCCTGATCGGCAAGCTCACCGCCGACGGGATCGTAGACGACGTCGACGCCGTCCCCGTCGGTCAGGGCTTTGACGCGCTCTTTCAGCGGCTCATCCGAGTAATTGATAGTCTCGTCGGCGCCGGCGGCGGCGGCAAATTCGAGTTTTTCGTCGGTGCTGGCGGCGGCAATCACGCGCGCCCCCATTGCCTTGGCGATCTCGACGGCCGTAATGCCTACGCCGCCCGCGGCACCGAGAACCAGTACCGTCTCGCCGGCCTGCAGCCTCGCGCTTTGCTTCAAGGCGTGATAGCTCGTGCCATAGGTGACCGAGAAACCGGCCCCCTGCTCGAAGCTCAGGCCCTCCGGCAACGGCATCGTCGTCTGCACCGGCGCAAGGCACTTCTCGGCAAAAGCGCCGCCCATGGTATTGATGATGACCTTGTCACCCACCGAGTACTGGCTGACGCCCGCGCCCAGCGCCGCGACAAGGCCTGCCGCCTCGTTGCCCGGAATGAAAGGAGTCGGCGTCTTTACCTGGTACTTGCCGGCAATCGCCAGTACGTCCGGAAAGTTGATGCCCGCGGCGGCAACATCGACGAGAACCTCGCCCTCGCCGGGAACCGGGTCGTCCCGCGTTTCGATGCATAGCGACTCGGGCGGGCCATAGGCATTGCAGACGAGGGCGCGCATCAGGCCACCTCGAACAGGGAGGCCGCGCCCTGACCGCCACCGATGCACATCGTGCAAACAACGTATTTTGCGCCACGTCGTTTGCCCTCGATCAGCGCATGACCGACCATCCGGGCGCCTGACATGCCGTAGGGGTGGCCAATCGAGATTGCCCCGCCGTCGACATTGAGTTTTTCCTCGGGTATGCCGAGCCGATCGCGACAGTAGATGACCTGGACGGCAAAGGCCTCGTTGAGTTCCCAGAGATCGACGTCGTCCATGGTCAGTTGATGGCGTTTCAGCAGCCTGGGAACGGCGAAGACCGGTCCGATGCCCATCTCGTCAGGCTCGCAGCCTGCGACCGCGGTGCCGCGATAGATACCGAGTGGCTCGAGGCCGCGTTTCTCGGCGACGCGTGCCTCCATAATGACGCTGGCGGATGCGCCGTCGGACAGCTGGCTGGCATTGCCGGCCGTGATGAAACCGTTTTGCCGCACGGGTTTGAGGCCTGCCAGTCCTTCCAGTGTCGTCGAGGGCCGGTTGCCTTCGTCTTTCTCGAGCACAATGTCTTCGAAGCTGATTTCCTTCGTCTCTTTGTCCATCACGCCCTTGCTCGAGGGCAGCGGCACGATCTCATCGTCGAAGCGACCCGCATCCTGTCCGGCAGCCGTGCGCCGCTGGCTCTGCAGCGCGTATTCGTCCTGCGCTTCGCGGCTGACCTTGTAACGCCCGGCGACGACTTCGGCCGTATCGATCATCGGCATGTAAACATCCTTGTGCACAGCCAGCAGCCGCGGGTCTGCGGCACGATAAGTGTTCAGGTGTTCGTTCTGAACCAGGCTGATCGACTCGAGTCCGCCACCGACCATGATATCGACGTTGTCGACAATCACGGTCTTGGCGGCCAGGGCGATCGCCATCATGCCGGACGAGCACTGGCGATCGACGGTCATGCCGGCGGTCGTGACCGGAAGTCCCGCCGCCAGCGCGATCTGGCGCGCGATGTTCTGCCCCTGCGTTCCCTGCGGCAGGGCACAGCCCATGATGGCGTCTTCGACTTCCGCCGGGTCGATGCCGGCTCGCATCACCGCGTGTCTCACCGCGTGTCCGCCGAGCGTGGGCGCCTCGGTGTTGTTGAACGCGCCGCGATAGGCCTTGCCTATCGGCGTACGCGCTGTCGATACGATGACTGCTTGTCTCATTGTTGTTCCTTCCTATCCTGACTGGCCCGGGCTTACTCCGACAGATCGAGCCCCAGTTTTTCGGCGCCCTGTTTTGCAAACTTTCCGGTCTGCTCGAATCCGCCTGTGAATTCCTTCATGCCGGCCTCATCGTTGATCGTCGCCCATGCGGCCGCGATGCCCTCCGGGCTGAGATTTCCGGGTAACAGGTTTACGCCTTCGGTCTCGAAACCCTTGTAGACGGCGAAACTGCCACCGCCGGCGCCGAGCACCTTGCGACTCGGGGCGTCCGGCCCGGCAAGGAAGACGATGGCAGGGCTTACCGCTTGCGGCGAGAGCAACTCGTACACCGGCTCGGGAAGCAGCCCCTTCGTCATTGCCGTACCCGCGGTGGGCGCAAGACAGTTGACGCGAATGTTGTTCTTCATGCCTTCAAGGTGCAGGGTATTCATGAGGCCGAGCATGGCCATCTTGGCGGTGCCATAGTTCGACTGACCGAAGTTTCCGTAAAGTCCCGAACTCGAGGTTGTGAACACGATGCGGCCATAAGCCTGCTCCCGCATGATGTCCCACACCGCTTTGCAACAGTTCACGCTGCCCATCAGATGTACATCGATGACGAGGCGGAAATCGTCCAATGACATCTTGGCGAAGGTCTTGTCACGCAGGATGCCGGCATTGTTGATCAGGATATCGACGCGGCCCCAGGCAGCCATCGTCCGTCGGACCATGTCGTCGACCTGGGTCATCTCGGCCACATTGGCGCCGTGACTCATCGCTTCGCCGCCGGCTGCCTTGATTTCGGCAACGACAGCTTGCGCATGCGCGGACTTTCCACTCGCGTCACCCAGGTCGTTGACAACGACACGCGCGCCGCGCTCAGCAAGCGCGATCGCGTGGCAGCGCCCCAGTCCCTGGCCGGCGCCGGTTACGATGGCCACCTGGCCGTCAAGTCTGATAGTCATTCCGGATCCTCTTCTTGCGGTCGTCTACGCGACCACCAACATGGACAAGATTTCGGCAATCAATGCGGGTGTTTCTTCGCCCTCGATGTCGACCGTCACGGCACATTTCATGAGCCAGTGCCCCGGCTTCTTTTCCGTCATATCAAGCACCGTCTGCCGCGAGCGAACCCGCTGGCCGACTCTGACTGGCTTGAGATATCGTACCTTGTCGGAACCGTAGTTGATCACCAGCGCGAGATTCTCCGGAAAGACGGCCGACTGCTCGTTCAGGTACGAGAGCAGCGACAGAGTCAGGAATCCGTGCGCAATGGGGCCGCCAAAAGGCGTCTTCGCGGCCTTGTCAGGGTCCACGTGGATGAACTGGTGATCGTTGGTTGCATCGGCGAACTGGTTAACGCGTTCCTGGGTGATCTCGATCCAGTCTGACGGCTCAAGCTCCGTGCCCACCAGGCCTGGCAGGTCTTCGGTTTTGACGGTCTTGCTCATTTCGTGTCTCGCTCCTCTCGATTGCTGCGCACAAAGCGTGTATCGATCATCGTCTATTGTTCATCATCCACCGTTCATCGTCCATTGTCGGTGGCCCAATGCAAAGCGGGCCCCGATCGGGGCCCGCTCTGGTTTGTATCTCTGCCGTCGCAGATCAGTCGAAGTACTTGCGCACCGTCACACCAAACGTACGCGGCTGATTCGGATAGCCGGAGTAGCTGCCATTTTGAGCTACTGATGGGAATGCGCTCAACAGATACTCGTCATTAGTAAGGTTACGGCCCCACAGCAGCGCTTCAAAGCCGTTCTCCCATGCGAGACCGAAGCTGGCATTGAACGTGCTGACCTCGCGGGAAGCGATGCTCTTGGGCACGTTGTCGATTACCTGGATATCGTCCTCGTAGACGTATTCGGCGCGTACGAAGCTGGCGACATTGCCAATCATGAAACTGTATCGGCCGGTGGCTGTAATGCTGGTCTCATGAATACCCGCCGGCGTTGCGCCACTGAGGTCGCAGGTGAAGTTTGCGGACGGGCTGCCGGGAGGGGGAACGCAGGCCGCCTGCGCGAACGAATCGTATTTTGGATCCAGGAGCGTCGCGGCGAGTGTGGCCTCGAAATCATCAGTCGGCACCCAGCGGATATCTGCTTCGAGACCTGTGGTCGACTGCTTGCCGGCATTCAGCAATACGAAGCCTGTACCGACAAAGGTATTGGACTGAAAGTTGTCGATCTCCTGATCGAAGACCGCAAGATTCAGCGCGACGGTATCCCAGCGAGCTTTCAAGCCGATCTCGTATACGGTCGATTCTTCCGGCGCCGCAAATCGCGTACCGGGCCCGTGGTTATTCACGAGCAACCCTGCGGCGCCCAGGGCGCCCAGGTCGCGGGCCAACGGTCGTGAGTCGCGCGACAGGTTCCACGAACTGGCCTTGAAGCCCGTGGCGGCGCTGACGTACATATTCGTCGTATCGGATACGTCGAATGCGAGGCGCACCGTCCAGGTCAGGTCATCGTCGGTCGACTGGCCGTCTTCGACCGCGTTCGGGTAGTCGATGTTTGGCGGCAGAAATTGCAGTGGCTGAAGTGCCAGCGCGGAGTTACACAGCGGCGCGTTCGCCGGTGTGCAGGGCACTACGCTGAGCGCCTGTGCCTGCGCAAATTGCGCGGGGAACATGGCGAAGTTGGCGGGCGTCGGCGGCTGGCCACCGGTCAGCGCCTGGAACAGCCCGGCGAAACCGATCTGTACCATGTCGAGCGCCGAGAAGACGTCAGTCTGGGTGGAGTCGAATGTGACGTCTTTGTCATCGTCCGTGTAGTTGGCGCCGAGCGTCAGCGTCGCCTGGTCTCCCAGCGCAATATCAACCTGTGCGAAGCCCGAGAGCGCCTGGTTGTCCATGGTCGACAGCTCCGTGAGACCCTGGCCGGCGCCAAAGAAGGTGCCTGCGGGAAGCCCAAGGGACGCCTCGAGTCCGTCCAGTGGCGAGGGATCCACGCCCGGCGTGCCGCCGGACAATGCTGTGGTCAGAAAACCGGCGTACGGGCGGAAACCGGTGCCATAGATCAGGCCGGTGTTCTGCGTGATGTCCTCGTCGAAAATGAACGTGCCCACCATCCAGTCCAGTCTCTCCGTGGAACCCGCCAGTCGAAATTCCTGCGTTATTGTATCGATGTCGACGTCGGTCAGGTTTCCGGTTGAGGGATCGATCAATGCCGCGCTGGTGAAGTCAACGTCGCCGTTCTCGAAGCGCTTCAGGTTGCGAAACGAGGTGATGGACGTGAGCGTCATCATGTCGTTGATGTCGTAGTCGAACTGCCCTGACACGCCGCTGCTCTCGAACTGGTTGGCTGGCGTGAAGTCGTAGTAGCCCTGGTAGGCAAAGGGACTGTTCGGCACGAGATTGCCGCCGATTGCCTGGATGATTCCACCGGTCAGGCCATTCTGCAGGTTGGCAACGCCGCAGCAGGCTTCGTCAAGATCGGAATAGTCCGCAATAAGGCGAATCTCGAGGGCGTCCGAGGGAACGAACAGCAGCTGGCCACGAACGCCGTAGCGATTCAGCTCGCCGAGGGCATCGCCACCGGCGAGGTTGTCGTAGTAACCGTCACGCTGGTTGTAGCTGCCCGACAGGCTGAAGCCAACGGTGTCCGACAACGGACCACCGACGTCGCCCCTGACGATAACCTGGCTGTAGTCTCCCAGCGTGAGCGAGGCCGAGCCGCTGACTTCGTCGAGGCTCGGTTTGCCCGTGACGACGCTGATCACGCCGGCCGAGGCGTTCTTTCCGAACAGCGTGCTTTGTGGGCCGCGCAGAACCTCGATGCGTTCGAGGTTCGGCAGGTCATTGAGCGCCGCCGCCGATCGTGAACGATACACGCCATCGATGAACACGCCGACGGACGGCTCGATGCCGGCGTTGTTGGCGCCGTTGCCGAAACCGCGGATGATGAAGTTGGTGTTGCCGCTGGACTGCAGCTGGGTGATCCGCAGCGACGGCACCAGGAACTGCAGGTCCTTGACGTCCATTACCTGCGACTGCTTGAGATCGTCCGCCTGGACCACCGAAACGGCGACCGGGACTTCCTGCAAGGTCTGCTGGCGTTTCGTCGAGGTGACGACGATTTCTTCCATGAATGAAATGTCGTCCTGAGCGACGACGGGCGTTACGAGCGTGGCCGCAACCAAACCGAGAATACCCCGGCATCCGGTGGTTCTGGACATTCTTACTCCCCCTGCAAAATGTATAGGTACAAACCGCTAGTTCATGGAAGCCTATGCCACTTCTCCTGCGTTGGCAACTTGCTTCGCACGCTCAAGAAGGCGACATAACGGCCTGAGCTCCCTGGGCTTCTCTCCCGGCAGTTTCACCGGCTTGGGTCGGCCGCATTGACGGCGGTCGGGCAGCGATGCTGCAATGCCGGCATGGACCGACACGGCACACAGCTGGCGGATTTCTTCTCCAGGCACGGATCGCTCGCTGTCGTCAGCGGCGCGGGCGTCAGTACCTCGTCCGGTATCCCGGACTACCGCGACAGGAACGGCGAATGGAAGCATGCGCAGCCGATCCAGTTCCCGGACTTCGTCAGGAGCCCGGACATGCGAAAACGCTACTGGGCGCGGAGTTATGTTGGATGGCAACGCTTTTCCCGGGCCCGTCCGAACGCGGCGCACTTCGCGCTCGCGGACCTGGAGACCAGCGGCAAGATCGATACCCTGATTACGCAAAATGTCGACCGCCTGCACAGCGCCGCCGGCAGTCGATCAGTCATCGACCTGCACGGCGATCTCGGCAAGGTACGCTGCCTTGACTGCGATCGGACCAGCGGCCGCCCTGAATACCAGCAGGCGCTGAAAGACGCCAACCGCGGCTGGCATGCCGAGGTATTCCGTTACAAGCCGGACGGCGACGCCGAACTCGGCGACAGGGGTCATGCCGATTTCAGTGTCCCCGGATGTCGGGCTTGCGGCGGCATCGTGAAACCGGACGTTGTCATGTTTGGCGAGACAGTGCCACGAAACCGTGTCGACGACGCGTTATCGGCCGTGAGGCGCGCAGATGCCTTGCTGGTAGTCGGCTCGTCATTGATGTTGTTCTCGGGTTTTCGATTTGCCCGCGAGGCGGCTGTTCAACAAAAGCCGATAGCGATCGTCAACAAGGGCAGGACTCGCGCCGATGACATTGCCGCGCTGAGACTCGATGCGGACTGCGGCGAGGTTCTCGCCGCTGCCGCGGCACTGCTCAACGAGCGGAGCCGTGATTTCCATGAAGCATGACTGGCTGCAGCGATGGCAGGAAGGCAGGACCGGCTGGCATGAGACCGGGGGCAACAGGAGCCTGCAAAGGCACTGGCACGCCTCGGGCGAGCGGGTGCTCGTTCCGCTGTGCGGCAAGTCGCAGGACCTGGTCTGGCTCGAGCAGCGAGGCAACGAAGTGGTCGGCGTTGAACTTTCCGAGATTGCGGTCGCGGCTTTCTTCGAGGAAAACGCATTGGCATTCGACATCGTCGCCGGCGAGCTGACTGCGTATGCCGCAAGAGACAGGCGGATCACGATTTACTGTGGCGATTACTTCAGCTTTTCCGAGGCAGCGTTCAGCGGCTACTATGATCGCGGAGCGCTGGTCGCAATCGCACCGGACCTGCGCGAATCCTACGTGCGCCATACGCGATCGCTGCTGGCTCCCGATGCCGCCGGACTGGTTGTTACCGTGGAGTATGACCAGTCGGTCGCCAGCGGACCGCCGTACTCGATAAGCGAGGCGGCGATGTCCGAGCTGTGGCCGGAGCTGAGTCGCGTCGACGCCGTGGACGACACGGATAACTGTCCGCCGAAGTTTCGCGCAGCGGGGCTCAGGCAAATGTACGAGGCAGTATATTCCGGCGCCATCGAGTGAGCCTCAGGGAGGCAACAGCGCTACCGTTTGAAAAGACAGGCGCCGCCGGCGACGCAAGCGACTCCGGGGTCTGCGAGGTCAGCCTTGGAACGATCAGTCTTCGCGTCTATCGTCATCGGTCCGACTGCAGGAAGTACCGCGATTGCCACGCTCGAGCGACCGTCGCTGCGGTAGGCGCATGCTAGGATGGCGTCGCGAATGACGATATTATGGAATCTCGGCCACGTCGCACGACGCAATAGCGCCATAATCGGGCAAAAGAAAAGATCCAGTACAACGATGAAACCAAAGCACTCCACACTGGGCAGCAGGGCATTCGGGGAACACGCCGATCCCGGCCTTATCGTCGCCTACGAGTCGCATCAGGATGCGTTGCGGTTTCTGTCGTCGGCGCTGTCCCAGGCCAATGGTGTCGGATTCCTGCAGGGGCCCACGGGATCGGGCAAAAGCACGATTCTGCGAGAACAGCGTGACTGGTCTTCGCGTGATGCCTCCGTCGCCCTGGTCGAGGGGACTCACCTGGCGCCGCGCCGATTCCTGATCGACATGCTGTCGCAGTTCGGCGTGCAGGTCGGTCCCGAGCCTGACGAGCAGCTTCTGCAGAAGCTCAATAGTTTCGTGACGCAGCAGACGCGTGCTGCAAACTCTCCATTGTTGATTATCGACAATGCCGACCACGCAACGTCGAGCGCGCTGCGGCTGCTGAACTGGGTCGCGGCGCTGGAAACCCGGGGCAACTATGCGTTACGCATCGTTCTGAGCGGCAAGGAGGGATTGTCGTCCCTGCCCAGGCAGGATGGCATGCGCAGCCTCGCGCGACGCAATCCGGCAACTTACTCGCTCAATCCGCTGACGGAACAGGAGACGATGATCTACCTGCGCACACGACTGATTGCCGCCGGCGGCGAGCGCGGCGACAAAGTCTTTCCCGTGGATGTATGTGAGCAACTGCATGAGACGTCGCGAGGCTGGCCGGGTGCGCTGAACGAGCGGGCGATCGAGGCCGTGGAAAGCATGACAGAGCCACAGCCGGATCGACCGGCCCCTCGCGTTATTGTCAGTTACGACGGCGCGACCGTGGCGGAGTATGAACTGACAGAGCGTCAGTACGTCATCGGGCGTGCGGACACAGCCGATATCGTTATTGAGGACAGCTATGTCAGCAAGATGCACGCAATGCTGCAGGTGTTTGGAAACGCCATCATACTGGCCGATCTGAACAGTACCAACGGTACCACGGTCAACTCCCGCATCGTTGCGAAATCCGTCATCAAGAGCAACGACATCATCGCACTTGGACGACATCGGCTGAAGATCGAAAACGCGCCGGCCATCACCCCCAAGATGGACGAAGCCATCAAGGCGACGGACACGGTGACGATGCAAAGCCTGGACGACCTGCGTCGCTCGCGCGCCCGGCGCACGATCACGATGCTGAAGCACATGTAGTGCAACAGGCAGGACCTGCTTCTTCTTTCCTGTTACCGAGACCCCATGTTTTCGCGCTATGACAAACAGGGGACTTCGGTCTGGGATCGAAAACTGACGGTCGTTCTCGGTTTTCTGTTCGCTGTCACGCTACTTCTTTTCGCGGTCTGGGCGGTGGTTCTGTACGCGAATCGTGCCGGGGTCGACGACTGCCTGAACGGCGGCGAAAACGACAGGGAAGGGCCAGCCCGGTGCGAATCGTCCCCGGATCAATCGGATCGCTGACGCCGCGCCGCGGCCGGCCCGAATCCGGTTTCCATTCGACTTACGCGATGCTCCATTGTCTGTAAAATCGCGAGTCATGAACCATGTCGAAGATCCTGGCTGTCCAGCGGACCTTATAAACAAGAGTTAGTTATGACTGAGGTAACAGAGAAAATTTCGGTGCTTTTCGTCTGTATGGGCAACATCTGCCGCTCACCAACCGCGGAGGGCGTTTTCCGCCACTACGTGGAGCAGGCCGGGATGGGCGACCGGATTGTCATCGACTCGGCGGGAACGCATGCCTATCACGTCGGCGACCCACCGGACCACCGTGCGAAAGCAGCCGCCGAGCGACGCGGGATTATGCTTGGCAAGCTTCGTGCCCGGCGCGTCAGCGAGCAGGATTTCGAGCACTTCGACCACATTATCGCGATGGATCTCGACAATCTCGAGCGCCTCAAAGACCAGTCGCCGCCGGAATTTCACGGCAAACTGAAATTGTTCCTGGAGTATTCAGGTGCAGCGGAGCGCGAAGTTCCCGACCCTTATTACGGCGGCGCCGCAGGGTTCGAACGTGTGCTGGACCTGGTTGAAGAAGCGTCCCGAGGATTGCTCGAGACGCTTTCCAGGTAAGTCGCTTGCCCGGGTATGTCACCCGTATGCCGCGCTCTCGCTGAGTCTTTGCTTGCCTGAGGAATTTTCCTCACTCGGCAATAGACACCGTTATTCCGCTCGCTCGGAAAATTTCTCAGTCAAACAAATCCTTGACCGATCTCACGCGCCAACGGGTGACATATCCGGGCTAGTCCTGAGCCGGTTCCGCCGGTTTGCTGTCCGCCTTGGCCGGTCGAGGCGCTGCCGCCTCTGGCTTGCTGACGGCGGGAGCGGCTGACGAATCCGGTTTTGGATCCGGTTTCGCTGCCGGCGAGGCTTTGCTATCGGCGTCGGGCTGAACGTCCCAGGGCAGCAGTCGGGGCTTCGCCGACGCGCCGTTACCGTCGGACGCCGGCTTCGGTGCTGCCGCGGCAGTGCGTTCCTTCGCAGGCTTCCGCACGGGCTGCGACGGGGCGGGCGTTTCGGCCCTGGTGGCGGGCTCGGCCGGTTTTTCGGCTGGCTTTGCCAACTGTGCTGGTGGCGCACTGTCGGAGGCAGCTGGTTTCGGGGCGTCGGTCGTGACCTGGGTCGTGGCGACCTTGTCTCTCGGCGTGGCGCTCGCGGCCTTTTCTGAAGCGCGGGCGCGCTCGTCATCGGTTCTCGCTCGCGGTGGGGCCGAATCCTGTTTCGGTGTTCGGGTCACAGCTGACTGGTCGGCAGATTTCGCTGTCGCCTGCTCTGGCCTGGCAGCCTGGTCTGTCGCCGCCTGCGCATCCGCGGCCTGTTCGGGCTTATCCGCCGGACGACGCCGGCGTCGGCCGCCGCGACTGCGACGACTGCGGGAGCGCTTCGGCTCATTGCCCGATGTGTCTGCCGAATCCTGCTGCGGACTGGTTTGTGCCGACGTATCCCTGGTGTCGTCCGTCGCCTGTTTCTTCGCGGCGGTTTTCTTGGAAGCGGCTTTCTTTCGAGGTGTCTTCTTGTCGCCGGACTTCTTGGTAGCCGCCTTCTTGGTGGCCGTTTTCTTCGTCGTCTTCTTGCGCTGTGGACCGCGCTTGGCGGACGTCTTGCGGGTATCGCCCGCACTGCGACGACGCGATTGCTGCGAGTGCCGCGCGCTGCTGCTCTGCCCGCTGCGGCCTCGACCCTGTTCTGCCTCTTCCTTGCCGTCTGCGGAGAAGTACGACATCACGGTGGCCCAGAATCCCTTGCGAGGGGTCGGAGTCTCCTGGGCCTTCTGGGGTTTTGGCGCCGTCGTCGTCGGCTTCAACGTGGCGACAACGGGCTGTTCGATCGCCTTGCGTGCCAGTATTGCCTGAGGTGACTCGGGTTCGACGAGCTGATGTGAAAGTTCGTAGCTGACGCCGGAGTTCTCGGCGAGATCCGTCTGGTCGTCACGGACACGCCGAACTTCATAGTGCGGCGTCTCGAGCCCGGAGTTTGCGACCAGCACAACCTGGGTGTCATTGCGGGCCTCGAGGCTTTGCACCCATTTGCGTTTTTCGTTGAGTAAGTAGGTTGCAACTTCGACCGGCAACTGCGCGATTACCTTGGAGGTACGTTCTTTGCGTGCTTCTTCTCCAATGATGCGCAAGATCGCGAGCGCGAGTGACTCGACGCTTCGTATGGTGCCGAAGCCGCTGCATCGCGGACAGGTTTGATAAGCCGATTCGCCGATCGATGGCCGCAGCCGCTGGCGCGACATCTCCAGCAATCCGAAGCGGCTGATCTTGCCGATCTGGACCCGGGCGCGATCCTGCCTGACGGCTTCGCGCAGTCGATTCTCGACCTCGCGCTGGTGTTTCTGCGGGCCCATGTCGATAAAGTCGATGACGACCAGTCCGCCCAGGTCGCGAATGCGCAGCTGTCGTGCAACTTCGTCGGCGGCCTCGAGATTGGTGTTCAATGCCGTAGCTTCTATGTCGCCACCTTTGGTGGCACGCGCCGAATTGACGTCGATTGAAACCAGGGCTTCCGTGTGGTCGATAACGATACTGCCGCCGGCTGGCAGATTGACCGAATGCGCGAACGCCGATTCAATCTGCGTCTCGATCTGGAAACGGGTAAACAGGGGAACCGGGTCAACGTAGTGTTTCAGTTTCTTCAGGTTCTGCGGCATGACCTGTTCGACGAACTCGCGCGCCTCGTTATAGGTCGCCTCGTCGTCGATGAGGATTTCGCCTATTTCACTCGTCAGGTAATCGCGCAGGGCTCGCACGACCGAGTCGCTTTCCCGGTAGATAAGAAACGGCGAGGGTCGCTCGAGCACAACGTTGAGAATTGCTGTCCATACCGTCAGCAGGTTCTCAAGGTCCCAGGCGAGTTCTTCGGCACTTCGGTCGATTCCCGCTGTGCGCAGAATGACGCTCATGCCCTCGGGCACGACAATTTCGTTCAGTGATTTTCGCGCCAGGTCACGGTCGTCGCCGACGATTCGTCGCGACACGCCGCCAGATCGGTCCTTGTTCGGTTTCA
The DNA here is from genome assembly GCA_041552015.1 of Woeseiaceae bacterium. GTDB lineage: Bacteria > Pseudomonadota > Gammaproteobacteria > Steroidobacterales > Woeseiaceae > UBA1847. The sequence goes on from JBFELT010000021.1 coordinate 17,431, forward strand.
ACACGATGAAACGACCGGCGAGACTGACGAACGTGGTCAAAGCCGCGCCCTTGTTGCCGCGTTCTTCCTTGTCGACCTGTACGACGATGTCCTGACCTTCTTTCAGAACATCCTTGATGTTGGGTTTACCGCCGGACTTGCTGTCCTTGACGAAGTACTCGCTGGAAATTTCTTTCAGCGGCAAGAAGCCGTGGCGACTCGCGCCGTAGTCGACAAATGCGGCTTCGAGACTGGGCTCGATGCGCGTGATCTTGCCCTTGTATATGTTGGCTTTCTTTCTTTCGCTAGACGGCGCCTCGATATTGAGGTCGTAAATACGCTGGCCATCGACCATGGCCATGCGCAACTCTTCTTCCTGAGTTGCGTTGATCAGCATTCTTTTCATAGTGCCCTACTTGAAGTGTGTTGCAGGGCAGCAAATCGGGACGTAGCGCCGCCGGGCGGGCGCAGGGGAGGTCACGCACAGAAAGCCGGTGCGGGGACGCACCGTCGAAGTCACTCGCAATTTCAATTTGGGTTAGACCAAGGAGGGTCAGTACCCATGAAAAAATCAGCATGAATTCCCTGCGGCTTTGCCGCTCTGGCGCCAGCCGGAATCCGCACTCGCTGCCATCTGAAATTCGGCTCCGCAAACGGCGAAACCACAATAGTTCGCAGCAGCTACGATCCAGTAGGGTAGTTACTGCGGGTGGAAACTGTAGGCGGTGGGTCCACGATCGGGTACCGCCCGGATTGTGAGGCTTTTCGGACTGGTATCCCGGGAAGACTCAGGGCGGTAATATAGCATACCCGAACCCGACTTCAAGTTATTGATCATGCAAGAAAAGTCCAAGGATGACGCCGATACGCAACGGATCGGCGTTCGCAAGGTCACGGTCGATGCAGAGCGGGCGGGGCAGCGCATCGACAATTTCCTGAGAAACGAGCTGCCGGGGGTGCCGAAAGGGCGAATATATCGCCTGCTTCGGCGGGGAGAGGTTCGCGTCAACGGCGGCAGGGTGAAGGCGGAGTACAAGCTCGTCGAGGGAGACGAGGTCCGGGTGCCGCCCGCGAGAGTGCGTACGGGGGCGGCACCGCCGCCGCAGAAGCTGGCCAAGTCCCTGCTGGAGCACGTGCTTTACGAAGACAAGCGACTGCTGGTGATCGACAAACCGACCGGCATGGCCGTGCACGGTGGCAGCGGCATCAGCTTTGGCGTGATCGAGCTCTTGCGTCATGCGAGGGGAGATCTCGCGGACTTGTCGCTGGTCCACCGCATCGATCGAGAGACGTCCGGCTGCCTGGTTCTCGCCAAGAGGCGCAGTGCGCTGCGCGAGCTGCACGCGCTTTTCCGGGCAGGGCAGGTCGAAAAGAATTACCTGGCGCTGGTCGTCGGTGACTGGCAATACGGCGAGCAACTCATCGATGTGCCGCTGCAGGTGCAGAATCGGCGCGGTGGCGAGCGCCATGTGATCGTCAGCGAACACGGCAAGACGGCCCAGACGCTGGTCAGCCTGTCACGAACCTATGGTATCTACAGCCTGCTGCGCTGCTCGCCCGCGACGGGCAGGACGCACCAGATACGTGTGCACTTGCAGCATACGGGCCACCCGATCGTGGGCGACGAGCGCTACGGGGATGCGGAGGCCAACCAGCTGGCGAGCCGGCTGGGACTTCGGCGCCTTTTCTTGCACGCGCAATCGATCGCCTTCGTGGGCGAGAGGGGTAACGATCTTCACTTCACGGCACCCCTGGCGGATGATCTCGAGCAATTTCTTGCCGTCGGGGTCAAAGAGGCGCAGCAGCAGCGACGGCGGCAGAAATAATCACTCAGGTTGACAGATAGCCCAGCTGCAGCAGCCGGTCCGCGACCCAGATCATGGGTAATCCGATCAAGGCGGTCGGATCGTCCGTCGTGACCGACTCGAACAGCACGAAGGCGGCTCCCTCCAGCTTGAAGCTGCCGGCGCAATCGTAGGGCTTGTCCAGGCGCAGGTACGACTCCGCAAGCCGGCGATCGAATTCGCGAAACCGGACCGTGGTCTTGTCAGTGTGCTCGAATCGCGTTCGATTGACCGGGTCCAGGATGCAGACAGCCGTCAGAAAGGTAACGACATGACCTGATGCCGCCAGCAGCTGCTCGACGGCCTTCTGGTGATCGCCCGGCTTGCCCAGTACTGTTCCGTTCAGGACGGCGAGCTGGTCGGCCCCGATCACCAGCGCGTCGCGCGCTTTAACGGCGACGGCTTCGGCCTTCTTCCTTGCCAGGTGGCGGGCGAGGTCCGCCGGCTCGAGTCCCAATTCGTTGCGTTCATCGATATCCGGGGACACCGTCTCGTACTGGTCCAGAAAGCGCTCCAGCAGACCGCGTCGATACTGCGACGAAGATGCCAGCACGATTGCCGGGGCGGATGGATTTTGCATAAATAAATCAGAACCTTAAGTAAGTTGCTAAGAATATTACCGGGTTTGTGGCCGACTGCTAGTATTTCCGCGCCACCGCGGAGCTCAATCGCTTTGACAGTGGCCACTCTGGTCCTTATCATGCGCGCGCCATGGCTAATCTGCTGCGAGATCGCCGTACCGCGGCCGAATGGGCGGCGGCCGGGCAAGTTATTGAAATAGCTGAAAAAGTTGGCGGTTTTGAGCGCCTTTCGGCGATCGTTGAGGCGGACCTGGCTGCGCTGGAGCCCACCAGAATACCGGGCCAATGGCGCGATTCGCCAATTGTCGGATCGCTGGAATTCGGGTTTGCCGACGCGCGGGGCGAGCTGCCGCGGGTACGCTGCAGGCTGGCGGCAACGCTGGACGCGGTCTGCCAGCGCTGTCTCAAGCTGTTCAGGCTTTCCATCGAGACTGAGGCAGATTTGTTGCTGCTGGAGCTCGAAGGGGCGGCAAACGGGTATGAGGACCACGAGGTCTGGGAGCTGGAGCAGAGCACGCTTCGGCCGATCGAAATCGTGGAGGAACTGCTGATCATGGCGCTGCCATTGTCGGCTATGCATGTTGATCTGGCGTCGTGTTCGAAGCTGTCGCCCGCGCCCGATCAACAGGACGATAGGACAAGACCGTTTGCTGCGCTGCGTGCGCAGATGACACGGGATCAATAGCGCCCGCCAAACCAAGGTCGGGCAGGAGAAAGGTATGGCTGTTCAAAAGAGTCGCAGGACCCCCTCAACGCGCGGTATGCGGCGCTCGCACGACAAGCTGAAGAAGCCCGCGCTGTCGGTAGATCCGACGTCCGGTGAAACGCACTTGCGCCACCGCGTCACGCCCGACGGTTTTTACCGCGGCAAGCAGGTTGTCGCACGTCCTGAGCCCGACGACGAAGAGTAAGCGTATCCCGTGATCGGCCGGCGCTGATCCGGCCTTTCGAACGGTGGGTTCACACTCAACAATCTCTCTCGATGCAATGAGCGGCGACCTCGGCCCCGAGGTCGTTGTGCGCGCCGCCGCCAGTTCCCTGAAAAAATACGCGAACCTCGATCTCATTCTGGTCGGAGACGAGCGCGAACTGGGTGCGCTCGTCGCAAGACTCATCGGCTCCGAGCCAAGACTGCATATCCGCCATGCGAGCGAAGTCGTGAGTATGTCAGAGGCTCCGGTCGAAGCGCTGCGCAAGAAGAAAGACTCCTCGATGCGTGTCGCCATCGACCTGGTAAAGGCCGGCGAGGCCGATGCCTGCGTCAGCGCCGGCAACACAGGCGCGCTCATGGCGACCGCGAAGTTTGTCCTGAAGATGCTTCCGGGAATCGATCGACCTGCGATTATTGCGGAGCTTCCGGCGATCGGCGGATCGCTGCACATGCTCGACCTCGGCGCCAATACCCAGGGTGGCGCCGACCACCTGTTTCAGTATGCCGTCATGGGGTCTATCGTTTCCTCTGACATTCTCGGCATCGAAAGGCCCAGGGTAGCGCTGCTCAACATCGGCGCGGAAGACACGAAGGGTCACGATACGATCAGGGAGGCTGCCGCGAAGCTGAATGACAGCACGCTGAACTATGTCGGTTTCATCGAGGGCAGTGATCTGTTCGCCGGCAAGGCCGACGTCGTCGTCACCGATGGATTCACCGGCAACGTCGCTCTGAAGACGATGGAGGGCACGGTCGGGCTGGCCACGCATTATTTGCGGCGCGCCTTTACCAGGAACTGGCTGGCAAAGCTGCAGGCACTTCTCGCAGGCTCCGTGTTACGCAGACTTGCGATAGAAATGGATTCCCGCAACTACAATGGTGCGACTCTGGTTGGGCTAGATGGTATCGTTATCAAGAGCCACGGCAGCGCGGATGCCCATGCGTTTCAGCATGCTATCGATAACGCAGTCGTTGAGGTTCGCAACCAGTTGCCGCAACAGATCGGCGTGCTGCTGCAAGAGGAAACCGCATGACGTATTCACGTATCGTTGGGACGGGCCGCTACCTGCCGGAACGTATCATGACGAATTTCGATCTGGAGAAGATCGTTGATACGACGGACGAATGGATACGCACCCGTACCGGCGTTGAACGCCGGCACGTGGTTGCCGAGGATCAGACGACGTCGGACATGTGTGTCGAAGCGGCGAAAAAGGCCATCGAGGACGCCGGTGTCGACGTCTCCGAGATTGATCTTGTTATTACCGGCACGACGTCACCGGACCTGATTTTTCCGAATGTTTCGACGCTGATCCAGCATCGACTGGGTATCCCGCCATGTCCGGCATTCAGTCTCGAGGCGGCATGCACCGGTTTTATTTATGCACTGACGATGGCCGACAAGTTCGTTCGCCTGGGTGACGCAAAATGCGCACTGGTGATGGGCGCCGAATGCATCACCAAGCTGATGGACTGGAAGGACCGCAACACCTGCGTGCTGTTCGGCGACGGCGCGGGTGCGGTCATCGTGAAGCCCTCTGACGAGGCCGGCATCCTGTCGTGTCATCTCGGTGCAGACGGTCAGTACAAGGACCTGCTCTATTACCCGGTTGGTGCTTCGAATCAACTGGCCAAGGCGGGAACGGACGAAGCGGCGATACAGATGACGGGCAGCGAAGTATTCAAGGTCGCAGTCAAGACTCTCGGAGGCATTGCGACGGAGACGCTCGAAAAGGCCGGCGTGCACCAGAACGAACTCGACTGGCTGATTCCACACCAGGCGAATATCCGCATCATTCAGGCAACGGCCAAACGTCTCGATCTGCCGATGGAGAAGGTGATACTCACGGTCCAGGATCACGGCAATACATCGGCGGCATCCGTACCGATGGCGCTGGATGTGGGGATCCGTGACGGAAGAGTCAGGAAGGGTCAGCTGATACTGATGGAAGCGTTCGGCGGTGGCTTTACCTGGGGCTCCGTTTTGATGCGTCTCTGATCGATCGGCAGATTCCGACAAGTTGGATCGGAGCCCGTTGACCAGCTACCAGAGCTTGCTTTTTGCCTGGCGTGCCGAGCGGCGCCGCATGCGCTGATGCAGCTGCTGCCGCCGCCGATCCAGTCGATCGCGGCGAATGACAGGATCCACCTTGCTGCCTTGCTTACGATCGAAGTCGTCCCGAAAAGCACAGAAGTCATCGTAGGCCTCGCGAACATGCTTCAACTCGAGCACGACCAGTTCAATAATAATGACGTCATCCAGATAACCGATAACGGGTATGTCGTCCGGAAGGATGTCTTCCGGGTCTGCAAAATAGACGAACGTGGCCAGCAGGCGTTCGCGATCGATTTCCGGCAGCTGCCAGTCATCATCGGTGAGCATCGAGATCAACGATTCGAGCTGCGGAATGCGCTTGCCGACGAAGTCGGGCAAGGGTTGACTCTGGCGAATGGTTTCGAGCACATCACGAATCGCTTCGATGATCTCGGGCTCTTCTGCGTCGCGGACTGCTTCGCGAGACAGTCGGAGCGCCTTCCTGAAAAAGCGCAGGTCCCTGTCCGTCAGCTCGAACGATATTTTCATGCCCATGACAACAGGCTACCGGCAACTCGCTATGATGGTCAATGTGTGATGGTTTACCATAGGGGCAGGCAACCGGGACCCGATCAATGAAACCGCAACTGATAATTGGTAACAAGAATTACTCTTCCTGGTCATTACGCTCGTGGCTGTTGCTCCGGGAAGCCGGTATCGAATTCGACGAGCACAGGATCCTGCTCGATACCGATACCTTCGCCGAGGAAATCGCGTCTTTTTCGAAGGCAGGGCGCGTGCCCGTGCTCAGGCTCGGCGATCTGACGGTCTGGGATACGATGGCGATCGCGGAAACGGTCGCCGAACGCTGGCCGGAAAAACAGCTATGGCCCAAGGATCCGGACGAGCGCGCGATCGCTCGGTCTGTTTCGGCCGAAATGCATTCCGGATTCCATCATCTCAGGGAGTGCATGCCCATGAATTGCCGCGCGATGGGCCGCAAGGTACCGCTTCCGGATGAGCTCGGGAACGACATCGATCGCGTTATTCAAATCTGGTGCGAGTGCCATCGCAACTTCGGCGACAGGGGTGGCTGGCTATTCGGCGACTTCTCGATTGCCGACGCGATGTACGCGCCGGTCGTCCTGCGGTTTCGAACCTACGGCATCAATCTGCCGGAATCGGCCATGTTTTATCCGCATCGCTTGCTGGAGAGCCGGGCGATGCAGGAATGGCTCGCCGCCGCCGAGTGTGAAATCGAGGTGGTCGAGGCAGACGAAAAAGGCCAGTGATGATTCGCCCTGTCTTATTGATTGTTTCCTGCCTGCTGGCGAGTACGGCGACGCGATCCGAAGTCTACGAGCTGCCGCCCGGGGGATTCGATGTCATCGGCGCCGTATCGACCGTTACGGCACGTCATGACGATACGCTCGTCGATATTGCCAGGCGCCACGGCCTCGGCTACCAGGATATCGTACGCGCGAATCCCGGTGTGAATATCTGGGTGCCGGGCGAGGGTACCGAGATCGTATTGCCGACGCGCTTCGTACTACCGCCCGGTCCGCGCGAAGGGCTGGTGCTCAACCTCGCGGAATACCGTATGTATTATTTCCCGCCGCCCAGGGACGGCCAGCCGAGCCTGGTGTATTCCTTTCCAATCAGCATCGGACGCATGGACTGGGAGACGCCGCTTGGCGTCACCAGCATTGTGGCGATGGAGAAGAACCCGGCCTGGTATCCGCCACAATCGGTGCGTGACGAACATGCCGCCAATGGCGATCCGTTACCCCGCGTTGTACCGCCGGGCCCGAACAATCCATTGGGATCCAGGAAGATGCGCCTGGCGCTTCCCGGTTACCTGATTCACGGTACCAACAGGCCCGCGGGCGTCGGAATGCGAGTGTCGCACGGTTGCATACGGATGTTCCCGGAAGACATCGAGTTCCTGTTTCAACAGCTGCGTGTCAATACCAAGGTGCGAATTATCAACGCACCGGTGAAGCTGGGCTGGGAGGGTGAAACGCTGGTTGCCGAGGTTCATCCTGTGCTCGAGTCGTCGCAGCCGTTGCGCGATGCGTCGCTCAGGCAAATCGAGAAACTGGACGCGGACATCGAATTACCCGAGCCGGATACGGTGAGCACGGACCCGCTGACGCAGGTGACCGAGCAGTTCGTTCGCGTGACCTCGGAGCATGCCGGGCAGCTGGACTGGGATCTGATCGAGTTGCTGGTCGAGCGCTCCGACGGGATCCCGGAGGCGGTAGGCATCCGCATAAAAAACGCCGCGACAAGCGCGGCGTCTGAATAAACGTGTTGTAGTAGTCTAGCGCTACTAAATAGTGCGATTTTATTTGGACATCGACTTCTGGAACATGCGTTCCATACTTGCCTTATTAGCGTCGCAGCAGGCTTGTGATGCTGTTGCGGCAGACATTGCGCGATCAGCCGTGCTCTGTGCAGCGGATGCTGCCTTGGAAGCGCGATCGGCAGCTGCGCGAGCAGCTTCAGCAGCAGAAGCTGCAGCAGCAGCGTCAGCAGCGGCGCGTTCAGCTGTTGCCTTGACATCATCGAGCCCGGTCGTGGCGCAACCGGCGGCCATTGCTACAAAAAGCGCAAGTGCGCTTGCTCTTAATGCGGTCTTTTTCATTTTGGAAAGTTCCTTTGTGGGTAAAACTGCAGGCGCATTATTTAACAAACGGTGCCAAGCTGCA
>JBFELT010000022.1:0-25414 GCA_041552015.1 Woeseiaceae bacterium
CAGGTTTTCATCTTTCGTAAATAAAACTGGCGAAACTGCCAGAACTCCCAAACGTGGTGTCAATGCGCTTCCTCGGTGATGCCTGAAAGCCATTTCGCACCCGCCACTCGTTGCAGGCGCACGCCATATAGCTCCTCGCGATGCGCCTCGAATACGCCGTTGCCGTTGTTATCGGCAAAGGCAACTCGTACCTGAAAAGCCGGGTCCTCCCGTGGCTCATCGCGAGCCGGAATCCCGAAGGGCTCTCCCAGCCTGTAAACCAGTCGCTGCCCGTCTTTCTCGTAGTACCAGCGCCGTGTCGGCGACTCACGGATTTCTTGCTGCAATCGTTCGCCTACATAGTTTTTCGGCGGTTCCAGCAAAAACTTGACCGGATTTTCGCCCTCCAGCGCCGAGATGCTGGCGGACTGGCCGCGTACGATGCGTTGTGCGGCTTCCATCATCAGGCTGCTACGAAGCTGGCCCTCCACGCGCAGCACGGCAACGCGCTCGGCCTCATCGATGTAGGGCAACAGCCGGTCTATCGCAACAGCCACCAGGGTGCCGATCAGCGCGATCACGACCACGAGTTCCAGCAGCGAGAAGCCGCGCGTCGCAGGCCGGTAACGAACGCCTGTGCGAATCCTTGCTTGCATCGCTAACCGGCCTTGGCCCTTGCGACCATGTCCCACATCGGCAAGAACACGCCGAGCGCAAGCACCAGCACGACGGCGCCCACGGTAACGATCAGGATGGGCTCCAGCGCTGCGCTGAGATTCTCGAGGTCGTAGTCGACCTCTCGCTTGTAGTAGTCGGCCGACTCGTCCAGCAACTCGGGAAGGGCGCCGGTCTCCTCGCCAAGCGCAATCATCTGCAGGATCAGCGGTGTGAACAGGCCGCTGTCCGCGGCCGTCCTGGACAGGGATTCGCCGCGTTCGATGTCCGCGCTGAGCGCAGCCATTTTCTCGCCGAGCCATGCGTTGCCGATCGACGCCGAGACGGTGCGAAGCGTCTGGTTGATCGGCAGCCCGGCGCTGATCGAAATGGCCAGGGAGCGTGTGACACGTGACATCGCGGCGTTCTTCACGATGATGCCGATTACCGGCAGGCGGAGCTTGGTCCGGTCCCAGCGCAGGCGACCGGACTCCGTCTTGATGTAATGTGAAATCGCCAGGGCGCCGACGACAATTGAGCCGAGAATATGTGGCCAGTAATTGATCGCGATATTGGAGACACCCATGATGATTCGCGTAGGCAGCGGTATGTTGTCGCCCAGCGCGCGGAAGATGGGTGCGAAATTCGGTATGACGAAAACGGTGATGATCGATAACGCAATCGCGACGGCAATCAGCACGATAATCGGATAGCGCACCGCAGCCTTCACCCGGTCGCGCACTTCCTGGTCCATGCTCAGGTATTCGTACAGGCGCTGAAACGCGATATCCAGCGTGCCGGTTGCTTCGCCGATTTCGACGAGATTGATAAACAGTGACGAGAATATCCCGGGGTGTCCCCTGAGCGACGCGGCAAGTTCCCGCCCCGACTCGAGGTTCGCGATAACGTCGACCAGGGCCTCTTTTAACACCTCGTTGTGCGTCGTCTCCATCAGCCCGTTCAGGCCTTTCAACAAGGGCAGGCCGGTGCGGGTGATCGTGTGCATCTGCCGACAAAACAGCACCAGGTCCTTGGTCGCGGGTTTTCCACCGCCGAGCCGCTTGTTGAGGTCCGCGAGCGAAATGCCGGTGGCGTTCGCGAGGTCGCGAATTTCGACCGGCGTAACGCCTATGCTGATCAGTCGACCCGCCACGGCATCGGCCGACTTGCCGGCGAGTTTGCCGGTCACGAGCGCGCCGCTGGCGGAGCGACCCCTGTAGGTAAACTCAGCCATCGACGCCGTCCGTCGACGGTCCCGTATCGCCCGGTTCGGCGATATCGTCCGCATCCACGCCGCCGGCGACGCGCAGTACTTCCTCAAGCGAGGTGATGCCGGAGATGGCGTAGTCCAGCGCGCAGTTCACCAGCGGTACGTAGCTGTTCTTGTCGGCCGCCAGCCTCACGAACTCACTGAGGTCCTCCCGGCGCAATGCGTCGGTCAGGCCGGCGTCCATTTCAAGGAGTTCGTACACGCCGATGCGACCGCGGTACCCGGTGAGCTGACAGTAGTTGCAGCCGCGACCCTGCACGAACGTCGCATCACCGGCGCGCTTGCCGCCAAGCTGCGCGTGCAGCCAGGTGCTTTGGCCGGGAGAAAGCTCCAGGGGTTCGGCGCAGCTCTCGCAGACACGACGCACCAGCCGCTGCGCAACGATGCCCTGCAGCGCCGCGCCGATCAGGTAGCCGGGTGCACCCATGTCGAGCAGGCGATTCGCCGTCGCGACCGCGCTGACGGTATGCAGCGTCGAGAACACCAGGTGGCCCGTCATTGCGGCGCGCAGGCCGATATCCACGGTTTCGCGATCCCGCATCTCGCCTACCAGTATGATGTCAGGGTCCTGGCGCAGCGCGGTGCGCAGCACGCGGCCGAAATCGAGGCCGATGCGCGTGTGCACCTGCACCTGGTTGATGCGCGCGAGCCGGTACTCGACCGGGTCTTCGACCGTGATGATCTTCGTCGACGGCTTGTTGACGTAATTCAGCGCGGAATAAAGCGTGGTCGTCTTACCGCTGCCGGTTGGCCCGGTCACCAGGACCATGCCGGATGGTCGCTCGATCATGCGGTAGAAGCGATCCAGAAGATTCGGCGGCATGCCGAGTTTCTCGAGGCTCAGCAGATTGGCGGAGTGGTCGAGGAGCCGAAGTACAATTGCCTCTCCAAACTGCACCGGCAGCGTAGAGACGCGAATGTCCAGCGTCGTTTCGTTGACGCGAATCGAAAATCGTCCATCCTGCGGCAGGCGTTTCTCTGAAATATCGAGGCCGCTCATCAGCTTCAGGCGTGTAACCAGCGCACCCGCGACGCCGCGCCCGTCGATGACGTGTTCCTGCAGGACGCCGTCAACCCGCTGTCGAATGCGCAGCACGAACTCGTCCGGCTCAATGTGAATATCCGATGCGCTAACCTGCACCGCATCGCGGAACATCGACTGCAAAAGCTTGATGACGGGCGCCTCCGCCGAGTCCTCTTCCGCCGTCAGCTGGTCGATGTCGATGCGCGACTCGCCGAGTTCCTCCTTGACCTCTGCAGCAAGCGCATTGATCTCATCGGTGCGGCGGTAGGTGATGTCGATCGTGCGCAGCAGCTCCGTTTCGTTGACGAGGGCTATCTTCACCGACTTGCCGAGCAGCCGTGCGAGTTCGTCATGTGCGAATATGTCCGTTGGGTCGGCCATGCCGACCAGCAGCCCGTCGCGGTCCTGTTTGAGCACCAGCGCCCGCAGTCGACGCGCCTGTACCTCGGGTAGCAGCTTCACGGTTTCTGGCTGCAACTTTATGCTGCTGATATCGAGGTATTCGATGGCCAGGCGCTTGGCCAGGAACTTGTACAGGTCCGCTTCGTCAATGGCGCCGACTTCAGTCAGAGCCCGGCCAAGTTTGTGGCCACTGCGTTTTTGCAGCGCCAGTGCCTGTTCCAGCTGCGCCTGGGTGATTGCCTTCGCGTCCAGCAACAGCTCGCCCAGGCGCATTTTCTTGCGGCGGACCAGTCTGGATACGGTTGCGCTCGTCGTGTTCATTGCAGTGGCTGCGCTAGTGTCCGGAACCGAGCTTGATGCGCTGCAGCGACTCGTCGGCGAGTCGCGTCCATGCGTCGTCGCTGTCGATGACAACCGGCTTGAGCAGGATGACGAGCTCCGTCTTGCGCTCGACCGCGCGGCGGCTCTTGAACAGCTTGCCGATGCCGGGAATGCGGCTGAGTCCGGGTGTTCCGAATTTCTCGTCGATCATCGAATTTCGCATGAGCCCGCCGATGACGATGATCTGCCCGCTTCGTGCCCTAACGATGCTGTCCGACTCGCGTATTTCGCTGAATGCTAGCGGCAGCGTGTCCGTTTCGCCGGACACCGTCAGGATCTTCTGTTGATCGCTAACTTCACTGACCGTCGGATGTATGTGCAGGGTCACTTCGCCGTCCGAGCTGATCTGCGGCGTTACATCCAGCGCGATGCCGGAGAAAAACGGCGTGAGCTCGACGTCTCTCGAGGTCGTTGACGAGGTTCCCGTTACCGTGTTGCTGGAAACGTCGGTGACGAAGAACTCGTCCGTGCCCGCCTTGATCACCGCTTTCTGGTTGTTCAGTGTCGAAACGCGCGGACTGGACAGGACGCGTGTCTCGCCCTGCTGCTCCAGCAGCTCCAAAAACGCATTGAAGTCGCCGATGTCGAAGGCCATGGCAAAAGCACCGCCCAGCGTGGATGTAGCGAAACCGCTCACCGTGTTGCCGGGCTGAACGGTAACCGGCGCCCCGCCGAGATCGGAGGGATCACCGCCAAAGCCGGGCGGCGGTGCGAGCTGGCCAAACGTGTAGGTATCGCCGCTGCTGTTTTGTGCCACCGCGACCCAGTTGATGCCCGAGCGAAAACCGTCGCTGAGCTGCACTTCGACGATTTTCGCCTCGAGAACGACCTGTCGCTGCGCGATATCCTGGATAGCGTCGAGGTAGTCACTGATGCTGCGCAGCTTGTCCGGCATCGCGCGCACAACGATGACGCCGGTTTGCGAGTTCACGACGACCTGGTGCCCGTCGGCGTTGCCGATCATCTGCTCTAGCGTGTCCTGCAGCTCCGTCCAGAAATCGGCGGCGTAGTTCGTTTCGATGCCGGAACCACTGATCTGCTGCGAGTCCTGGTTGTCTGTGCCCGGCTGAATGGTAGCCAGGCCGTTGTCGTTGCGGTTTCTCCGCTGGCCGTTTTGTCGTGACTCGCTGACCTGGCCGGAGCTGACGCGCGTACGGGAAACGCCCGATCGCTGCAGGTTCAGGTAGTTGATCTGGAATATGCGGCTCTGCAAGGTGGCGGGGAACACGATGTAGCCGGCGGCACCGCGACGGTAGTTGTAGCCATACACCTCGCTGACTACATCGAGCACTTCCTCGACGGTGACGTCTTGCAGCATCAGCGAGATATTGCCGCTGACTTCCGGATGCACGACGATGTTGTGCTGCGTCTGATCGACAAGCGCCATGAAGAAGGCCTGGGCCGGCGTATCTTCACTGTTGAGGTCGAAACGGGATGCTTCGACAGCCACCTCTGCCGACGCTACGGCCGTTGCCGGCATGGGCAGGACAGGCCGTGCGGGTGGTGGCTTCGCGGCTTCCTCCAGCGTCGACTCGAGGCTGCTGCGCGCGTCGGCACCCCAGCCGGACGCGGAATCGCGCGCGGGCATCATGGCGTCGCAGCCTGCCAGCAGGAACAGCAGCACGCTGCACATGGCCGCAACCAGCGGCTGCCTTGCGACCGGTGACCTTCTTGAGATCGCTTCAAAATTCAACATGAGTGCTTCTCTCCGGTGATCTTCATCGGCGCATCGCTCCTTCATTCAATCCGGCGCTTATGCGCCTGCCGTCTATTTCCAGGACCAGCTGGTCTTTCTCGATCGCTATGACCGTGGCGCCGTCCAGCGAAGCGCCGACGGTCAGGCGTCGCCCGTTGACGATCGCGACGCGCCGCTCCGGCGATACGATGATCGCGTTGACGACGAATCGGGGCGTCGATTCCCTGGCGCGTTCGGCGGGTGTATAGGGCCGGGTCGGATCGCGCAGAGGTTCCCCGGCGAAGCCGGGTGCGGAGGCGAGCAGCAACAGAACTGCCAGGCACGCACTCGTGGCCGCCTGGCAGGGTCTCGGGCGAGAGCGGTACGGCGCTGTCGCATAGAAGTCAGGCACCGATCCACTCCTCGTCAAGACTCAGCGTGCCTACTTCGATGCGAATGCGGTTGCGCGGATAGTCGATGACGTCCAGTTCGAGCACCTGCCAGTAAAAACGCCATGGCAGTGCCTCGATGGCGCTCAGATACTCGAGACACGCGGCGTAGGTGCCCTCGACCTCGATTTCCAGGCCGTGCCGATAGAAGGTGACGGCGTCCGGATCTTCAGTCGAAGAGAGGGAATCGGGGGTCGTATTGCGAATGCGCAGCAGTGTCAGGCGCGACTGTTCTTTCAGGACGCCTTCCAGAACCTGCGCCATCTCCGAGGGATCTATCAGTTCAGCGGCATGATTGCCCAGCGTCTCATTGATCTCGTCGATTCGCCGGTGCAAAGAGGCGATTCGGGTTCGCTGATCGTCTCCGCCACCGGCCAGCTGCAGGATCTGTTCTTCCAGGTTGCGGTTCGCGTCAGTTATTCGCTGCTCGAGTGCAACGAGTTCCGCACGCGAGCGAGCCGCTTTCTGTTGCAGTGGTTGCATCAGCAGCGTGTGCCAGAGGGCTATGATCAGAACCAGGGCCGTAAGCAGGACGAGCAGCCGTTCGCGCACAGAGAGCGCGTCGATCTTGCGCTGCGCGGGTACGACATAGGCCTTGATGCTGTCGAGCGCTTTCAACGGCGTCCCCTTGCGTCGGCTGTCAGCAGCACGTCGCTATCCATTGAGAAGAACAGCGCCGCATTTGCATCGTCGACCGGGTTGTCGATCTGGAAATGGTGAAAGCGCTGTTCGGCAAATGGCGCCTCGGATGCCAGTCCCTGGACGTACAGTGGAATGAGTTCCGCGCGAATCGCCCGACCCTCCAGGCGTGTCTTGTCGCCCAGCGCGGATAGCGCAATGTGTGTCAGCCAGAGTCCGTCGAGATCCTGGCGAGACAGCGCCGCCAGGTGCCGGGAGAATCCCCTGGTGTCGCCAAGTGTCGAGCCCTGGATCAGGTTGAGAACGGCCTGTCGCTCGGCCAGCATGCGTAGTCCTTCGTCCAGCTGGTCTGACCAGTTTGTTTCGCCGGTGACAGCGTTGATCAGGGGTCCGATGTTCTGCAGGCGGTCGAGGACGACCGATTCCTGCCGGGCGACCGCGACAAGCTCCTGTTCGACGCTCGCAACGCGTTGCTCCGCAAAGAAATACATCAGCGTAATTCCGAGCAGGACGATCGCGGTCGCCTGCAGCATGAACCCGGCAGGGAAGAGCCGTGTCTGCGGACGGAATTCGGGCTGGAACAGGTTGATCTGCTGGTTCACGACGCAGCCCCGCCTTGCAAGGCCGCGTCACCGCGCATCGCAGCACCGACCGCGAGCAAGCTGCTGCCCTGAAGGTCGCCGGGAACGTTATCTTCCAGGCTAAACAGGTCCTGCAATTCAAACAGCTCGACGCTCAGACCCAGGTCCCGCGCGAGTCCCGGCGGCAATGCGTCGAGGTCGGCGCCCGGACCCAGCACGATCTGCGTAACCGGGCGGCAATCGTAGTGGCTCTCGTAATAGTCGAGCGAACGCTGCACTTCGAGCGCAATGCCGCTGATCAGTTCCTGCAGCACGAGATCGTCCGAAATGGCATCGGCGAGCGCACGCCTGCCTGTATCGAGATGACGCGTCAGGTGCAATACGCCCTGTCGGGTGATCGTGAGGTAGCCGCAATCCTCGGTGAAATGCAGGAACGCGACACCGTCCTTGTCCTGCGGCAGCATGACAGCGATATTGCGCACACAAAGCTCGGGGATGTCGATGACGTCCATGTTCAGCTCGGCGCGTTTCATCCGCTCTATCTGCTGCATGACCTCCGCACGGCGTGTCACCACCGCGTAAGCCGTGGGCGGCGCTCCGGGGTTCGAGTGCGGCGGCATTTCGAGCAACTCGATGACCGCCTCGTCCAGCGGGAAATCGAGCAGGTCCTTGAGACGCCAGCGAACCGCGGCCAGTAGCTCGTCCCTGGGCACGTTCGGCATCTCGACCAGCTGCAGCTGGTAGGCGCCGCGCGACAGCACGCAGGATGTCGGGGTGCGCTGCAGGTCCAGGTCGTCAGCGTGCCTCGCCGCGTCTTCCGGCCAGTCAACGTCGGCCTGCAGTTCTCGTATCGCCAGGCTCGGCGGGGCCTGGTCCCGGTGCCGGACGCGTGCGAGGCCGGCATTTGTGCCATCCAGCGCAACGGCTGCCCGCGCATTCTTGGCCAAAGTCCCTTTGAAATGTCGCAACATAGCCCGGCACCCGACGCCGTTTAACAAAACCAGAGTACGTTCTATCGGTCGCGGGGCGCCGATCTTTAGCGACGCAATTCAGAAAAAGCTATAGTTCATGCGCCTTTGCGGTGTTTGAGGCCCCTTAATTCCAGCGCGGCGGGAGAATCACAAGCATGACTCTGACGACATCGAGCGAATCCGGCCAGACCTGGTCCTCCGGCTTCACGTTCATACTTGCGGCCGTCGGTGCCGCCGTGGGGCTCGGAAATATCTGGAAGTTTCCTTACGTGGTGGGCGTCAGCGGCGGGGGTGCCTTCGTCCTCATCTATATCGCCTGTGTCATTTTCGTTGCGGTCCCGATTCTCATTGCGGAGCTGTGGATCGGTCGCCGCGGCGGCCACAGCCCGCCGGTAGCGATGCGCGTCGTCGCCGAAAAGGCAGGCCGCTCACGCGCGTGGTTGCTCGTCGGCTGGATGGGGATGCTCGTCGGCTACCTGATCGCGACCTACTACAGCGTTATTGCCGGCTGGACGCTCGCGTACATCGTCAAGGCAGGCAATGGCTTCGGCGGCGCCGACCCATCGACCGTTTCGCAGCAGTTCGATGAGCTGCTGGCGGATCCGCTGGCCATGACGATGTGGCACACGGTGTTCATCACGATCGCCGTGATCATCGTTGGCCAGGGCCTGCGAGACGGTATCGAGCGTGCGGTGAAGATCCTGATGCCGGCGTTGTTCGTGATGCTGATCGTAATGATCGGCTATGCGGCCGTGGAAGGAGATTTCGAGGCGGCCGTCAACTTCCTGTTCAGTACCGATTTCAGCAAGATCGACGCGACCATCGTGCTCAGCGCCATCGGCCAGGCGTTCTTTTCCATCAGTGTCGCCATGGGCCTGATCATGACCTATGGTTCCTACGTTCCGAAAAACGTGTCGCTGACGAAGTCAGCGTTGATCATCGCCGGAGCGGACACGATTGTCGCGCTGCTGGCGGGGCTGATGATCTTCCCGCTTGTATTCGCCAACGACCTGGACCCGGGTTCCGGTCCCGGCCTTATCTTTCGAACCTTGCCGACCGCATTCGCCGGCATGAGTGGCGGCGCGATTTTCGGCGCCCTGTTCTTCCTGTTACTCGCATTCGCGGCCGTCACGTCGATCATCGCGATCATCGCACCGATCGTTGCCTATGCGGAGGGCAAGTGGGGTATGCGCCGGAGCGTTGGCTGCCTGGTGTTCGGTTTCCTCGCGTGGGCGATCGGGCTTGCCAGTGTCTTCTCGTTCAATATCCTGTCCGACTTCACGCCGCTGGCGGCCCTGCGTCCCTTCGCCGACATGAACCTGTTTGCGCTGATCGACTATTTCACGGCGAACCTGATGATGCCCCTGGGCGGTATCCTGATGGCCATTTTCGTGGGCTGGCTGGTCAAGCCGCAGGTGCTGGCAGACGATCTTTCCTTCGGCAGCCCGCTGCTGTTCAGCGTGTGGCTCTGGATGTTACGCGTGGTTGCGCCGCTGGCGATTCTTGGCGTCCTGTACAGCAGCCTGTAAGTTGGCGAGCCGCCAGCCGGTATCAGGAGCGGTCCGCAGGCGGCTGCGGTTGTATGTCTTCCTCGAATACCTGCGAGGCTGTCTGCGCGGCGGAGAGCGCGTCGCCGAAGGCGACCTGCTGATCGGCATGCGTGTGCCGCCGCAGGTAGCGTAGTGAAACGTAGCCGATCAGCAGGGTGTGTACGATGGCCGTAAACAGGAACAGGCCGGCCGGTGCCTGCAGGGTCATCAGCGCCGAGGCGACAAACGGTCCGACGGTCGCACCGACTCCGTACATCAGAAGCAGGCCGCCCGACAACACGACGTACTCACCCGGCTCCGCGAAGTCGTTCGCGTAGGCGACCGCGATCGTATACAGGGGGAACGCCAGCCCGCCCCACAGCGCCCCCAGCAGAATAGCCGCCTGGAAATCCAGTGCGGGACCCAGCAGGAAAAGCGCCAGCCCGGCGCCGGCGCCCACGGCCGAGACGGCGATCAGGACAACGCGACGGCCGATGACATCGGAAAGAATTCCGAGCGGCCACTGACCGACCGCGCCGCCAATGACGGCGGCGGTCATGAACCAGGCCGCGAGGCTGGTATCGTTGCCGATGCTGGTCGCAAACACCGCAGCAAGCCCCCAGAATGAGCCGTTAGCCAGTCCCGATACCAGGCAGCCGACAGCGCCGGATGGCGATATCTCGAACAATCGCTTCAGGTCGACGGCGACCGAATGCGGGTGCTCGGGGGTCGGTGAGGTGGTCAGCGCAACCGGCACGGCGCTGATCGAAACCAGGATGGATGCAACGACAAACAGCTGCAGGCCGGTCGGTTCGTACATCAATGTCATCATCTGTCCGGCCGCGAGAACGGTCATGGTGATCATGGCGTAGGTTGAAAATACGACGCCTCGGTTCTCATTGCTCGAGCTCTCGTTTAACCAGCTTTCTATCACGACATACAGGACGGCGAAGCAGAAACCGGTGAGCATTCTCAGGGTGCCCCAGACAATCGGCTGGATGACGAGGCCGTGCAGCAGCGGCACGGCCGAAGCCACGGCGCTCATCGCGAGAAAGACGCGAACATGGCCGACCCGGCGCATCAGCTCGCCGCCTCTCAGGCAGCCGATCGTGAAGCCGAAGAAGTATGCGGCGCCCATGGCGCCGATCGCGACAGTTGAAAAATCTTCGAGCGAGGCCCTGACCGGCAGCAGCGTGCCCTGCAGGCCCTGCCCGGTCAGCAGAATCGAGACGCTGAGGAGCAGCGCCGCTACAGGAGTGAGGGCCTTGATCATGAAATAGTTGACGCCGGTGGAAAAAGAGTGGGGAATACGGCACAGCCGCAGGCGCGACTATTCTAGCAGTCTGTCGGACTTAGGCGATCGTCGCAGTAGATTAGTCCCAGGTCCGACAGACTGCCAGCCCGGATCTTGCAACTGGATGACGAAAATTCCGGACCGCGCGGGTTCCACGACAAAGCGATGCGTCAATTCGTATCGACGAGGTACAGAGATGCAGGAAAGGCAAAAGGACGTACGCAACGAGGTGGGCGAGTTGCTACAGAGGGGCGCGCCGTCATCGGAAATCGAGGCGCTGCTCGATCAACTGGAACCCGCTACATTGCTGCATACCATGTACGGTCTCGACGAGGACAGTCAGCGCGCGCTGCTCGCCGCACTGACGCCGCAACGCGCCGCATCTTTGGTCGAGGAACTGCCGGACACACACGCGGCCAACCTCATCGAGGACATGGCGGTCGGCGAGTCGGCGCCTATCGTCGAGGAGTTGGCGAGTGACCATCGCGTCGATGTTCTTGCCGAGCTCGACCTTCAGGACGCGGAGGCTATCCTCGCCGAGCTCGATGAAGAAGACGCGCTCGAAATTCGCGAACTGAGTTCGTTTGCACCGGATCAGGCGGGCGGCCTGATGATGACCGAGTTTGCATCGTACCCGATGAATCGCACGGTTCGAGAGGTCGTGGAAGACATCACATCGGACGCTGTCGACTACCAGTTTCTTACCGTGCACTACATCTACGTGGTCGTGAAAAAGCAAAAACTCAAAGGAGTCATCCGGCTGCGTGACCTGGTTTTCGCCGACCCGACGAAGAAGATCGGCGAGATTGCCAGGCCAGCCCTGACCGTGTCGCCGGAAACGAGTCTCACCAGGCTCGAAGAGTTCTTCGACGAGCACGATATCGCCGCCGTTCCAGTCGTCGACAGTCGCGGCCTCTTGCTCGGCATCGTGCGAAGGCGAGCGGTTCTCGAGGAACTGGCAGAGCGGGCCGAGGCCGACAATCTGAAGGCTGCCGGTATCATCGGCGGTGACGAGCTGCGCAGCATGCCTGTGCTGCTTCGCTCCAGGCGGCGCCTCGCCTGGCTGAGCATAAACATCGTGCTCAATATCATGGCGGCGAGCATTATCGCCATTTACGAAGATACGCTGACCGCGGTCATTGCGCTGGCGGTTTTCCTGCCTATTGTCTCGGATATGAGCGGCTGTTCCGACAACCAGGCGGTTGCCGTCAGCATGCGTGAACTGACGCTCGGCGCAGCGACTCCGGGAGACGTATGGCGGGTGTGGCGCAAGGAGGCCGCAGTCGGCCTGATCAACGGGCTGGCACTCGGCTTGCTGCTGGGCGCTGCGGCGTGGGCATGGAAAGGCAATGTGATTCTTGGCCTGGTCGTTGGCGGCGCGCTGGCCATCAACACCGTCGTCGCGGTCTCCATTGGTGGCACCGTGCCTTTATTGCTGAAACGCCTGAAGCTGGATCCGGCCGTTGCCTCGGGCCCGTTGCTGACAACGGTGACGGACATGTGTGGTTTCTTTCTGTTGCTGAGCCTTGCCAGCCAGGTGTTGCCGGCACTGGCCTGAAAAGGGTCTGAGTCGATGCAGGAAGACTGCCGCGAGGAGGCACTGTGGCATTCGCGGCGGGGTGTCACCGAGACACCCCGCCGCAGCCACCCTCCGTGAATTACGGACCTGCGCGCTGCGGCTTCGCGCGCAGACCCGTTCAATCAGTTGCCGAACTCGGTATCGTAGTAACTGTCGAATTCGTCGTCGTAGGAGTCGTCAGGCGAGTCCAGGTCTTCACTCTCCCAGCGCTGCTTGTGAACCGCCTTGTGGCGCTTCCGACCTGCCGATTTGTGATGATGGTGCCTGTCTTTGAGCGCGTGACGCGACGCCGCGATACTCTCGAAGTCGATTTCGTCCAGGTCATCATTTTCGTAATCGAACGGACGCATTGTGTGGTACTCCTCTATTGAAGGGTCGTGCGTGAGAACCTCGGCATGTCCCGGCTCGATGCGTTGCGAGTCCCGGGATCAGCGTTCTGATCGAAGCCTGCCGAAGGGTTGAAATACGAGTCATAGGCTTGCCGGACGATGCTCCAGCAGATGCCCAGTTCATTATCGTCGCGAGGCAGAAACAGCAACACGCGATCGTTGCGCAACCGTCCCCAGCCGCGCATCACGACCTGGTGCTTCGCCCAGTTGTCGAGCCCGTGCACGACGATGCCGTCAGCACCCAGCCGGCACAGCAGCTGCGGTCTCGAAGCGCGGATGGTCCGGCGCGCAGCGGCGCCGTGAAGATACATCGCTACCTGGCATGGTAGGGTATCGTCGCCGCAGTCAACGGCTTCAATACCAGGCAGGCGGGCAATTCGCTCAGCCAGCGCCTGGCGGGTCGGAAGCTCGTCCGGAGCCGTGGTATTCGCGCGTATTCTCGCGGGCAGCTGAAATCGCGGTAGCTGGTTCGCGGGTGTCGCCATTCGGGTATGCCGCTGGTGGATAAAGTGCCTTTTCGCGAAGTATCTTATAATTTGCTTCGATGTCAAGTAATTCGATATCAAAATAATAAATTACAGAAAAGACCATGAAAACTGACGCGATTGACGACATTCTCGAACAATGGTCCCAGGAGCGCCCGGAACTCGATACGGCGAGTCTCGGCGTCGTGATCCGGGTGCTGTCGCTGAACCGGGCATTCGTCCGCCAGGCCGGAGAGGCGCTCGAGCCGTTGGGACTGGAACTGTTCGAATACGACGTGCTGTCGGCGCTCCGGCGCCAGGGCCGACCCTATGCCCTGACCGCTACCCGGCTTGCGCTGGCGACCGGCCTTAGCGGCGGTGCAATGACGAACCGCATCGACAGGCTCGAGGAGCGCCGGCTGGTTCGGCGTCGACGCGACAAAGAGGATCGACGGGGCGTCATTGTCTCCCTGACTGCGAAAGGCCGGCGCACCATCGATGAGGCGATCGGGCTGCGCCTGGATGCCGCCGATGAAAGCCTGCAGAGCCTGACATCGACGGAAAAACGTCAGCTTGCCGAGCTGCTGCGAAAAGCGAAGTATCCGGGCTAGGGCTTTTTCACACTGTAGACAACATCGACGTTGCGGACTGTGCCGGATCGTGATTCCACCACCAGTCGCTGACTCAACTGATAGCGCAGCAGCAGCGTCCCGAGGCTGTCCACGACACCGTACGCGTATTCGACAAACAGCCGATCGCCGAAACGCTTGCCTGCAACGAGCTGCCGGTTCTCGGCGCTCCCCTGGAAGCCAAGCGTTTCCAGTCCGAGCTCATTGCGGATCCGTGAGGCAACGCTGCCGGCGGTCGTAAGACCGAGCGCGAACGCGGCCTGGTTCAGCATGTCGCCTTCCGCCGAACTCGCGTTGCTGAGCGGCCGGCCGGTCAGCAGGTAGGAAAGCGCCTCGGCGTCGCCCAGGGGTGGCTCGCTGTAGACTTCCGATTTGAGCTGCGCCGGCGTGCCCGTAAGCTGGATACCGGCTACCGTCTTGTCGCTCGCCGTCCGCGTTGCGCGAACATTCAACGCAGGATTGGTGAGCGGTCCGTTGAAGATCAGTTCGCCGCTCTCGATTTCGAGGTTCTGTCCGTAGGCCTGGTAACGTCCCTCGCGAAGTACGACGCGACCGCGGCCCTGGTACGGCGTTCGGCTGTCACCGTTGATGCGAACCGAGCCTTCGAGTCGCGTGGTCAGTCCGAAACCATTGAACGATACGGCTTCGCCGAGTTTTGTCGTCACATCGACGTACAGAAAGCGCCGAGGCTGGATTGTTGCCGCTGCCTCGCCCCGATGTACGACCACGTCCGCCGACGGCTTCTCCGTCGCTTCCGGTACGGACTGAACGGTGATGCTCGCCTGGGGAATGCCGAGCTCGCCGCTGATCCGGGTTTCGCGATCGTCGAGCAGCACCGCGATGGTGGGCGACGCCGTGACCTGCAGGTCGGGCAGCCGGCTCAGGCCGAAGTCCTCGCCCTCCAGCCGGATTTCGCTGCGCAGGCCGGACTCCGCGCTAAACGATGTCTTGCCGTCAATCTGCAGATAGCCTTCACCGGATTTGGCGCTGCCCTGGAGCGAAAGCTCGCCGGCTTGGCTCTGGCGCAACAGCAGCCCGATCTCGGAGACCGATATTCCGGCACGCCGGATGTCGACGGCACCGTCGCGCAAGCCAATTTCACCCCTGAGCTCCGGTGCAGCGAGACTTCCCTCCGCTTCGATACGACCGGAAACACGGCCTTTTGGATTCGCCACTTCGGGAAGGAAGAAAGAGACCAGCGCCAGGTCATTCAGCTCCAGGTCGCCCTGGCCCCGCAGCGGCGAACGCTGATCGAACAGGTTATCGAGTCCGAGCGTTCCGGACACATGGTCAACAGAATTCTCGAGCTTGAATTCGAATTCGCCGTCGAGCCTGTTATTGACGACAGTGGCCCTTAGCGCGGCCTTCTCGAACATGGCCGACGCCTCGTCACCCTCGAAGGTCGCGATCAGGCCCAGGCCACGAACTTCTACGAGCAGGCTCGAGTTGAGTTGGCCGTTGGCGAACTCACCGCGAGCCTCGGCAGCGATTTCCCCCAGCAAGGTGGCGCCCTCGGGAAGATAGCGCGGCAGTGCGGCAAGGGGCAGGTCATCGATGGACGCTTCGAATTGCAGGGGACCCGATCTTTCGTACCTGATTGCACCGCAGACGTTGCCGTCTAGCGATGTGGTACCGAGGCAGAATTTATCGATATTCAAACGCGATCGAGACAGCGAAAACGTGGCTGCGTCGCGCAGAGCCCATTCGCCCATCCAGTCACGGCTGAGTTGCATGGTCCTGACAGCGCCGGACCACTCGTCGTCCAGGAAGCGGCCCTGGATTTCGGTTGAAACGTTGCCCTGCTCCGCGGAGGCGGCCTGCAGGACAATGGTGCCGTCGCCATCAACGGGCAAATCGAAGTCCGCCGTTATCGTATCGATGGCAAGACCGTTCCAGGCCAGGGACTCGCCGCGGATGCTGCCGCTGGCCTCGAAGGTGTTGAGGTCCGAAGCGAGGCGAAAACGACCGTTGACGACGCCCGCGACGCCGAGTCCCAGTTGACTGAGATCCGGGAAATTCGCGTCGGCGTCGATGCCGAGCTCGCGTCCGTAGAAACCATGAAAATCGATACGATTGTCGCCGACGCGAACAATCGCGTTGTCGAACTTCAGGCGTTCCTTGACATAGGCCAGTGCGCCGCTGCCACCGACCGGATAGCCATTGAGGTCGCCGGACAGCCGCTCGATCACGAGCTTAAGTGAAGGCAGACCTTGCACCAGGCGACCGGACGTCTTTGCCGCAAGCGCGAGACTGCCGTTCAGTCGCGCGTCGGCGACCGACGGATCCACTTCCGAGAGTGCAACGTCGAAAGACCAGCTGAACTCTGGTGCGACAAGCAGCTGTCCTTTTGCGCGAAGCTGGCCCCAGTCGTTAGCCGCGGACAGCGACTCGAAGTCGATACGCTCTCCATCGAAACGGCCATTCGTCTGCACCGAAACAGCCGGGATGTTGGCGGAGGACACCGTCGTGGCGCCATCGAAGGAGAGACTGGTGACGTTGCCCGAGACACGAAGTTTGCCGTCGACCAGCTCAAGGGCTGGCGCATCGCCCCTGGCAATACGTGCAGCTGCCCAGCTGTTCTCGAGGTCGAGGGTAATGCCGTCATCCGCAAAAGCTACGGTCCCGCGGGTGGCGATTTCGTAGGGAGCGTCGAGATCGTGCTTGAGCTCATAGCGCCGTGCATCGCCGCGCAGCCCGAGTATGCCCGACACAGGCGGCTGGTCTGCCAGGCGCAGTTCCCAGGCGGCGGCGGCATCGATCGCATAGTCCCCTTTCAGCGCCGCCTCGCCAGAGAGCGCGACGTCCGCCAGCGCACTTCGCAGATCGAAGCGCTGGATTTTCAATTCTGACCCGGAGAGCTCTCCGATGACACGGACGGAGTCGATCAGGAACTCGTTACCGTCGCTGACGATGCGTGCGCTGTCGATGGACGCGTCTCTCAAACGGAGCATCAATGGAATATCGATACTGAACGGTTCGGCGCCGTCATCGGCGGGAGGCGCCTTCCTGACCGAGACATCGACATTTCTGACGGCCAGGTGGCTGACGAGTACCTGTCGGCGCAACAGCGGCAGCAACTCGACGCGGGTATCGAGTGACTGAACCGAGACTTCTGCGGCCTGGTCTGTCCACGTCGCGTCGCGAAACTCGAGACCTCTTAACAAGGTGCCATGGACCTCGCCAATTTGCAGAGGTCCCGGAAGAAAGGGCGAAGCCCGGTGCAGCAGCCAGCGCGCCCCGCTTTCGGTTGCAAGCAGCCACGCCGTGCCGCCGGCGACCAGCAACAGGGCGATCGCGATAATGCCGCCGCTCCACCGGAACAGGCCGCGAATCACAGGTCGGCACCGAGGCGGATGTGAAGCCGTACGCTGCGGTCGGACTTGTTCATCGGATGAGCGAGATAAAAGCGCAATGGGCCGACGGGCGACAGCCATTTCACGCCAATGCCGGCGCCCACGGCAGGATCGACGTCCAGCGTGTCGAATGCATTGCCCGCGTCCACGAATGCGGCACCGTAGAAGTTGCCGCGCAGCAGGTGTTCGTATTCGAGGCTTGCAACCAGCAGGTTGCTGCCGCCGATAACGTTTCCGAGCCCGTCTTTTGGTCCCAGGGACTCATAGTCGAAGCCGCGAATCGACTCGTCTCCGCCGGCGAAGAACCGCACCGACGGCGGCAGAAGGGCAAATTCGGACTTCGCCGTGAAGCCGATCGTCGCGCGCGCGAGGATTCGGCTTTCGTCCGACAGTGATCGAACGAATCGACCGCTTATAACCGTCTGCAAAAAATCGGTCGTCGAGCCCATGAATTGCCCGGTGCCACGAAGTTCGAGCGTCAGCCTGCGGCCCCGCGTCGGGAAGATGTCACGGTCCGCGCGCTTGTGATCGTAGATTACTGCGGGCAACAGCAGGCGTGTCCTGCGCGTTTCCTCGGAGACATCAAAGCGGTCGTAGCTCAAGTCGAGCGATAGCGTCCGCAACCATTTGGCGCTGATGCGTTTCGAACGGCGGAAACCGACGCTTGCGGTGTCGTTCGTGTAGGTATCGTTGTCCTCGCTGAGAAGCGTGGCGGTATAGCTGAGCCATTCGGTGCGCGGGTCCGCCATGGGACGACGATGCTCGGCCGTCAGCCCCTGGATCACCGGCGACACGCTCAGGTCTGTCTTGAAGCGATGCCCCTTCGTGTTCAGGCGTCGATTCTGAAAGCCGGCGCGAAACCGCGGCCCGGTGTCTGTAGAGAAGCCGGCGCCGACCGTGTATTCGATGCGATCCGCCGGCTCGAGGAGTACGCGAACCGGGATTTTTCCATCGGCAGCCTCTTCGAGAACGGGCAGTACCTCGATGCGTGAAAAATAGCCGCTCACGGACAAGTCGGTGTAGGCCTGGTTCAGCAGCCGGCTGTCGTAGGGCATCCCTTCGTCAAACTCGAGAAATGCACGAACCAGGCTTTCTTCGAGAAAATCCTCATCGAGCCGTATGTCACCGAAGTCGTAGCGAGGCCCGCTTTCGTAGTGCAGCGCGATATCCGCGCTGTGTTCCTCCGGCCAGACATCAATCACGTTCTTCGAGAAGCTCGCCTCGACATAGCCGCGTTCGGCCGCCCTCACCTGCAGTGTCTCCTTGAAGGACTCGTAGGCCTCGTGTTGCAGGCGCATGCCCGGAATGAGCGTTTCCGGCGCACTCAGGTCGGAGAAGTCAGCGGCGTGGGTCGAGGGGGCCGCGATCGAAATGTCGACCTTGCGCAGCAACACCGGCTGGCCGACATCGATCCTGAGCGTCGCCTGCCAGCAATCGTCGTCGATCGTCAGCGACTTTTCGATGATCGGGTCGTAGTAGCCGAATGGTTCCAGCGCCAACCTGGTCTGCGCCTCGACGGCGCGAAAGCGCCGCCGGATAAGCCAGCTGACGGCATCGCAGGGCTCGCTGGCCAGTGCGACGTAGCTCTGAACGTTGCGCGCGATGTCCTCGTCGACGCCTTCTACCTGCAACTCACCCCGCGCGATCGAAACGAGAAGCAGCAGGGGCCAGCACGCAATTGGAACGCGGTTACGCATCGTTTCATGCCGATATCGAGGTGTATCGACATTGCTCCAGGCGAGTTGTGACCGGCCATGCGGCAGCGATGAAGATCGCCAGGCTGGCTATTTCTGTTTTATTCGCTCTCATTGCTGGTCTTGCCCGCGCTGGCCTCTGTCTTGCGTGCCGGAGTTATCGATACCGTTTGGACCTGCCGCCCTGCCATTCGTGCCACTGAAAATTTAAGGCCAGAAGTCTCGAACGAATCGCCTTCTTCGGGCAGTCGTTCGAGATGTTGCATGACGAAACCGCCGAGCGTGGTTATATCGGGATTGCGTTCGATGACAATATCGACCGTATCCTCGAGCGTCGCGAGCGGCAATTGACCGCTGGCGCGCCAGCCGGTACCGGACGCCTCGATAGGCGCCGCGATCTCGGCGTCGTCCCACTCGTCCTCGATCTCGCCGACGATTTCTTCAAGCATATCCTCTATCGTGGCAATACCGACATAATTGCCGTGTTCGTCGACGACGATAGCCATGTGCGTGCGCGTTGAACGCATGCGTTCGAGCAACGAGGAAATTAGCGTGGTCGGAGGCACCACCATCGCCGGCCTGAGCCTGTCGGCCAGGGTGTCCCAGACACCGTCCTCACCCGCGACCAGCGCCGTCGTGAGATCCTTCGTCGCGAGCACGCCGACGACGTTGCGCTTGTCATCGACGACGGGAAAGCGGCTGTGCAACGTCGAAACGACGACTTTTCTGTTGGCCTCGGCGCTCGCCGCCAGCTGCAGCTTGTCGACCTGCACCCACGGCACCATGACCTCGCGCACCGTCTGATCGTCGAACAGAAACGCCTTTCGAATGATCTCCGCCGTCTTGCCTTCGATCTCGCCATGCGCTTCCGACTCGTCGACGATTGCGCTGATTTCGTCCTCGGTGATGACCTCGTGATGTGGCCCGCCATGGACGCCCAGCAAGGAGAGAATGCCGGCGTTGGTCTTGTCCAGCAGCCAGTTCAGCGGAAATACCAGACGATAAAACCAGTGCAGCGGATAGGCGAGTGCGAGAGAGACGGGCGCTGGTTTTCGAATCGCATAGGTCTTCGGCACCTGCTCGCCGACGACGATGTGCAGCGAGGAGAACAGCAGGAAACCGACGAGGAACGAAATCGTATGCAGGGACTGACCTGTGATACCGACTTTGGAAAGCAGCGGCTCGAGCATGGCGGCCACCGCCGGCTCGCCGACCCAGCCGAGGCCCAGCGATGCCATCGTAATACCGAGCTGACAAGCGGCCAGGTACTTGTCGAGATTCCGATGCAGACGGACAGTCAGGGCGGCCGCGCGGCGCTGCTCGCTGACCGCCTGGTCGAGCTGATAGCCGCGCACTTTCACCAGGGCAAATTCTGCCGCGACAAAAAAGGCGTTGGCGGCCAGCAAGAGAATGACCGAGACGAGCGAGTATCCGAGGGTGCTCATGTTTTTACTCTTTTTCGTTACTGTGACTGGAGCCTATCTGAAAATTGCCCGTGAGCCGCATTTCGCGGTCACGCCGAATTCAGCGACAGGCTCTTGCGATCGTCATGATCGATTATCGATCATGCGAATTTCGAGCGGCTTGCTCGCATCGAGGTGAACATCGCGCTGCGGGAAGGCGATGACGATACCGTTCTCTTCAAAAAGCTGGCTGATCCGGAAGCGGATCGAGCTGCGAATTCCTCGCAGAGACGCTTCGCCACCGACGTCGCACCAG
Organism: Woeseiaceae bacterium; assembly: GCA_041552015.1. GTDB lineage: Bacteria > Pseudomonadota > Gammaproteobacteria > Steroidobacterales > Woeseiaceae > UBA1847. The sequence goes on from JBFELT010000022.1 coordinate 20,676, forward strand.
AAATAGGCGTCGAACACCAGCGCGTTGTCGCCGAAGTCTTCGAAAACGACGCTCGGATGCGGATCCTGTTTGACCTGTGATTCAGCCTTGACGGCCTGCATTATCAGGTCAGAAACCTGTCGAACGGGCGAGCCGTAGGCGACCCCAACCCGGACGACAGTGCGGATCTCGAGGTCGACCAGGGTCCAGTTCACGACCGTGCGCTCCAGCAGCACACTGTTCGGCACCAGCAGATGCACGCCGTCCGAGCGGCGGATACGGGTGGAGCGGTTGCCGATGGTCTCTACGACACCCTGCCAGTCATCGATCTCGATGAAATCACCGATGCGGATTGGCCGCTCGGTCATCAATATCCAGCCGCTGATGAAGTTGTTGATAATATTCTGTGCGCCGAAACCGACGCCGATCGCCAGCGCGCCGGTTGCGAAATGGAACGTGGTTAGCGGTATGCCCAGCAGGCCGAGCGCGGTGAGAATGATCAGGATGAAGATCGTAAAGAACGCGATTCGCTTGAACGCGTAAATGACGTCCGGCCGCAGCTTCGTATTTGCGAGACGCTTGCCGAGCAGATAGCCGACAAAGCGGCCGCCGAAGTAGCCGGCCACGATCAGCGCGACGACCAGGGCCAGTTGCCCGATCGTCACCACCTGCCCGCCGGGTGCCGTGAACAGCCCCGTGTCCCAAAGTGTCCGGAAATCCTCAAGCATCGATTGCTACCCGCGCCTCACCTAGCCGGTGCCGCGTGTGCGCGTCTTGCCTTCTTTGGCGTGCTTTTCGATGAAGTCGATAATCATGCCAGCCACGTCCTTGTGGGTCGCATTCTCGATGCCCTCGAGGCCGGGGCTGGAGTTTACTTCCATGACGACCGGGCCATGGTTCGAGCGCAGCAGATCGACGCCCGCAACGTTCAGCCCCATGACCTTGGCGGAGCGCACGGCTGTCGAACGCTCTTCCGGAGTAATCTTGATGAGCTTCGCGGAACCGCCGCGATGCAGGTTGGACCGGAACTCGCCTTCCTTGCCCTGGCGCTTCATGGCTGCCACGACCTTGTCGCCGATGACGAAACAGCGTATGTCGGCACCGCCAGCCTCCTTGATGAATTCCTGAACCATGAAGTTGGCCTTCAGGCCGCTGAACGCTTCGATGACACTCTCTGCTGCCTTCTTGGTCTCGGCAAGAACCACCCCGACGCCCTGCGTGCCTTCCAGCAGCTTTATGACCACGGGTGCGCCGCCGACAAATTCGAGCAGGTCTTCCGTGTCGCTGGTCGAATTCGCGAAACCGGTTATTGGCAGCCCGATGCCCTTGCGCGCCAGCAGCTGAGTCGCCCGCAGCTTGTCGCGCGAGCGTGTGATTGCGACCGATTCATTGACCGAGTAAACGCCCATCATCTCGAACTGCCGCACGACGGCCGTGCCGTAGAACGACACCGAGGCACCGATTCGGGGAATGATCGCGTCGATACCCTCGATCGCTTCGCCGCTGATGTGAATGCTGGGGTTGTGGCTCGTTATGTTCATGTAGCAACGCCGGTGATTGATGACCGGCATTTTGTGGCCGCGCTCGATGCCGGCTTCGACGAGACGTCGCGTCGAGTAGAGATTCTTGTTGGTCGAGAGGATTCCAATCTTCATTAATGAGTCCTTTGTTTTTCGCTGGCTGATTGACGATTTTCGCGATCAGGTCGGTGTCGGGTCGCCATTGTGTTCCGCGGTGAAGTTCTCCACGAGGTTTTCTGCGCGAGGCATGCTCTTGAACGCGCCGAGATGAAACAAGGCATCGCCCTCGTGCGTGAGCGGCAGATTGCTCTTTCCGATGACAATACCGTCGAACGGGGCGATGACGTAGTCCTCTTCGTCGCCCAGCGGCGTGCTGATTGATGCAAGTCGCTGATCCTTGCGGACGCTGTTGCCAAGCTTGGTTTCCGCGGTGACAATTCCGCTGCTTGGTGCGCGAACCCAGCTGGTCGAGCGCGCGATCACCGGCGTTGCCTGCCTGGAATTCCTGATTTTCGGCAGCATGCCGATCTGCCGCATGACATTGACTATACCGCGCATGCCCGCACGGATGCTGATTTCGTTGAAACGCAGCGCCTCGCCGGCTTCGTAGATGAGTACCGGCATGCCGCGGTCATAGGCACAGGCCCTAAGTGAGCCGTCACGCATGTCCGAGTTGATTATGACCGGTGCGCCGAAAGCCTTGGCTATTTCCAGTGTCTCCGGGTCGTCCAGGTTTGCACGTATCTGCGGCAGATTGGAGCGATTGATGGCACCCGTATGCAGGTCGATGCCGAAGTCCGCTTTCGATACGATCTGCCTGATGAACAGGTCCGCGAGCCGGGATGCGATAGAGCCCTTCTTGCTGCCCGGAAACGAGCGGTTCAGGTCGCGTCGATCCGGGAGGTAGCGCGACTGGTTCAGAAAGCCGTGAACATTAACGATCGGAACGGCCAACAGGGTGCCCCTGATCGAGCGCAGCACCTTGCGTTTCAAGAGGCGACGAATAATCTCGACGCCGTTCAACTCGTCACCGTGAATCGCCGCCGAGACGAACAGCACCGGGCCCGCTTTTCGGCCGCAGATCACCTGTACCGGCATATGCAGGGAGGTCGAGGTATACAGGTCGGCAACCGGTAGATCGACGTTCACCCGCGTTCCGGGCTTGATCGTTGTTCCGCCTATTTGGATTGATTTGTTCGCGGTCATGATTTGTCCTTAGGGGCTTTCTTTTTCTTTCCGACGACATACGATCGCGCCGGATCGACCTGCGCGCGTCCCTTCATCGCGGTGCGGCCCAACAGCATCCGAAACAACATGTCATCACGCGCGGTGAGTGTCGCTTCGATCGGCCAGTGATACTTGCCGATTTTCAGCTCGGTGCGAATGACGAAGCGCTCTTCGCTGTGACCGCCCGAATCGGTGACCTTGCGCCTGTCGAGGACATCGGCTGTACACGTGACTACCTTGTCGTTGTTCTTCTGCACAGGGTGCATGCGAAATTCGACACGGTCGCGTCCGTTTTCCCTGTAGGGCCTCACTTCGAAGGCGTGCAGCGCCGAGGTTCGCGCGCCGGTATCGATCTTCGCCTTGATCCTGGCTATCCCCAGCTCGGGCAGGCTTACCCATTCGCGCCACCCGAAAGTGAGTAGCTTGCCTGATTCTTGCACCGCCAGCTCCTTCATTCTGCAAATGACCAGTGGAATCGTACGCCAGCGACGACCGCCGAGGAACTCGCAGTTGCGCCGGAGACATCGAATCCTGGATTCTGAACATATTGCAGGGACGGGGTGATCTGCGCACCCGAGTCACCGATGTCTATGCGAAGAAATGCCTCCGCGGAGGAAATGTCGTGCAGATCCGCCTCGCGGAAGCCGTTTGCGATGCGGGTCCTGGCGAATCCAAGTCCGAAGAGCCCGATTGGCGTCGATCGCTGGTAGGCCGCCGCCGCAAATCGCGTCGCGACGGATACGTCCTCATTGGCCGCGCCCAGGCGAAAGTTCAGCGCATCGTCGCCGACCTGCCAGCCGAATACGGCGTAGACGCCATAGTTTCTCTCGAATTCATCGGGGCGGCCTGTGACGGCATTGTCGTCGCTTCGAAACCAGGCGCCCAGGCGCATGGATGTGCGCTCACGCAGCCAGCTTGCGCCGGCGCCGACGAAGGCGCCCCGCTGGTCCGAAGAAACGTCGAGCAGATCCTGGTAGGAGCGGCTCGGCAAGTCGGCTATGCCGTCGGAACTCGCGACAACGAGAACGAATTCCGGTTGCGTCGCGGATCCGAGCCATCGCATGATAGCGCCCAGCGTATAGTCCGGAAATTCAATGGTCGCATTGTTCTTGAAACTGCCGTTCAGGAAATGCGTGTTCTCGTCGTTGGTTATGCGGCTGCGATCGAGCCAGGCGGACGGGTTGACGAGGCCGACCATGAGTCTCTGCTCTCCCCTGAGGTGAAAGGTGTAGTTGAACTCCGATACCTGTACGCCGCCATCACCGTCACTATTCAATACAGAGCCCGCATCCGCATTGGCCGTCGGGTAGAGGGACGATACACCGTTCGAGCCGGGTGCCGTGCTGGCTTCTATATAGAGTAGCCACTCGCCCCGGCTGCGTGGCAGCGTCAGGAAAAGATCGGCGGATGCCGTAAGTTCGGAATTGACGCTACTATCGTCAGAGTCCTGCAGGATCGTGGTTACGCCGGCCTCCCACGTTATGCCGTCGGCGCGGGCGGTAGCCAATGACAAAACGGCAAGGGCCACCAGACGGCGGCCCGTCGCAGAGCAAGCCCGATTCGGCACGACGCGTCTTTTTCCTGGTGAAATCATCGTCTGCGCTACAGCTTCACTTTGAAATTCAGCACGCCAAGGTGGTTCATGCGATCCTCGCCGTTGTCGACCCAGATAAACTGGTTCATGTAGCCTGCCTCGATCGTCAGCTTGTCAGATATCCGCCAGCCGACGCTTACGGAGCTGCGGTTTTGCCCGAACCCGGAATTGCCGCCCCAATCGGTGTCTCTCAGATCGATGAACGGCTCGATGCCGATGGCAACATAGCGTTTGCCGTCATTGCCGACCGGACGTACGTACTTGGCGAGCAAGCGCAGCACGACGCCAAGGTCGTCACCGCTACTCAGTGAGCGCTGTTCCAGGCGTGCTCGCATCGACAGGGTACCGCTGTTCCAGTGCCCGGCCGTCCAGCTGAGCTGCTGCCAGTAGCGATTCTCGTCGCTGACGTTGCCGGAACG
>JBFELT010000023.1:0-25051 GCA_041552015.1 Woeseiaceae bacterium
AAGATCGGCATCTTCGAGGCCATTTTCGAATCCTCGCAGTCGTTCATTGAGACAACTCAGGCGCTCGAATCGGCGCTCAAGCCTTCCGCGTTCAAGGTACACGCATCGCACGATGTGCGCGTGCCTGAAGGCGCTCACCAGGCCAGGGTCTACGTGCTGACATCGCCGTCGTATGCAGCCGCAGCAGCCGAAGAACCGGCCCATACTATCTCGGCGCAGATCCTGCGCATTGCCGTGTACACGCAGGGCGATGATCACAAGACCTACGTCAACATGGCGAACCCGGTTGCGCATGCCATGGTGTTTTATACGAACTCTGCGAACTACGAGAGCCTGATCGGCGCGGCCCGCAGCGTTGCGAAAGACCTGCGACAGCTTGTTGCGACACTGCCGGGAAGAGCGTTAAGCGAGCAGCAGGAGCCAGTACGCAGCGAAAAGCACTATCGCAAGTACAAGGGCGATGGGCCGGCACGGATGATGGCGAAGTTTCGCAACTTCGAAAAGAGCCAGCTAACGGTCAAAGTAGATAGCAGCCAGGGACTTGATGCGACGGTTGACAAGGTCATTGCAGCGCTGAATTCCGTTGCGGTCAGCGATGCGTCGGCGTCAGTAGGATGGGAAGTAGTCACCCGGATTGGCCTGCGCGAGGACGCCGTTTATATCGGCGTTACGAATCCTTACATAGAAGACAGGATGGTTCGCATCAATTCGCGTTTCCGCGGCGATTCGAAAAGTGAGCTCTCGCCGTATCCGGGCGTCGACCACGTGGCGGCACTGCCAACCGACATCCTGGTGATTCAGGAGGGCGGCGCGACGCGCGTGCTGCACTACGGGCAGATGTGGCGCATGCAGCTGTATTTCTGGGACTCCGGCTACCGCGCATTCACGGCGAATGTCGGCGTACCAGGTAAGATCGCCAATTCGATCGAAGCGGTGCTCGAGGGCTCCTAGCCTCCGAGACGCGTCACTTCAGGAGTTCGTGGTCTGCCGGCAGCTTGTGACTCACCCACATGGCCAGCCTGTGCCGCATCTTGGGCAGGTTTAGCTGATCCGGTGGCAGCGGAGCGATCTCCTTGTCATGCACCAGCAGGCGGTAGACGTACTCGGTCTTGAGGTCGTGCGAGTCGGTCGGTTCGAACTCCACGACGCCGCGCTGCACGGCGTCATCTATGACGATTCGCAGCGCTTCAGCAAGCAGACCTTTCTCGTTTTTCAGTTTCTTTGCCATTCATAATCCCGTGATCGGCAGCAATTCAGGCATAATTGGCCCATGAACAAAACTGTACTTGATCCGGCCTTTCTACGACAGCAAATTGTCGGCGTTGACTCCACCTTCGAGACGCCCTTCGGCGAGCGCCTCATGGTCTACTGCGACTACACGGCCTCGGGACGCTGCCTGCGATTCGTTGAATCGTATTTGCAGAGCCTGCAGCGCGTCTACGCGAATACGCATACCGAGGACGACATCACCGGCCGCAGTATGAGCCAGCTGCTTCACGAGGCCGAAGAGGCGATCAAGAATTCGGTCAACGCCGGCCCTGACGGACGTATTGTCGCCTGCGGTACCGGTGCCACCGGCGCCATCGACAAGCTGCAGCAGATCATCGGCGTTGCACTGGCGCCGGCGACGCGAAAGAACCTCAACGAGGCGCTCGATTCGCTGGCACCCGAATTCGACAGTCAGGCGTTTCGGGAACGGCTGAGAGACATCCAGCCGGTTGTATTCATTGGCCCCTATGAGCATCATTCCAACGAGATCTCCTGGCGCCAGTGCCTCGCTACGACGATCGAGGTCCGCCTCGATGCAAGTGGCAATATCGACCTGGCGCACCTCGAGGAGCTGTTGCAGGACCCGCGCTACCAGAATCGTCAGCGCATTGGATCATTCTCCGCGGCCTCCAACGTCACCGGCATGCGCTCGGACGTGCGCAGGATTGCGAGCCTGCTGCACCGCCACGGCGCGATTGCCTGTTTCGACTTTGCGGCGTGCGCGCCTTATGTCGAGATCGACATGAATCCGGAGCCGGAACACAAGGGCGACGATCCCAGCATCGATGCGATCTTCGTCTCACCGCACAAATTCCTGGGTGGTCCCGGATCGAGCGGCGTGCTGGTCTTTAACCAACGCATATACAATCGCGACCTGTCGCCCAGCATCAGTGCCGGCGGTACCGTGGACTACGTCGGCATGAAAGACCAGGATTTTATCCGGCACATCGAGGAGCGCGAGAAGGCCGGCACGCCGGGCGTGCTGCAGACGCTGAAAGCGGGACTGGTCTTCCAGATCAAGGACCGTGTCGGCGTCGACATCATCAATCGGCGCGAGCACGAGCTGACCTGCCGCGCAATGAAGAGCTGGTCCGCGAACGAAAATATCGAGTTGCTCGGAAATCCGGATCCGGGCAGCCGCGTCGGCATCATCTCGTTCAACATAAAGGACGGAACGGGAAAATACCTGCATCACAAGTTCATCACCGTCCTGCTCAACGACCTGTTTGGAATTCAGTCTCGGGCCGGGTGTTCCTGCGCCGGTCCCTACGGTCATCGGCTCCTGCGCATCGACGAAGCGACCTCGGAGCGCTATCGCTCGGCCGTGCAACACGGTCACTGCGGGCTGAAGCCGGGCTGGTGCCGGGTTGGTCTGCACTGGGTGATGGATGACGCCGAAGCCGACTACATTATCGAGGCCGTTCACTTTCTCGCGCGGGAGGGAAGCGTGTTCCTGGGTCTCTATGATTTCGACCTCGGCACCGGCACCTGGAAGCACAAGTACGCGAGCTCGCAGCTGCCGCGCTTTTCGCTCGACGAGGCACTCGAGAACGAGGAGGGCGAGCCTGCAATCCTGTCGCTGGCGCTGCGTCGTCAGCTGTACGATCACTACATGACCGAGGCCAAACGTTTCGCTGCTGGCCTGAAACTCGAGCCACAAGTCGAGTGTTGTTCGCTGGAAGGCGAATTCGAGGATCTGCAGTTCTTCAAATTGCCATCGGGCGCCCGGCAGCAACACTAGCCGGGGTATTTCGCCGGTATGCCGCGCCGGCGCCGACTCCCGGAGCGGCCTTTTCCGGCAGGCGGGGAGCTATCCGGCGGCGCGGGCTGGCAGCAGGCCGCTCAAGGCGGCGCCAACGACGACGACGACGAACGCGGCGATATCCAGCCCGGCGATCGGCGCATTGCCGAAACCGAACAGCGCAAGCACGGCAACGCCGATGCAAATGAGCAGTGCGCCTGCCACCAGTCGACCTGCCGAGGGTACCGGCGCTTCAGGCGGGCGGGCGCGCCTTTCCAGCGGTCCTAGCGCCAGCGCGACCGGCAGCAGACAGGCATACAAAACGCCGATCCACAGCGGCCGTGTCAGCCACCAGGCCAGGCTGGCGGGCTCCAGTCCCAGCCCGAAGCCGTCGGCGAGATAGAGCACCGATACCAGGATGACCATCACCGTAAGGTGCCAGAGATACAGTGTCATGATCATGCTGTTGATCAGCACGGTTGCCGCCCAGATGCGCAGACCGGAAAGCACGCGTCGCATCGGCGACTCGATCGCCAGCAGCAGTCCGAACTGTGCCACGCCGAGGGCCAGCAGCGTGATCTTCGGCGGCAGTGTGTTGCTCAATGCCTCATCGGGCGAGCCGACCATCGCGAACGGGTAGGGCCCGATGAAAATCAATACGGCCAGTACCAGCAGACCCATCGCCGAGTAGGCGATCAGTCGTGTCGGGCTGCCCATGCGGTCGTCGCGCCAGGCGTAGCCAAGGTGATGCACGGCGAGCCACACCCACAGGTAGTTCGTCCACCCGAGCCAGCCCTGGTCGAGACGGAAGAACGCGAAATCTACCAGCGCACCCGCGCCCGCAAATGCCCAGAACGAGGCGAATCCCCAGCGTTGCCAGGCGATGTAGGTTGCCGGCGCGAGTACGACAACCAGCGTGTAGATCGCGAGGAACCAGATCGGAATGAGCGCCGCGCGTGAGGCGAGGCTGAGCACCTTGCCGCTCACACCCGCGAAATGCAGCACGGCGGCGAGCACCGCCCAGGCCAGGAGCAATACAAGCAGTGGCGAAATGAGCCGGTTGAGGCGAGAAACCAGCCAGCCAGCGTAGTCCACGCCGCGGCGCCGGGCGCTCTCCAGGGATACGGCGTTCGCATAGCCGCCGACGATGAAGAATATCGGCATCACCTGAAACACCCAGGTGAGCCATTGCGTGTTGGGTCGGAGTACCAGCAGATCGCCGGGCGTCAGCTGGCCGTCGCTGAAATACAGCGCGACGATCAGCCAATGGCCGGTGACAACCATGAGAATGGAGACCGCGCGCAGGAAGTCGACGTAGCGATTGCGTTCCGCCGGCGTCTGTGCGGCCAGTTCCTTGCTGCGTGACCAGATGCTCATTCGCGGCAGTCTACAGCAAGTCGCCGCCGCGAGCCTCCGGGAAAGTGGCAGTGCCCCGGCAGTGGAGCCGCGGACCCGAAATGCGGCCGGGCAGTATTCAGATTGCCCCTAGTTGTCCTTTGCGCCCTGGTCGATCCAGGCCGCGATAGTCTCCAGTTCGTCGGCGCTCAGCGATTCGCCGCGTCCCTGGGCCAGTGATTCGCTGTGGTGAGGCGACATGCGGATTTCCGGAGCTGTCTTGCCGGCGACGACCAGGTAGAGCGAGCTCGAGATGCTGCTGCCGGGGACGACCACCGGTCCGAAGCCGGTGCCTTTCATGACGCTGGCGTAGTCGACCACGCTGAAGCTGCTCACCGCGGAGCCCTCGCCGGTGTTGTTGTGGCACTCGAGGCATCGTTCCTCGAGTATCGGCTGGACGTCGGCAGCAAAGCTGACTTCGTTACGCCCGCAGCCGTAGATCTGTACGCCGAGCGAGACCAGGATAACGCTGACCAGGAGTCTTGCTTGCATGGCTGATCCTCCCTATCGATTGCCGTTCAAGTGTCGCACTCGGCCGCCCGGCTGCCGATAGGTAGTTTCCGCCCCACTAAGGGATCGGGCCGGTAATCGCGTCTCGCATGTGGCTCAGTTCGCCATCGCGACCCAGGCGTACCCGGTCGTCAACGGTAGCAATTCCGAGTTGTTCGAACGCCGGGCGGAAGTCCGGGAAGCCGCTACGGTCAGCGTAGCGTCGATACAGGGGCATGAAGACCGGGCCGTCGACCAGCGCGTCGAGCCGGGCGAACAGCTCGGGTCCGCTCCACGTGCGAAGCGATGGCAGGCAACAGCGTTGCAGCCGCTCGAGTGCGACGTCGAGCGACTCGCGTCCGCCGGACCGTTCCCTCAGCTCCAGGTCCGCCATCAGGGCAATGACCGCGCCGCTCCAGTAGATTTTCATGCGTGCCCGTCTTACACCCGCGGCTGCGGCCTCGTTCGGCGTCAGGTCGGGCCGCGATTCCCGACCGCGCTCGAAACCCGCATAGAGTTTCTGCCAGGCTTGTTCGGCGGTGTATCGGCCGGCCCGTGCCATCAGCACGTTCTGGTAGTAGCTTGCAAAGCCTTCCGAGATCCACCGATGGCGCTCGCTGACATGCGGCAGCATCAGGTGGCTGAACTCATGCGTTGCTGTCCAGTCGTCGTAAAACTCCTCTATGGGCCGATCCAGGTTCACATAGAGTTCGACTTTTTCCTCGCCGTCGCGTGTGACGCGTCCGAATGGCACCGGCGCGTCGCCGCCCCATGAACGATGCTCCGCGGGCAAGACAACGATGCGCGCCGACGGAATCGGGAAGCGACCGTAGGCGAGACTGACATTGCCGGAGGCCGACCGAAGCCACTCGATGATCTCGCCTTCCTTGGCACTGTCGAGCGGTGGCCGGAACTCGATGCGAAGCGTGGCCCCGGGAACGTCTGCCTCGGTGATCAGCGATTCGCGCGATGCAGCGGATGCGTCACTCAGGACCAGCAGTGCGATCAGTGTCGCGTTAAGGTTTCGCATGGGCTCTCCGGCAGTGGAGTTAATGGACACGATTTGCCGGGTCGAGTTCAGCGGGCCGGGCGACTTCGAAGCCCGTTAGTCGATTAGCAGGTGGACGCGCCGATTTCGCTTGCCCTTGTTTTCGATCTTGCTGATTCGCACCGCGCCGATTTCCGAGGTATTTCGGACGTGGGTGCCGCCGCAGGGCTGAAAGTCGACGCCTTCGATGCGTACCGTACGGATGTCGCCGGCACCTCGCGGCGGCTGCACCGACATGGTCCTGACGAGTTCCGGGCGCGCGTCGAGCTCGGCTTCTGTGATCGTGCCAAATGAGACCGGGTATGACTCCTGCACCAGCGTATTGATCCTGCGCGTCAGGTCGTCCTTATCGAGCTGGTGGTCACCGAGATCAAAATCCAGCCGGCTCTTGTCGGCGCCGACAGCCCCGCCGGTGACCGGTACAGGAATCAGTGACCCGAGCAGGTGCATGCAGGTGTGCATGCGCATGTGACGGTAACGACGATCCCAGTCGAGTTCGGTATCGACAGCGTCGCCAACCTTGAGCCCGTGATCGGCACTGTCGAGTTGGTGGCGTACCTGGTTCGGGTCGGGGCTCTTGCGCGTGTCCACCACGCGGTGGCTTCGTCCATCCGGCCCGGTTAGGGTGCCGGTATCGCCCGGCTGCCCGCCGCCGAGCGGGTAGAAGATCGTGCGATCGAGCTCGATCCACTCGCCATCGACGGCCGTAACGTTCGCCGCAAGGCGCTTTCGGTAGCTGTCCTCGTAGTAGGCTCTGCTCACTTCAGGCATTTCGTATCCTTTGCCGCGACGACTGCGGTTATTATGAGTCGGTGCTGGCATCGGGGGAAGTACTAAATGGCAACACTGAATACACTGGACTGGTCCGTTATCGGTGGCTATTTCCTGGTCTTGCTGGTGGTCGTTTTTTCCGTGACACGGCGCCAAACGACCACGACGGACTACTTCCTCGCAGGCCGGAACGTCGGCTTCTTCGCGATTGGCGCCTCGATTTTCGCATCGAATATCGGTTCCGAACACATCGTGGGGCTTGCAGGACAGGGCGCGTCGACCGGGATGGCAATGGCGCACTACGAGCTCCACGCCTGGATCGTCGTGTTGCTCGCCTGGGTATTCGTGCCTTTCTATTACAACGCGAAGGTCTTCACGATGCCGGAATTCCTCGAGCGCCGATTCGGCCCGCGGCCCCGCTGGATTCTGTCACTGGTGTCATTGGCGGCCTATGTGCTTACCAAGGTTTCGGTTACCGTTTACGCGGGCGCGCTCGTCTTCAGCACCTTGCTGCCGGACACCTTTGGCGGCCCGCAGAACGCGTTCTGGTTTGGTGCGATTGCAACCGTCGTGCTGACCGGAATGTACACGGTGGCCGGCGGACTGCGCGCGGTGCTGTACACCGACTCGGTCCAGGCAATCGTTCTGCTGATCGGATCGATTGCAATCACGTATTTCGGTCTTGAGCGTCTTGGCGGTTGGGGCGAGCTGCGAAATTTTGCCGGAGAGAACGTGGCGCAGTACGCGTTGTGGCGGCCGCTGTCCGATCCGGACTTTCCGTGGCTCGGCATACTGATCGCCTCGCCGATCGTCGGAATCTGGTACTGGTGCACCGACCAGTACATCGTGCAGCGAACGCTGGCGGCCAGGGACCTGAAGACTGCGAGACGTGGCGCGCTGTGGGGCGCGTTTCTCAAGGTCTGGCCGGTGCTGTTCTTTCTCGTGCCGGGGCTCATTGGTGCCGCGCTGAATGCCAAGGGGCTGCTTGCCATTCCGAGTAAGGCCGATGGCGCGCTCTCCGGCGATCACGTGTTCCCGACGATGGTGGCGTCGCTTCTGCCCGAGGGTCTCCGCGGCCTGGTCGTCGCGGGCATGATGGCCGCGCTGATGAGTTCGCTTTCCTCGCTGTTCAATTCGACGGCAACGCTTTTTACGGTCGACGTTTACGAAAAGCTTCGGCCAGGCAGGACCGAGATACAGCTGGTCAACGTAGGGCGTATTGCCACGTTCGTCGTCGTCGTACTGGGTCTCGCGTGGATTCCGGTCATGCCGATGATTTCGAAAGGGGGGCTCTACCAGTACCTGCAGAGCGTCCAGGGCTATCTCGCACCGCCGATTACCGCTGTCTTCCTGCTGGGCGTTTTTAACAGCCGGGTCAACAATCGCGGTGCTGTCTGGGGGCTTGGGCTCGGTTTCGTTGTTGGCATGACGAAACTGATCATCCAGGCGTTTTTCGGCGCCGGCAAGATCGAAAACCCGGCGCTGCTGGCCGCGATCGGTGACTTTAATTTCCTGTATTTCTCGGGCGTCTTGTTCGTTGTCAGCGTGATGACGATCATCGTTGCGTCCGGCACGACCGACCGGCCGGATCCTGAGCGCATCAAGGGCCTGACGTTCGACTCGATCGATCGAGCGGCGGTGCGCGCATCGTGGGATGCCAGGGATGTTGCCGCTACGGCGGTCGTTCTGGGGCTGGTCGCGTCCGTGTATTTGTACTTCTCGTTCTGGCTCGGCAACTAGCCCGGGTATTTCACCGCTACGGAGAGCGCGCCAACCGGCGAAGTACCCGGGCTAGCCTCCCGGGAGTTCACCGCTGTTGGTAAACAGGAACTGCGGTATGGTCTGGAGACCCCAGCGTTCCTTCCAGCCACAGTCGCCAATCCCGGTGTCGACCTGCTCACACCCCAGCTCAAACCCGCGCAGCATCGAGGCATAGTTGAGATAGGAGCCGAGCCCGGACCATGCCGGATCATGTAACGCGGCGGCCGCCAGCATGTAGTAGGTAGAGCGGTAGGTCGCGGAAAGACAGGCCGCCACGACGACATGCTGTGATACCAGGGCCACCGCATCGACGGTGACGCCGAATTCCGTTCCCGTGCGCAGCAATTCGGCCAGGCCGTTGGCGACATACGGAACCTCGAGCCAGGACTCGTCGCCGAAGCGCGCATGCGCGAGCGCCCTGATCTGCTCTAGGGTTTCCTGCGGCGAAGGATGCTCGACGAGCAGCGTCCCCGCCTCGATTTTCTTGCGCGTCTTGCGCAGGTTCTCCCTGATATTTTTCGGCAGGTAGCGATACAGGCCATCCGGCTGCTGCAGGCCGACATGATCCCGGTGCAACACGAAAGCGGGGTCTCCCGGCACGCAAAACCCGGATCGGGTAATCGGGTCATTGGGCGCGATATCGTCCAGTACGGTGCCTTGCGGCAAAGCAAGGTAGATATCGCGCAGCTTGTCTTCGAATCCAGGGCGGCAGAATCCCCGGTTGCGCTCCATGAAGGGCGCGCCGATAAACGACAGCTTGCCGCTGTCCCGGCACTGCTGCAGTGCCAGCATCGCGCCGGGCGCCAGCGTATCGTCGAGATATGCCCGCAATTGCTGTTGATCCGCGTCAAAGAAGCATTGGCGGAAACGCCACTCATCGTAAAGGTATTCCGGTTGTACCAATGCCTGGCACGCCGCCTGGATGACTGCTGGGTCAGAAACTGGAAGCAACTTGTTCACCGGGGCAGCTTACACAAAACGGGCTCGAAGCAGGACAGGCGGCAACTGAGTGAAGGCAGCCAGCGAGTCCAATGCGCAGCCTTTCGCTGCCGGATTCCTGCGACGTCCAGGGCTTTGATGTGTGAGTCTGGTGCAGCAAATAGTACGATATCGTCCGGCTTGGGCGAGAAACGACGGAGAGTTTTCAGTTTCCACGTATCGAAACCTAGTAATGAATATTGCATAACTCTATGAAAAATAAAATATTAGTCGCACCAATGATGGACTGGACTGACCGGCACTGCCGCTATTTCTTTCGTCTTTTCTCGCCATCGGCCCTGCTGTACACCGAGATGGTCACGGCGGCCGCTATCCATCATGGCGATGCGGCGCGCCTGCTGCGCTTCAACGACAGGGAGCACCCGCTCGCGCTGCAGCTCGGTGGCAGCGACCCGCACTGGATGGCAAGCGCGACGCGCAAGGCGGAGGAGTACGGCTACGACGAGATCAATATCAATGTCGGCTGCCCGAGCGATCGTGTGCAGAGCGGCCAGTTTGGTGCCTGCCTTATGGCAAAGCCGGAGATCGTGGCCGAGTGTCTGAAGGCCATGCAGGATGCAAGCGGCGTGCCGGTGACCGTCAAGACCCGCATCGGCATCGACGATCACGACAATGACGACTTCCTGCTTCGGTTTATCGCCCACATTGCCGAGGCGGGCTGTCAAAAGTTTGTCATACATGCGCGTATCGCGATCCTCGAGGGACTCAGCCCCAGGGACAACCGCAACATACCGCCGCTGAATTACGAGCGGGTTTACCGCGTCAAGCGTGAATTTCCCGATCTCGAGATCGTGATCAATGGCGGACTTACGGATATCGCCGACGTCGAAGCGGTTCTCGAGCACGTCGACGGCGCCATGATCGGCCGGCAGGCTTACCATCGACCCTTTTTCCTGGCTGAACTGGAGCGCCACTTCGCGCCGGATCGGGCCCTTCCCGGGCGTCACGACATCGTCTACGCCATGCTGCCATACGTCGAGTCCGTCATTGCGGCGGGCGAGCCGCTGCAGCGCGTGACACGCCATATGCTGGGCTTGTTCGCGGACCAGCCGGGCGCCAGAGCCTGGCGCCGCTATCTCAGTGAGCACGCGCACCGACCCGGCGCTGGCGCCGAAGTACTGGTTGACGCACTTAACGCTATGCCTGTCGCCGCCTAGGCACGTACAATGCGTGGCCCAGTGCTGGCTATTCAAACGAGGAACCGAGACAAGCAATGAGTGCCAAATCCGCAAGCAAGTCCAGGCAGCCGACCATGGCTGAAACCGCCGACATTCATGAGCTCTACGAGCAGTCGGTGCAGAACGTCGAGAACGAAATCGAATTCCTGCAGACGACCTTCAAGTCCCTGACCGGCCGCACGGCCTTCCTGCTCCGCGAGGATTTTTGCGGTACCGCCAGCGCATCTTGCCAATGGGTCCGGCAGGGCGCCGAATTCCAGGCCATCGGCGTCGATATCGATCCGGACGTGCTGGAGTGGGGGCGTAAGAACCGCGTTGCAAAGCTCGACACCGAAGACCAGGCCCGGGTCAGCCTTCTCGAGTCCGACGTCATGACCGTGGAGACGCCTAAAGTCGACCTGCTGGTAGCCTTCAACTTCAGTTTCTTCATCTTCAATACGCGCGACAAGCTGCGCGCCTACTTCAGGCGCGCCTACGAGGCAACCAAGGACGACGGGCTGTTCTTTTGCGACATGTTCGGCGGCCCGGAGTCGCAGGAAGAAACCCGCGAGAAGACCAAGCACAAGAAACAGGGCTTCACCTATATATGGCACCAGGCCGAGTTTCACCCGGTTACTCACTATATTCGCTGCCATATTCACTTCAAATTCAAGGACGGCTCGAAGATTAAGAAGGCATTTACCTATGAGTGGCGTCTCTGGACAGCACCGGAACTCCGGGAACTGCTGCTCGAAGCGGGATTCCGCAAGGCGACGGTCTATTGGGAGGGCGAGGACGAGGATGGCGACGGAAACGGCGAGTTCACGCCCAACGAGAAAGGTGAGGCGGATTTGGCCTGGATCGCATACATCGTGGCCGAAAAATAGTAAGATTATTAATTGCTTGGCGTTAGAATCGTAAGCTTGGGTTATGGCAAGAGATCTTGAAGTCGCAATCGTGTTTGCTGACGTTGTCGGCAGCACGCAGCTGTATGAGAAGTTTGGCGATACCCGCGCCAGCGAGACCGTCGCACTGTGCCTGGACGTCATGAAAGACGCGACTTATCAGTTCAACGGCACGGTCATCAAGACGATCGGCGACGAGGTGATGTCGACCTTCGAGACGGTGGACGAGGCCATGGGTGCCGCCGTCATGATGCAGTCGCGCATCACGACGGAGACGAAGAAACATGACGGTATTCCGGTCACGATTCGTATCGGTTGCCACTATGGTCCGGTCGTGCAGGAACAAAACGATATCTTCGGTGCCGCCGTACACACGGCAAATCGCATGACCTCGCAGGCGAAAGCCCGACAGATTGTCGTCTCCGGATTCACGGTCGAGCAAATGAGCCCGGAACTCCGCAACCAGGCCCGCCAGATCGACGTTGCCACAGTACGCGGACGCATCGACGAGGTGGCGCTTTTTGAGCTCGTCTGGCAGCCCGACGAAGCGACCAACATGCTGCCCACGATCGAGTGGGAAAACAGCACGCGCAAGGCGTCAAAGCTGCTGTTGAATTTCCGTGACAAGACGATCGAAGTGTCGGACCAGCGCAAGTCCATCAACATGGGCCGCGCCGACGACAATGACCTCGTCGTCAAGGGAAACCTGATTTCCCGGATTCATGCCAGAATCGAGATGCGCCGTGGCAAGTTCATGCTGGTCGATCAAAGCACCAACGGCACCTTCCTGCAAAACCTGCAGGGCAACGAGAAATTCGTGCGTCGGGATTCCACCGAGCTCGGCGGCGAAGGAACGATCGGCCTCGGACGGGCAGAACCGGCCGGATCGCCGCTCGCGATCTACTACAGGACCATCGAATAGGCGTCTGCGCCGGCTACTCGCTACGACGCTTTTGCCAGTTCATGGCTGAGCGCGTCGACAACCTGAAGCTGCTGTCTGAGCAATTCCCGAGGTATGCGATCGCCATAGCTTTCCAGGTACTCTCCGAGTGAAATCATCTCGTCGCGGCACTGCTTCGAGTCTATCGAGGTCAGCGTTTTCAGGGCTTCCTGGCTGATATCCAGGCCCACGGTGTCCAGATCTGCAACGTGGGGCAGGAAGCCGATTGCCGTTTCCCTGGCGTCGGCGCGATGTTCACAGCGATCGATGATCCACTGCAGCACGCGGAGATTCTCGCCAAAACCGGGCCACAGGAATTTTCCATTGCCGTCCTGTCGAAACCAGTTGACGTGAAATATCTTCGGCAAGTGCTCGACGCGGTACTTCAGGGACAGCCAATGCGACCAGTAGTCGGCGAAGTTGTACCCGCAGAACGGCTTCATAGCCATCGGGTCACGCCGTATAACGCCCACCTCGCCAACCATCGCGGCGGTCGTTTCCGACGCTGTGCCGGCCCCGACCAGGACGCCGTGTTCCCAGCTCTTCGCTTCGTAAACCAGCGGCGCGACTGTCTTGCGCCGTCCGCCAAACACGATGGCGGAAATTGGCACGCCTTCCGGCGCGTCGGCAAGAACGGAATAGCTCGGGTTGTTGGTAGCCGCAACCGTGAAGCGTGAATTCGGATGCGCAGCCGGGCCATTCGCCGGGTCGTAGTCCCGGCCTTGCCAGTCCTTCGCCGGCGCTCCGCTATCCTTGCCTTCCCACCAGGGCTCGTTGTCTGCTGTGGTGGCGACGTTGGTGAAGATCGCGTCGTGCGTGATCATGTCGTAGGCGTTCTTATTGGTCTTCGGGTTGGTTCCCGGTACGACCCCGAAGTATCCCGATTCCGGGTTGATCGCTCGAAGTTTGCCGGTGTCGTCCGGGTGCAGCCAGGCGATGTCGTCTCCCAGGGTCCAGACCTTCCAGTCGTGTAACTCGGCCGGTGGTATCAGCATCGCCAGGTTGGTCTTGCCGCAGGCTGAAGGGAACGCGCAGGCGATGTAATGGACCGCACCTTCCGGATTTTCGAGGCCGACGATCAACATGTGTTCCGCGAGCCAGCCCTCTTCCTTCGCCTGGTGACTGGCGATGCGGAGCGCATGGCATTTCTTCCCTAGCAGCGCGTTGCCGCCATAGCCTGAGCCGAAGCTCTTGATCGAAAGTTCGTCCGGGAAGTGCATGATGAAGCGCCGTTCCGGGTCGAGGTCGCCTGTCGAATGCAGGCCCTTGACGAAAGTACCCTCCCGTTCGATGCGCCGCAGCGCCTGGTTTCCCATTCGGGTCATCAATTTCATGTTGATCACAACGTAGGGGCTATCGGTGATTTCGACGCCACAACGGGAATAAGGGGAGCCAATAGGGCCCATGCAATACGGAATGACGTACATGGTGCGGCCACGCATACAGCTATCGAAGAGCGAGTCCATCTTGGTGTGGCCATCGGCCGGGCTCATCCAGTTGTTGTTCTGGCCGGCGTCTTCCTTTGTCTCCGTACACACGTATGTCAGGTGCTCGACGCGAGCGACGTCGCTGGGGTCGGAACGATGCAGATAGCAATTGGGATAGGTTTTCTCGTTCAGTTTCGACAGGGTACCGTCGGCGAGCATCATGTCGATCAGCTCCTGGTACTCCTCGTCCGATCCGTTACACCATCGGATTTTGTCGGGCCGGGTCTGGCGTGCAACCTGGTCGACCCAGGATTGCAAAGCGGGTAATTGGCTTGTCATTTGGGAATGTCTCTGCTGAAGGGCGTCGCGGTAATAAAGTTATGAAGGGACCGGTGAGGCGAAGTCCCAAAGTTTCTTTTGTAATTATACCGCCTCGGCGCCACATTGCAGTATGTGAATACCGGTAGTGGGGTTGCTGCCCGGGCTAGTCGCAGATCGTCGGGATGGCGCCGGTCAGGGTCGACCGGAGGCTGCGTACGGTCGCAAACTCGCGCGAAACGTTGCCGCTGGCTCTGTCGGCGCGGAAACGCCATTCGACGACGTCGATGCGGTCGCAGCTGTCCTGGCCCTGGTTGTAGACAAGAGCGAGCAGCAGGGTGTGCTGCAGGACAGGCGCGTCGACCGAGCCGTAGCTCGAGAGGACCTTCCTGTGCGTGGTATTGAAAAAACGAAACTGCCAGAGGTACTCGGTGAAGTCGCGCAGCGTCGTGGCGTCCAGGCGCTGCGGATCGATGCGACCCGAGTAGCCATTCAGCAAATTGCGGTCGACGCCGTTGCGATTGGTATGTGCACACTTGAATACCCGCGCATAGCCAGGGGATGTCGGATCGCTGATATTGCCAACGTCCCCGGAATAGGTGAGTTCGCGGACGAATTCGTAATAGCGGTCCGTCTCGCGCGAGGTCACGTAGTAGCCACTCACGGCGCGTGAACGGTTGTCCGCGTCCTCGAGCGCCTGCGCTTCGACGAGATCGTCACTGCAGACCTCGAACGAATTGGAATCGTCCAGGACATGGTGAGCGGTGTAACTGCGCGACGTGCCGGCCCGCTCATCGACAAAGAAGCCGTCGGGGACGCTGTAGCTGCTGTCGTAGGCTTTGGCGAGAATGGTGTCGTCAGCGGGCAACGCGGAGACCTCGCTACCGCTAGTCTGTTCAGGCGTAATCGTCTCCGTCGGCCCGGAACCGCCGCAGGCGGCCGCGACGGCCACGATCAGTAACAGCGCCTGTGTCGAGATCTTCATCGTATCGAAGGTCCGTCCGCTCTGAGCCGGCGACAGATCGCTTCGGATCGCCGGGCGCCGGGCAGACGCAGTGGCCCGCCGCCGTCAGGCAGCGGCCGCTTTCTTGCGCCAGATGCAGAGTTGCTCGGGCGCCTGAACGCCCATCTTCACGCGATTGTTGTTCGAGGAAAATATCGTGATCTCAATCGGGCCGCCACGGAACAGATCGCCCAGTGTCATGCCCAGGTCTATACCATCGCCGGGTCGGATCTCGATGGATTCGGCGTCTTTTCGGCTCACAATCAACATAGCTCAGTATCCTTTCGTCACAATGCGGGTTCAGGCCTCAGCGAGGGAGCGTCGACTGAAGTCGCCGGATTCCTCACCGTTGCGGCCGTAGGTATCGGATCCGGGCATGACTCCCCGGAGTATGGAAATGCTGGTTTCAAACTGCTGCTGACGCAGTCGGATGATTGCGTCGTTCGTCAGGTTCAGCGTGTTGCCCTCGGCGGCGAGTTGCATCAGCTCGTTCCAGCGGGCGGCTATAAGGTCGTGCTCATCACACCAGTCCATCAGCTCGTTCATCTGCCCGGGTCCGGCGTCAAAGCCCCATATCCCGCACAGCGAAATGCGTCGTTCATCCAGCGCCTGCAGCTGTGCGGCGCTCTCGGACTTGGTATTGACAACGGCGTGCAGCGCGTCAGTGTCCTGGTCCTCCAGGGCCTGGCGCTCTACCTCGAGCAGCTCTTTCAGGCGAAGCGCCTGTGAAATGCTCTCGCCGATGATGTCGGCAATCGCTTCACGAGCCTCGGCGGGTGCGGGGCGGCTCATGCTCATTCGCCGAAGGATCGATCGAGGCGGATCATCGCTTCTGCGATAGCGTCGGAATCGATCTGGTAGTCGCCATTCTCGATCGCTGCCTTTATCTCGGCCACGCGTTCGCTGTCTACGGCGGGTAGGGAGGCAAGCGTCTTGTCCAGTCGCTCGAGTAACTTGGCATTGCTGGTCAGATTGACGGTATCGGTAGGCGGCCGCTTGTCGACGGGCGCCGTTTCCTGTGGTCGAGTGTCCGGGGAGACCTTCTTTCCGGTCCCGGCCTCGTCGACCTTGCCGCCAATCTTGCCCAGTGTTCCGTGATCCATGGGACCAATCCTGTTTGTCATAACGTAAGAACCTCAACGATCATTGCTGCTAGGCCTGATATCGGCCACCGATGGCGATACTTTAGGCTTTGCGTGAAAAATCTGGCCGCTCCCGGCGACCAGTACCTCAACGTGCTCCCGCGAGCGGACGATGCCCTCGACCACCCGCCCGGATTTCGTGTTTTCGACCCGGATTCGCTGGTCTATCGACCCATCCATCAGGGCCTTGCCGCTCGTCTGAATGTCGATGCCGCCGCCGGACACGGTCAAAGTGACTGTCTGGCCGCGTTTCACCGCGATATCGGCCTCGAACATCCGCGGCGTCAGCAGACGGCCGGCAATTAACTGCGTCTTCAGCCGCGCGCCAACGAACTCGGCAGGATCGGCGACGTAGCCGGACGGCAGCCGGGACACGTCGCGCTCATCGGGCACGAGGTCCTCGACCGTCAGTTTGTGTCCGCGCGGCAGCGTTCGGCTGGCCACGTACACCGTATCGGTGACGATTAGCTCGACGGGCACATAGACTTTCCAGGGTTTTTCACCGCTGCAGCGAACCCCGACGATGGTCTTGTAGTCGATATCGGTGCCGCGGCGCAAAAAGGGTGTCAGCGGCACGCTGCACTGCGCGAGCCGATGGCGCGAATCCAGCATGCCGGCCTTGACGGCGGTCTTGCCGGCTTTGTGGCCGATCCTGGCGCGCACCAGGTCTTCAGCGGCCGCGGCAATGCTCTCGGTCGACTGCCATTGCCCGGCCCCGGCTTCGGCGCCGATCGAGGCCAGCATCAGAATGACGGCGCAGCTACGCGCGATACGACGAGCGTCGAATTCGTGTCGCCCTGGGGGGTGGCACGTCAAATTACCGACGATTTTCGAACTGCCTGCAATCATTTTTCGCTGTCTCTCCTGCCTGTCAGGGCTGCGCTGGCAACGTTTTGCCGCCGGTATCGTCATGCGGTCGGCTTCTGTCAGTGCCGTCGCCAAAACGCATCGCATATAGCAATGCAATTGCCATGCCAGCGGCGGAAGCCGCGCATCAGGCAGGACTGCAGGATGTTGCCGGTCGGCGGCAAACGCTGGCCGCCAGGGGCCGGAAAAAGACCATCGAATTGCTATCGGCCGACCGGAGACAGGCTTTAGCGGTGTCGATTCCACATTGGCACACGGCTTGCATAGTGATTTGCAGGAACATGAATTCCGGGAATCAGAGCAATGGAAATACCTGCGTTGGCCCAATACGAGAGAGCGCTCAAGTTTCGCGCGCAGCGAAACGAGGTGCTGTCGTCCAATATCGCAAACGCCGACACGCCTAACTACAAGGCGCGCGACCTCGATTTCGGCCAGGCGCTGAAGGGCGCAAGGCAACAGAGTATCGGCCTGACGCAGACGAGCGATCTGCACAAACAGGCCTGGGGCATGACTAGGCAGGGTGCGCAGACGATGTATCGGGTTCCGACCCAGCCCTCGCTCGACGGCAATACGGTCAGCACGGATGTCGAGCAGGCGCAGTTCGCAGAGAACGCGCTGCAGTACCGCGCGAGCCTGGCGTTTCTCGATGGCTCGATTCGCACCCTTCGCATGGCCATCAAGGGAGGTGAATGATGGGATTGTTCAATGTATTTGATGTCGCCGGCAGTGCCATGAACGCACAGTCGCTGCGCATGAACGTCACGGCAAGCAACCTCGCGAATGCCGGAAGCGTGAGCGGCGATCCCGAGAAGGTCTACCGCGCGAAACAACCGGTCTTCTCGACCTTCACGCAGTCGCTCGCCGAGCAGGGCGGCGTGGCCGGCGTACGTGTCGACGGCATCGTCGACAGCGGCGCGCCGCTGCAGCTGCGTTACCAGCCCGATCACCCGGAGGCGGATGCGGACGGCAACGTCTACGCCACTAACGTCAATACCGTCGAGGAGATGGTCAACATGATGTCGGCGTCGCGTTCCTACAAGAACAACGTCGAGATGATCAACACCACCAAGGATCTGCTGCTGCAGACACTCTCGCTCGGACGCTGATTTCTTTCAGAGGCAATGAAATGACAACGCTTGGACCGATAGACAGTTTCGAAAACTTCGCGCCGCCACCGGAAAAGAAGGCGCGCGACAACCTGGGACAGGAGGATTTCCTGACGCTGATGATTTCGCAGTTTCAAAACCAGGATCCGTTCGAGCCCATGGATAACGGCGAGTTCCTTGGTCAGCTGGCGCAATTCAGCACGGTCAACGGCATTTCCTCGCTGAATACCGCGTTCAGCGGTCTCGCGGGCTCGATGCAGGACAACCAGGCGCTGCAGGCTGCCGGACTGGTCGGGCACTCGGTACTCGCAGTCAGCGATGTCGGTTCCCTGGGTGACAGCGGATCGCTCAAAGGCGGGCTGGAACTCGAGTCGAGTGCCGGTAACGTGCAGGTCGATATCACCAATTACAACGGCGAACTGGTTCAACGCCTCGACCTCGGCCAGCAGCCGCCGGGCATGGTGCGATTCGCCTGGGACGGCATTGACTCGTCCGGGCAACGCGCACCAAGCGGCCAGTACCAGGTCAGCGCACGCGTGATCCGCGGCACCAGTATTGAAAGCGCACCGACCGTTGTCGAAGCCGAGATCCAGAGCGTCACGCTGGGCCAGTTCGGAGGCGGGTTGACCCTGAACCTTGCCGGAGGGCAGCAGATGCCGCTCGGCCAGATCTACCAGATTATCGGATAACACGCGCTTTACGTTGTTCCATGAAACGAATTTAGCCAGGAGAGAGAAATGCCATTTGCAATTGCACTCAGCGGACTGAACGCCGCATCAGCCGATCTCGGCGTAACGGCGAACAACGTCGCCAACGTCAACACAACCGGGTTCAAGATGTCGCGTGCGCAGTTCAGCGAAGTATTCGCCGTCGGAACGCAGAGCGTCAGCTCGAGCGCTGCCGGCAGCGGCGTGCGTCTGTCAGCGATCGCCCAGCAATTCACGCAGGGTAATATCGACTTTACCGACAACGCACTCGATCTTGCGATCGGCGGCGAGGGTTTCTTCGTCGTCAGTGACAATGGCGCCCGTAGCTACACAAGGGCGGGTGCCTTCGGCGTTGACAACCAGGGCTACGTGACGAATGCAGAAGGCGCCAGGCTGCAGGCCTACCCGTATGCCGGCAGCGGCCTTTTCAACACAGGCACGCCCGTCGACCTGCAGCTGGAGGTCGGTGCCAATCCACCGGCGGCGACGACGCGCGCGTCCTTCGGCATCAACCTGCCCGCGAACGCGCCGCCCCCTGCAAACCCGACATTCGACGCGGCCGATCCGAGCAGTTTCAATCACACGACTTCCGTTACGGTGTATGACTCGCTCGGTGCCGCACATACGGCGACGGTGTATTTCATCAAGGATGCGGTGCCCAACACGTGGAACACCGAAATTCAGATAGATGGCAACGCGGTGTCCGGCGCAACTCCGGTTGTATTCAATCCGGATGGCACGCTGCAATCGCCCGCCGGTGGCCTCATGCCGCTGGGTGCCTACACGCCTTCGACCGGTGCCGCGGACATCGTCATGGGGCTCGATTTCGCCACCGCCTCGCAGTTCGGCGATGCCTTCGGCGTCAACTCGCTGTCACAGGACGGCTTTACAACGGGCCGACTGACCGGTGTCAGCGTCGACGCGAAAGGCATCGTCTTCGCCCGGTTCACCAACGGTCAGTCGACGTCGCTGGGCAAACTCGCGCTGGCAAACTTCGTCAACCCGCAGGGCTTGCAACAGCTCGGCGATACCGCCTGGGGTGAGTCTTTCCAGTCCGGTGATGCGCTGCTGGGTGAGGCGGGTACTGCCTCGTTTGGCAACATCCAGTCCGGCGCACTGGAAGCCTCCAACGTCGACCTGACGGCGCAGCTCGTGCAGATGATAACGGCGCAGCGAAACTTCCAGGCCAACGCGCAGGCGATCTCGACGGCCGACACCATTACGCAGACGGTCATAAACATCCGCTAGGCGGATTGGTCGGGCAGTAGAGGGATTCGACGATGGACGAAATGATTTTTCTCGCGATGAGCGGCGCCAAGCAGACGGAGTTTGCGCAGGCCATCAACAGCAACAATCTGGCGAATGTCTCGACGACCGGATTCCGGGCCGATTTGCACTCATTCAGCTCGGTGCCGATCGATGGCCCCGGCGTGGAGACGCGTATCAACGCCGTCGTCGAATCCTACGGCACGGACCTGACGCAGGGACCGGTGGCCACGACGGGCCGCGATCTCGATATCGCGGTGCAGGGTCAGGGTTTCATCGCGGTCCAGGCAGCGGATGGCAGCGAAGCGTATACCCGCGCCGGGGACCTGCGCGTCGAGGCTGGCGGACTGTTATCGACCGGAGCCGGTCACCTGGTCATGGGTGACGGGGGACCGGTCGCAATTCCGCCGAACAGCAGCCTGCTCATCGGCAAGGACGGCACGATTTCCGTGCAGCCGATTGGCCAGGGGCCGGAAACCTATTCGATCGTCGATCGAATAAAGCTCGTCAATCCGGATGTCTCGTTGTTGCAGAAGGGTGCCGACGGCCTGCTGCGAATAGCGGACGGAGAAACGGCCGCGGCCGATGCGGACGTGTCGATCATGTCCGGCGCGCTGGAACAGAGCAACGTGAACGTCGCCAAGACGCTCGTGAACATGATCGAGCTCGCGCGACAGTATGAAATGCAAATCAATGTCATCAAGACGTCGGAAGAAAATGCCGATGCGGCAGCGCAGTTGATGCGCCTCGGCTGAGAAGACGGTCAGGACAGGAGTAGGATATGAATCAGGGATTATGGGTTGCAAAGACAGGACTGGATGCCCAGCAAACGCGCATGGCGGTCGTGTCCAATAACCTGGCGAACGTCAACACCACGGGATTCAAACAGGGCCGAGCCGTGTTTGAGGATCTTCTCTACCAGAACGTGCGGCAGTCCGGCGGCCAGACCTCGCAGGACACGGAGCTACCCTCCGGTATGAATCTTGGAACCGGCGTCCGAATTGTAGCGACGGAGAAATTGTTCACACAGGGCAGTGTCCTGCAGACCGACAATGCGCTAGACGTCGCCATTAACGGACGTGGATTCTTCCAGGTATTGAAACCCGACGGCGAACTTGCCTACAGCCGCGATGGCACGTTCCAGCTCAACGACCAGGGCGAACTGGTGACGGCGAGCGGCTACCAGATTCAGCCCGGCATCGCGATTCCCGAGGGCGCGCAGTCGATCACGATCGGCAGAGACGGCACCGTTTCGGTACGGCTGGCGGGGCAGGCCTCGACGACACAGGTGGGCAGCCTGCAGACGGTCGACTTTATCAACCCGGTGGGCCTGCAGCCCATCGGCGAAAATCTCTACATCGAAACGGCATCCAGCGGTACCGCCCAGGCAGGTACGCCCGGCGAGAACGGACTGGGTGCGCTCAACCAGGGTGCGCTCGAGGGCTCGAACGTGAACGTCGTATCCGAGCTGGTGAACATGATCGAGACGCAGCGTGCGTACGAGATGAACTCGAAAGCCATCTCGACCAACGACCAGATGATGCAATACATCAACAACAACCTGTAAGGAAAGCCAATGACTCGTCACCTTCATAGACTGGGTATCGCTGCCGCCCTGGCCATCGTCGCCTCCGGCTGCGCGTCGATCGAGGTGTTCGACGAGAGCTACGATCCGCCTTGGCCCACGGAGCCGGTGTACAGCCCGCCGACCAGCGGCGCCATCTACAACGGCGGCTCCGATGTGCGCCTGTTCGAGGATCGCAAGGCAACGCGCGTCGGCGATATCCTGACGGTGCGCCTGAAGGAACAGACCAATGCGAGCAAAAACTCGCAGACATCCACCGCGAAGACCACCGAGGCCTCGCTGGGCAATCCGACGGTGCTTGGACGCGCTCTCAGCCGCGACGGGACGCCGCTGTTCGAAGGGTCGCTGAGCGGCGATACGTCCTTCGATGGCGCGGGATCGAGCAGCCAGAGCAACAGCCTGCTCGGTGATATCACGGTCACCGTGGTGCAGCGCCTGCCGAACGGCAACCTGCGTATTCGCGGCGAAAAATGGGTCACCCTGAACCAGGGGCGGGAGTTCATTCGCCTGGCCGGCATCATTCGTCCGGATGACATCGAGCCGGACAACTCGCTGGAGTCCTATCGCATCGCCGATGCGCAGATCACCTACAGCAGCAAAGGTGTGCTTGCGGCCGCCAACCGCATGGGCCCCATCGCGCGGTTCTTTAATTCCGTATTTCACCCGTACTAGCCCGAGGGCGCCTGATGCAACTAACCTACAAGACACGCATGACGATCAAACACCTCGGACTCGTCACCCTGGTACTGGCCGCATTTCTAGCCGAGCAGGCGATGGCGGATCGCGTCAAGGACCTGGCGAGCGTTGCGGGCGTGCGTAACAACCAGCTGACCGGCTACGGTCTCGTGGTCGGACTGAATGGCACCGGTGACCAGACGACGCAGACGCCGTTTACCGTTCAGAGTATCGTCAACATGCTGACCCAGTTTGGCGTTACGATTCCGCCCGGCACCAGTCTGCAGCTCAAGAATGTCGCGGCGGTGACGGTGCACGCGGACCTGCCGCCGTTCGCAAAACCGGGGCAGACGATCGACGTCACCGTTTCTTCCATCGGCAATGCCAAGAGCCTGCGAGGCGGCGCGCTCCTGATGTCACCGATGCGGGGTGCCGACGGCAATGTGTATGCGGTGGCGCAAGGCAACCTGGTGGTCGGCGGCTTTGGCGCGTCGGGCAACGACGGCTCGAAGGTCACGGTCAACATTCCGAGTGCCGGGCGAATTCCCAACGGGGCCACGGTCGAGCGTGCCGTTCCCAGCGACTTTCTTACCAGCGAGGCGGTCGTACTGAACCTGCACGTGTCGGACTTCACGACGTCGAACCGGCTTGCCGAACAAATCAATCTGACGATGGGTCCGGGAACGGCGGAATCACTGGACGCCGTTTCGGTGCGCGTGCGTGCGCCGGCAAATGCCTCGCAGAGAACTGCTTTCGTTTCGGCGCTGCAGAGTCTCGAGGTAACGCCCGGCGAGGTGCAGGCGCGTGTGATCGTCAATTCGCGCACCGGCACCGTCGTGATCGGCGACAACGTTCGCGTCACGCCGGCCGCTGTCTCGCACGGCTCACTGGTGGTGACGATAAGCGAATCGCCGTATGTCAGCCAGCCGTCCGCACCGTTCAGCAACGCCGGCGAGACCGTGGCGCTTGCCGATTCGGATGTGAGTATTCTCCAGGAAGAGGCCAGCATGTTCCTGTTCGAACCGGGCACGAGCCTCGACGAGATCGTGCGAGCGGTCAATCGAGTCGGCGCGGCGCCAGGTGACCTTGTCGCCATACTCGAGGCACTGAAACAGGCTGGCGCGCTGCGCGCCGAACTGATTGTGATCTAGGGAGACTCTGATTAATTCCCATCGCACACGACGAATTAATTCCCATCGTACACGACGAATGAACGCAACGTGTGCGACGGGAATTAGTCAGAGTCTCCCTAGTATTGAGCCATGACTGCTGCAATTACTGACTTCAACCAGTTCACGGGGCTGCGCGCGGCCGCGCAGAAGAACGATCCCACAGCGCTGCGTGAGGTCGCCAGTCAGTTCGAGGCGCTGTTCCTGCAGTCAATGCTGAAAAGCATGCGTGAGGCGTCACTGGGCGATCCCATCTTCGGTGACAGCGACCAGATGGACATGTACCAGGGCATGATGGATCAGCAGCTGTCCCTCGAGATGGCCAGCGGCAAGGGTGTCGGGCTTGCCGACATGCTGGTGCGCCAGCTCGGCGGCGCGGATACGCGGGTTTCCGAACGGCTGGACGGCAGGTTCTCGCTGGCCGACATACAGCGAACTCGCTTCGCGGAAACGACACCTGCCCGACTCTATAACAATGTGTCTCCGTCGGCGCCGCCACAGGGTCCGGCGGCAACGCCGATGCAATCCACCGCGCCGCCGACGTCGAAGCCAGCCTGGTCCGACCCGGAGTCATTCGCGCGTGACATCTGGCCGCACGCCGAAAGAGCGGGCCGCCGGCTTCAGGTTGCACCCGAAGCCATCGTTGCCCAGGCGGCTCTGGAAACCGGCTGGGGTGCGCACGTCATGCCGGACAGGCACGGCGCCAACAGCTTCAACCTGTTCGGCATCAAGGCGAGCAGCGGCTGGCAGGGCGAACAGGTGTCGCGGCGAACGCTGGAATTCGAGGACGGCGTGCCGCGTCCGCAGACCGCCCGATTTCGGGCGTATGACAATGTGGCCGCGAGCTTTGCGGACTACACCGATTTCCTGGCTGACAACCCGCGTTACCGCGATGTGAGCGGTCACGGCAATGACGTCGCCGGTTTTGCCAACGCGCTGCAGTCCGCCGGCTATGCGACGGACCCGAAGTATGCCGAGAAACTGGCGCGCGTCGTTGACAGCCCGACGATGCGATCCGTGATACGAGAGCTCAAGAATTCTGCGGCCCAGCCGATAGCAACCCAACTGGCGCTGCACACAGAGTGATGCAAGCGACGGATAGCAGGGGAATACGATGCCAGATGCGCTAAATATCAGTCTTACCGGGATGCGTGCGTTTCAACGTGCGCTGCAGGTGACCAGTCACAACATCGCGAATGCCAACACGCCCGGTTACAGCCGCCAGGTCGCCAATTTTTCGGCACGCGCCGGCGGCGGACAGGGCAATACCTACCTGGGTGGCGGCACGCAGGTATCCACCATTCGACGAAT
>JBFELT010000024.1:0-23949 GCA_041552015.1 Woeseiaceae bacterium
CCCTCAAACGACGACGGCACGTATCATTGCCGCCCTGCAGACTTGCGTCCTGAGCGTCACGTTTGCAGCCCGGTCGGGGCGTAGCGCAGCCTGGTAGCGCACCACAATGGGGTTGTGGGGGTCGGAGGTTCGAATCCTCTCGCCCCGACCAATTAACAAAAAAAGTCGGCTCCCTCACCCACAGGGGAGGCGGCTTTTTTTGTTGATGCGGATCGGGTTTTGGAAGCTTCCCAGCGGTTCACACCGAGGTCGACGCAGTCGACCGACAGGCCGCTCGCCGAAGGCGAGGGCCCATCCTCTCGCAGGCGCGTATCGCGGAGACTGTAGCGTCGAAAACTTGCATGGTATGGTTGCTGGCGCAGCTGACGGACTTCCCGGACCATGCAACACAAGTCTCTGGCCCTGAGTGTCATCGCTACTGTTTCGCTGCTCGCCATGACCGGCGGGCACGCACAGCCGAGCCAATCCGACGACCGTCGCGATTGGAGCGGCATGCGTCGCGACCTTTACTACCTAATCGGTTGGCAAGTTGTGGCGACGGGCATCATCTACCATGCGCCGTTCGAGTTTTCGAACTGGAATGAAGCAGAAAAGGATGCGCTGGGATTCGAACAGTGGGGCGATAACGTTACGCATCCGGTGTGGGATGAAGACCACTGGGCCGTCAACTATGTACTTCATCCTTACTGGGGCGCGGCCTATTACATACGGGGCCGCGAGCGGGGCTTTAGTCGCAAGGAGTCATTCTGGGTCGCGGCGCTGTACTCGACTGTCTATGAATTCGGCATCGAGTCCTTCCTGGAGGAGCCCTCAATCCAGGATATCGTCGTCACGCCGGTGGTAGGCGCCGCGCTCGGTATCTACTTCGAAAAGGTAAGGGAACGAATCCGCAGCAGAAGCGGGCCGCTTTCCTTTGCTGACAGGACGAAACTGGCGCTCACCGATCCGCTGGGGGCGCTGAACCGAAGTGTGAATCGACTGTTCGGTATTCGAGAATCGAGCGGATCCCAGGTGGCTATCGGGTTTCGGCCGGTCCGCTCGATTTCCTGGCCCGAACAAGCACAACCCGGCAATCCGCGCAGTCGTCCGGCGCACGAGGTGGACGGTTTCGAATTGACTATCAGTGCTCGATGGTAATGCGTCGAAGGCAGGACGGGAGAGCCCGCCTGTCAGAAACGACACTCGCTAGTCGTGCGCGAGCGGCTTGCTGGTGAAAAGGTAGTCCTTGAGCTCTTTCTCGAACGTCGCGTCCCTGCGGCGAATCCACTCCAGCAGCATTGCCGCGTGTTCCTTCTCTTCGTCGCGGTTATGCGCAAGGATGCCCCTCAACGCCTCGTCCTGGCAGGCGTCGACACGCTGGTTGTACCAGTCCACGGCTTCCAGCTCTTCCATTAGCGATGTGATTGCGCGATGCATATCGCGCGTCTCGGCGCTCAGTTCATCAATCGGTTCGTGGTAACCCTCGTTTGCCATCAACTGCTCCTTACTGCTTCCTGAGAGCGGCAAGCCGGGTCGCGCCCTCGCTTGCCGCCAGTATCAAGGACAATAATGCCAGACTGGTCGCGGCGCCGGACACTGCGGGAGTGTCGGATTGCATTGCGGAAATGCCGAAGGCCGCCCAGGCCACAACCAGCACGAATACCGGGTCACGAAAGCGCAGCACGACGGTAGCGCCGATGGCGCCGGTGGCGGCAAGTTTCAGCAAGGTCCAGCTGACGGCAGTCAGGCCGACATTATCCCAGCCATTGGCCGTCTGCAGGGCGCTGATATTCGCGATGGTTGCGACGGTGATCCACCCCGTATAAAGACTGAATGGCAGATGTACCGCGAGATATTGACCGACCGCAGTGTCGGGTCGTTCGGCCAGCAGCCAGCGATAGATGAGCGCCAGTGTTGCGAGCAGGACCAGCATTATGAGCAATGAGATCGTGAGCAGATCGTAGTGCCAGGCAAATAACCAGGCTGCGTTGGCTACGCAATTCACCTGAAACGGGCGGCTGATACCTGCGATCGTCCGGTTTTCGCGTTGCGCAGGAAGCGCCTGGTAGACGACGAAAATCAGCAGGGCGAGGTAAATAACGCCCCATATAGAAAACGTAAATCCGGCGGGCGTAAACGGCGAAGGGTACTTCGCAGAGATTTCGGGCATGGACTGGCCATTGATCGGCAGCGCGTTGGACAGGATATTGACGGCAATTACAAGCAGGAATCCCAGAATATTGCCGCCCCAGTCTGAAAAGGGTCTTTGCATCGAATGGCCTCGCTGCGAGCCTACACCGGCGATATCGTGGGAAGCTTCTTGTCCTGGATGCCCAGCAGGATTGGTGCTGCAGTCTCGCGGTAGATGTTGACTTTCGCATTGAATGCAACGCGCGACAGGCCGTGCTTATCCTTGATCGTCAATCGGCGAATGTTGAACTGGCCGCCGCCAAGGTTTTCACCGGTCAGATAGCACTTTATTGCTGTTACACGCTCTCCGGAAAGTTCCATTCCGCTGAGCTGCGCGAGGTTTCCCTGTGCCCGCTTCAGGAATCTGACGGCATCGATGTTCGGATCGATGAAATCTTCTTCGTTCTCGGCGCCTTTCTCGATATCTGCCATGAAATCGCCGACCAGGATCTGGCCGGGAAGGGCGCCCTCAATCATGCGCGCAAGCTCAATGGTCACGTCGCCAACGATAAAGTCGTGCATCGTGGGATTGAGGCCTTCAGCCTGATGGAACTCATAGCAACTGCCGACATGGAAGCAGGCCCTGAGTCGCGGCACCGCTTTTGATCGGGACTTGCTGCGTGCAATCGCGTTGTCAGCGAGGACGATGTGCATCAGGTGGTAAAGGTTGACGCTCGCCTCGAGGCCGTCGTCTCGATTCCAGATGTAGAAACCGTCGCCGCTGGATGACCGGGCAAAATTGAGATTTACGTCCCGCTCCAGCATTTTGGCGTGTGCCGAGTTGAGCGAGTAGGACAAACTGTTCAGCTGTGTCATCTGCTCGAACGGCGTCAACAGGCTGAAACCCACGATGTCGAACAGGGTCACCGCGCGACTGGCAACATAGTTAATGCCATAACGCTGAATCATCTTCTCGATAATGCGTGTCTCTATTTTTCCGCCTGCGAGCGGCTGCCGAAGATGGAGATGAATGGGTTCGACTTCCAGCAGGCGCGCCACCTTGTGCATTTGAGAGATCGACAGCCGGCGCTCCCCGGAGATGAGCTCGGTTATGAAACGGGGCGAGAGGCGCGGCGGTAAGCCATTTGGTTGTGGCGATGTGTACTCGGCCACGGCGTAATGCGGTACGACGAGAATAGAGACGCCGTCATCGACGGGTGACCAGCTCAGGATGTTATTCTGACCCAGCGCCCAGTGGCTGTGCAGGCATTTCTCGAGATGCACCAGGTTACTGCGCTGCCGAAGGTCCATTTGCTGGGCGAGACCTGCCAATTGATCGAGATACGGCGAATAGTCGGCTATTCGTCGAATCCCCGATTGCGACAGATTGTCTAATTCCATGTTATTGCCCGCGGCGACTTTCTCGAACCGGTATTCTCTGACACAGTTCGCCCTGACCAACGTAATCAACTCTGGTATACAGCGCAAGTATTATCAGGAAGTTGCCGTATCTATTTTATATTGCAGGCATTAGCCTTCAACACGTTTTCGCTGATTTGACATAACAATGACTCCAGCCGGACCAGATATTGCCGATGTCGGCGCCATGCGCGAGCGGCTTCGTGGAGAGACGATCCTCACGCCCGTCGTGCGCTGCGCAGCCATCGAGGACGCGATGGGGGCCGGTACGCAGGTATTCGCCAAACTCGAGTTCCTGCAGCGTACGGGGACATTCAAGGCGCGCGGAGCGCTGGCAACGCTTTACGGCCTGAGTCCCCAACAGCTGGCTGCCGGCGTCACGGCATGCAGCGCCGGGAACCATGCCATAGCGACCGCCTTCGCGGCGCAGACGCTGGGTACGACGGCCAGGGTGGTCATGTTGCGCAGCGCGAGCGCTGCCCGTGTGGACGCATGCAGGTCCTTCGGCGCGGAGGTCATCTTCGCGGATGATGTCCACCAGGCTTTCGAGTTGGCGGAGCGCATTGAGAAGGAGGAAGGCCGTTACTTTGTGCACCCGTTCGAGGGGCCGGCTATTGCAACCGGCACGGGCACGCTCGGGCTGGAGATTTGTGAGCAGTGCGAGGACTTCGACGCGATTATCGTCCCCGTCGGCGGCGGCGGGCTGATTGGCGGTATTGCGAACGCGGTTAAGCGATTGCGGCCAGCCTGCGAGGTCATTGGCGTCGAGCCCGAGGGTGCAGACTCCATGCACCGCAGCCTGGCAAGCGGTGCGCCCGTGACGATCGACGCCGTGCGCACGATTGCGGACAGCCTTGGTGCTCCCTTCGCCTTGCCTTACTCGTTCGGGCTTTGCCAGATGCACGTCGATCGCCTGGCGATGATCGACGATCAGCAGTTGCGCAAGGCAATGGGATTCCTGTTTCGCGAGATGAAAATAGCCGTGGAGCCGGCATGCGCCGCCAGCACCGCCGCACTGCTCGGGCCGCTGCGCGAGGAAATGGCGGGCAAGCGCATCGTACTGGTGATGTGTGGCAGCAACATTGACTGGGACACTTTCGAACAACAGGCAATATTCGATGACGCTGCTTGACAGGCTGAAGCAAATCGTCGGCCCCGCCGGGTGGAAAACAGAAGCCAGCGAACTCGAGCCTCACCTGACCGAGTGGCGCGGAACGTTCACGGGCAGGACCCCTATTCTCGTTGCGCCGAAATGCACCGAAGAAGTGTCACAGCTCGTGCGCGCCTGTGCCGCCGCCGGGGTCGCGATCGTACCGCAGGGCGGCAACACCGGGCTTTGTGCAGGCGCGCTGCCGGATGAGTCAGGTGAGCAGGTGTTGCTGTCGATGTCGCGCATGAACCGCATCCGCAACGTCGATCCCGCCAATTTCTCCATGGAGGTGGAGGCCGGCTGCATACTCGCCAGTATCCAGGAAGCGGCGAGGGCCGCTGATCGCATCTTTCCGCTGAGTCTTGGCGCCGAGGGCAGCTGTCAGATTGGCGGCAACCTTGCGACGGACGCCGGCGGCGTCAATGTTATTCGCTACGGTACCGCGCGGGCGCTGACGCTGGGCCTGGAGGTCGTACTCGCGGATGGTTCCGTCCTGGACGGCCTGCGTTCGCTTCGCAAGGACACTGCCGGTTACGACCTCAAGCAGCTGTTTATCGGCAGCGAGGGCACGCTGGGCATCATTACGGCCGCCACCCTGCGACTGTTCCCGAACCCTGGCGAAATGACGACGGCGCTGGTAGGACTTGCTGACAGTGGCGATGCGGTTCAATTGCTCGCGGCGTTGCGTCGTGCATTGTTTGATCGGATCGAGGCGTTCGAGCTGATATCGAAGCCTGTCTTTGAGCTGGTCGAGCGCCATATTCCCGGCGCAAAGCTGCCATTCGACCAGGCCTACCCCTGGTATGTGCTCGTAGAGGCTGCGACGCAGGGAGCTGCGGCTGCGCTTGAGAATGCCCTGACGGGTGTTGCGGGCGATTCCTTGTATCTGGATGCCGTCGTTGCCAAGAATACGGACGAATCGCATCGCCTTTGGCGGCTGCGTCATTCCATCGCCGAGGCCGAGCGGCACGAAGGCAGGGGCCTGAAACACGATATCTCGGTGCCTATCGGGCGCATGCGGGAGTTCCTGGCACGCGGTGAAGCCATGGTCGGCGAGCTGATGCCGAATGCCAGGCTCCTGGTGTTCGGGCATGTCGGCGACGGCAACCTGCACTACAACGTTGTGCTGCCGCGCGAACTGGCAGCGGATGCGTGGGCGCAGGCGGCCCAGTGCATTACCTCCGCGATTTACGACCTCGTGGATGAACTCGGAGGCAGCTTCAGCGCTGAGCACGGCGTCGGTCGCGTCAAGAAGCCCTACCTGGCTCGATACCGGGGCGGTACCGAGATCACCCTGATGCGCTCCCTGAAAAAGACGCTGGACCCCGGCAATATCCTCAACCCCGGAAAGGTAATTTGACGACCAGTTCCGGTTCCGAACAGGGCCGAGCACGTAAACTGGCTAGCTAATTATGACAGCAGAATCCGACAAAAGCCCTGACACACTCGGTGATCAGCTTGCCGACCTCGAAGATCAGCTCACGGCTTCGATCGACGATGTCGAAATGCTGACCGACGTACAGACCGGTATCGGCAGGCTGCTGGAGTCCAACGGCGGTAACGAAGCCGAGATACGGCGCGTGTTGCAGGAGCGATACGAGGCCGGCGCACTGCGAAAAGAAACATTCCAGCTGGTCAAGTCAATGCTCGATCGTTTCGTTACGGACGACATGCCGACGAGTCCGACGCATTTCGCCGGCCGAAAGCCGGCCGTGCCGCGGCCGGATCCCGGGATAGGGAGCGACGCCGCTGCCGTGGACAGTGGCGATGCTTTCGGCTCGACGACCGTTATTCCCAACGAAGTAGCGAGTGCCGTTACTGCAGAATCACGCGTCCAGGTTGGCTCGCTATTGCGCGATCGTTTCCTGCTCCAGGAGAGGCTGTCTGGCGGAAGTATGGGCGTTGTATACAAAGCGCTCGATCGTCGTCTCGCGGAAGCTGAGGCAAACGAGCCCTGGGTTGCGATAAAAGTACTCTCGCCGCAGTTCGCGCAAAACGCGCAGGCGCTGCGTGCGTTGCAGCAGGAGGCAACAAAAGGCCGCTGCCTGTTGCACCCCAATATCGTTCGTTTCATCGATTTCGACCGCGACGACGATCTGTATTTCATGGTGATGGAATGGATGCACGGCCGCACGCTGGCGAGCATTCTCGATTCTGCGGACGCCAGGATTATCGACCATGACGCCGCATTTCGCATCGTCCGGCAGATTGGCGACGCGCTGGCGTACGCGCATCGTTGCGGCATCATTCATGCTGACGTGAAGCCCGGCAATATCATGATCACGCCCGATGGCAACGCCAAGCTATTTGATTTCGGCGTCGCGCGGGTACGGCAGGAACAGTCCGACAGCGACTTCGATCCTGGCGTTCTCGGAGCGCTCACACCGGCCTATTCAAGTATGCAGGTGCTGACCGGCGAACAACCGGTCGCATCCGATGATGTTTTTTCCCTTGCCTGCCTGCTGTACCGGCTGCTCGCCGGGCACCGGGTTTTCGGGCCGCGCAACGCCGCGGAGGCATCGCAGGAAGGCATGAAGCCACAGCGCCCGCACGGCGTGAGCGATGGGCAATGGCGAGCACTGAAGAAAGCGCTCTCCTATGCCCGCGTCACACGATTCGCGACGGTCGAGGAATTCATGGCCGCGCTGAGCGAACAAGACGACGACACGATCTCGCTGGACCCGTCAGATCGGCTGGTGGCTGAGGAAAGCCGTGGCGGATCAGGAAAGTGGCTGCTCGCAGTCGTCATGTTGCTCGGGGTTGCGGGCGTTTCCGCGTATCAGCTGGGCATGCTGGAACCTTGGCTCAAATTGCTGCAGCGATCCGGTGAACAGCCGATCATCGAAGATTTGCCCGTGACGCTGCCGGCACAGGAAGAGCCGGCGCCGGCGGATTCGGGAACTGCAATTGAGAGCGTTGCTACGGAGTCAGTGCAAGAGGTCTTGCCGGAAACCGGCGAGGCGGAGCCGATACCGGAACCGCTGGTCGATTTCTCGCTGCTGCCGCCCGCTGATCTCGAGGTACCGTTCAGCATGGGCGGCGTCTCCTCGACAGACTTCAGGGTTCGTCTTCGCGAGGACAGCGGGCCGGTCTATGTCGACTTTCTGCGCAGCAACGGTGTGGACCTGCCGTTGACCCTCAAGCTGGACGAGGTCGGTTTCAGCGGCAATCGTTCGCCCTGGGCCGCGAAGCAATACGCCTTTTCAAATGACGGAATCGTGCACTTTCCGATTGGTCAGGATCGCAGCCGCATCGTACTCACGATGGCATCGGATCCCTTGCGAGAGGCCGATCAGCTGTCGACCTTGCGTCTCCGCGAACTCGATTCCGTCGAGTCTGAACTTGCCGTGATCAACGTGACCCTCGAAGATGACGACCAGCGCGCGTTCGAAGGGCAGCTGCCGATCAATACGATCGCGTTTGCGACCAGTCAGGCATCCATCCGTGAGACGGATCCAGCGGTACAGATCGACCTCGTGCGCTTCAATCCGGATGAGTCCCAGGCCGTAATCGCTTATACCGTCAGCGACGTCACGGCGACGGAGGGTGAGGACTATTTCGCGCCCGGCAACAAGACCGTCACCTTCGGGCCCGGACAGCGTTCCGCGAGATTGCTGATTCCCCTGGTGCAGGATTCGCTCGTCGAGGGCGATGAAGCGTTCGTGATCGAGCTGGAGCAGTTGGAACGACTCGCGGTCGACGATGTGTATCAACGCATCGTCATCCTGATCCGGGACGACGAGCCGCAAATCCCCTGATTTGCTGCTAGACTTCCGCTCGGCCAGTCGGGCCTATTGTCCAGTCAATGCGGAGTCAGACGAGCGAATGAAGGATAAGGATCTGCGTCGCTACTCACGAATCGTAGTCGACGGTGTGGAACAGGCCCCCAGCCGCGCAATGTTGCGCGCCGTCGGTTTTTCCGAGGACGACTTCAAGCGACCACAGATCGGAATCGCATCGACCTGGAGCATGGTCACGCCATGCAATATGCACATTGGCGGGCTGGCGGACGAAGCGGCCAGGGCAGCCAGTGAAGCTGGCGGAAAAGGCGTCGTCTTCAATACCATCAGCGTTTCTGACGGCATCTCCATGGGCACCCCGGGGATGCGGTACTCGCTGGTATCTCGCGAGATAATCGCCGATTCGATAGAGGCGGTCGTTGCCGCGGAAGGCTTTGACGGATTCATCGCTATCGGCGGCTGCGACAAGAACATGCCGGGTTGCCTGATGGCCATGGCACGCCTCAACCGGCCGGCCGTTTTCGTGTACGGCGGCACCATCAAGCCCGGCGCAAAGCGCCGCGATATCGTTTCCGTCTTCGAGGCGGTAGGCGCCCGGTCCGGCGGACTGATATCGGATGAAGAACTTCTCGAGGTTGAAAAGACGGCGATTCCCGGTCCCGGGGCCTGTGGCGGCATGTACACCGCGAATACCATGGCATCGGCGATCGAAGCGATGGGCATGAGTCTTGCGAACAGTTCGGCCCAGGAAGCGGTGTCGCCGAACAAACTGGACGATTGCCGTCGCGCCGGACAGGCCGTGATGAGCCTGATACGCAACGACATCAAGCCGCGTGACATCATGACGCGTGAAGCATTCGAGAATGCGATATCGCTTGTGATTGCGCTGGCCGGATCGACGAACGCCGTGTTGCATCTGCTGGCTATGGCGCGCGAGGCGGAAGTGCCCCTCACCCTGGATGACTTCACGCGCATCGGCGCCAGGGTCCCGGTCTTGGCGGACCTCAGACCCAGCGGCAAGTACCTGATGTCGGAGCTCATCGAGATTGGCGGCATTCAGCCGCTGATGAAACGCATGCTCGACGCCGGGCTGTTGCACGGCGACTGCATGACGGTGACTGGAAAGACCTTGAAAGAGAATCTGGCGGACGTCGGGGATTATCCTCAGGGCCAGGCGATTATTCGCGACTTCGACCGTCCGATAAAACCCGACAGTCACCTGTCGATACTGTACGGCAACGTTGCGCCGCAAGGTGCGGTTGCAAAAATCACGGGCAAGGAAGGCCTTCGTTTCGAGGGCGTTGCCCGGGTGTTCCACTCGGAAGAAGAGGCTCTTCAGGCGATCCTCGATGACACGGTCAAGGCCGGCGATGTAGTGGTCATCCGTTACGAAGGGCCCAAAGGGGCGCCCGGAATGCGCGAGATGCTCAGTCCGACAGGGGCGATAATGGGCAAGGGCCTTGGCGCGGACGTGGCGCTGATTACAGACGGCCGATTTTCGGGAGGCAGTCACGGCTTCGTCGTGGGGCATGTCTCGCCGGAGGCCGCCGCCGGCGGTCCGATTGGCCTGATCGAGGACGGTGACCGGCTTACCATCGACGCCGAAACCAGGGAAATCAACGTGGCTGTCAGCGACGAGGAACTGGGAAGGCGGCGTGCCGCCTGGAGGCGGCCGCCGTCACCGGTACAACGCGGTGTGCTCGCGAAATACCGCAATGAAGTATCCTCAGCGTCAGAGGGCGCGGTCACGATTCCGCCGGCGTGGGACGAATAATGGCGGCGGGCTTGACGTTTGCCACCAGGTTCGCTCTACTTCGTTGATGAACGTTTACGACACCCACGTAGAGTGCCAACGTAGCGACACGTTCGTTACGGAAAAACACTTAAAATACATGGCGCGCCAGAGGTGCGTGGGTGCGAGTGGCAACTGTACCGACTAGTCAATAAAGTTCGGACATTGTCAGCAAACCCGCCAGGAGCATCCTAGCGGGTTTTTTTTTGGTGCCTGAAAAGAGTGCATGCATGAGACCGATTACAGA
Organism: Woeseiaceae bacterium; assembly: GCA_041552015.1. GTDB lineage: Bacteria > Pseudomonadota > Gammaproteobacteria > Steroidobacterales > Woeseiaceae > UBA1847. Next base: position 10,458 of record JBFELT010000024.1, read on the forward strand.
AGCCGAATTTGATGGCAGTGAGTCACTGGGTGCTCCAAAAGCTATAGCCGAATCGCCCTGGGTCGTCATGAAATTCGGTGGCAGCAGCGTATCGACGGCCGCCAACTGGGACATCATCGCGCAACTCGTAAAGCGCCGACTGGATGATGGTCTGAGGCCGGTGGTCGTGCATTCGGCCCTCGCGGGCGTGTCCAATGCACTTGAGCAACTTCTCACGGTTGCGGCTAGCGGCGAGCCGTCGGCCGGGCTCGAAAAAATAACAGCGCAGCATTACCAGCTCGCGGAAGATCTTGGTCTTGATGGTGCCGCGCTGCTAGGCGATACCCTGCATCAGTTGGAACAACTCGTTGCCGGCGTACGGCTGGTCCGCGAAGTCAGCGTACGTGTGCGGGTGCGCGTCATGGCCCTTGGTGAGCTGATGTCGACGCGTCTTGGCGCCGCGTATCTTGAGCGAGCCGGCGTACCCGTGCAGTGGCTGGACGCCCGCGAAGTTCTGCTCAGCCGGCCAGGCAACGCGCGAAATACGACCAATGCCTATCTCGCGGCGACCTGCGAGTTCGGCCCGGACCCGCAGATTCAGTCGAGGCTGGCTGGCGATGGCAAAGTCACGCTGACCCAGGGATTTATTGCGCGCAATGCTGCCGGCGAGACCGTACTGCTTGGTCGCGGTGGTTCCGATACCTCGGCCGCTTACATCGCTGCGATACTGGCGGCGCGCCGCCTCGAGATCTGGACCGACGTCCCGGGCATGTTCTCCGCCGATCCGCGCGCAGTGCCCTCGGCACGGCTGCTGGTTGCGCTGCACTATGACGAGGCCCAGGAGCTGGCGTCGGCAGGGAGTTCGGTGCTGCATCCGCGCTGCCTTTCGCCACTGCGGGCATACGGCATTCCCCTGTTCATTCGCAGCACGCCCGCGCCGGAGGTGGCTGGAACGATCGTGGCTGCCGTCACCGAAGAGGTGGAACCCCAGGTCAAGGGTATCTGTAGCCGCGACGGCCTGACCCTGATTTCCATGAGCACGGTCGGGATGTGGCAGGAGGCCGGCTTCCTGGCAAGCGCGTTCGCGGCTTTCGCCGATCACGGCGTGTCGGTAGACCTGATTTCAACGTCGGAAACCAACGTCACCGTGTCGATCGATACAAGTGACGGCATGCTGCCCGAAGACGTCGAGTCATCGCTGGTCAACGATCTCGAAAAATTGTGCCGGGTCCGGGTGATTCCGGACTGTTCTGCTGTAAGCCTGGTGGGCCGGAAGATCCGAACGATTATTCCCCGCCTGGCGCCCGCGCTCGGTGTGTTCGAAGAGGAGCGAATACACCTGATGTCACAGGCGGCCAACGACCTGAACCTGAGCTTCGTCGTCGACCGCCAGCAGGGGCCTCGTCTGGTCAGCAAATTGCATGCGTCCATTATCCGAAAGACCGGCTCAGCTTCAGTCTTCGGCCCGAGCTGGGAGCGTCTGTTTGCGGGTGACGTGCCTGCTGCGGCTTCGACCGACGCCTGGTGGATGCGCAAGCGCGAGCTGCTGCTGGATGTCGCGATTCGCGAAACAAATGCCTACGTCTATGATCGGGAAAGCGTGGCCGAGGCTGCCGGCAGTCTGCTGAATCTGAAGAACGTAGATCGAATACTGTACGCCGTAAAAGCCAACTTCAATGCGGAGCTGCTGCGCACAATGGCCACTGCGGGCGTTGATTTCGAGTGCGTATCCCCGGGCGAGGTCGACTGGCTGGAGGAAATAATTCCCGACTTCGACTTGTCGCGGGTCCTGTTTACGCCGAATTTTGCGCCGCGCGATGAGTACGACTGGGGCCTGAAGAAAGGCCTGCAGGTCACCCTGGATAATCTCTACCCCTTACAGGCCTGGCCCGAATTATTTCGCGGACAGAAAATATTCATTCGTGTGGATCCCGGACAGGGGCGTGGTCATCACGAACACGTCAGGACGGCCGGCGTTCATTCCAAATTCGGCATACCGCGTTTCGAGGTCGATGAGCTTGTGCGCCTTGTCGACGCTGCTGGCGCGGAGGTGATCGGCATCCACGCGCACAGTGGCAGCGGCATCCTCGATCCTGACAACTGGCGCAGTGTGGCGGCAGAACTCGTGCGAGTCGCTGAGCGATTCCCGGCGGTAACGACTATCGATCTCGGTGGCGGACTGGGCGTCCCCGAGAAGCCCGGTGACAGGTCATTCGATCTCGCGCGACTCGACGAAACGCTGGCTGACATCCGCAACGCCTATCCGCACTATCAGCTTTGGCTGGAGCCGGGACGTTTCCTCGTTGCGCGGGCGGGCGTGCTGCTTTCGCGCGTTACGCAGACCAAGGGCAAAGGCGATATGAAATACATTGGCGTTGGAACGGGGATGAACTCGCTGATTCGACCCGCACTCTACGGCGCATATCATGAGATAGTAAATCTTACACGTGCCGATGAAACGTCAAGCGAAACCTTTACCGTTGTCGGGCCGATCTGCGAGACGGGCGATCGATTGGGGAGCGATCGGTTGCTGCCCCCGACCGTCGAGGGCGATGTTATTCTCGTCGCAAATGCAGGAGCCTACGGTTACGTGATGAGTTCGTATTACAATCGGCGAGAAGTCGCAGCGGAGATTGTCATATGAAATTATTCTGGGCGCCGCAGACGCGCTCCACACGCGCGTTCTGGCTGTTGGAAGAAGCCGGAATCGACTACGAGACGGAACTGGTCGACATTCGCAGTGCCGAACGGAAGGACAGCGACGAGTTTCTTGCGGCCAGCCCGATGGGCAAAGTGCCTGCGATCGTCGATGGCGACGTTGCTATGGCCGAGTCAGCAGCCATTTGCCTGTACGTTGCCGACAAGTACGCTGCCGGGACGCTGGCGCCTGAGGTGAATGACTCCCGGCGCGGCAAGTACCTCTACTGGACGCTGTATACGCCGGGCGTGGTCGAACCGGCCATGGCCGAGAAGTTCAGCAAGGTCGAGCCGAATCGCGGTCGCAACGGCTGGGGGGACTTCGAGCAAATGATTCATGTCTTCGATACGGCGCTTGATGGCAGGGAGTGGATTCTCGGCGAGCAATTCACCGCCGCGGACGTGATGCTCGGATCGAGTGCCGTCTTCATGCGCATGTTCGAGATGCTCCCGGCTACCAGGAACATTTCGGACTATGCCGATCGCTGCATGGCGCGAACCGCATTCCGGAAAGCGGCTGACGCCGCCGCTGGATAGACGGATCGTTTGAGGCGTGACTCTGTCGAGGATGGCCTTGTGTCCGGCGAGCCACGGAGAGTCGGACGCTGCAGCAAACCCGGCATTATGAGCATCGGTCCACATCCGGCGATCGCCGGGGCGTGTAGGCTGCGCAAATGATACTGCAACAGGAGCAGCTCAAAACCGCCCGGGGGCCGACTCACGCTACGGTATTCATCTGGCTGTTCGCTGTATCCGCTATCTGGCACTACACATCGTCGGCCAGCGAGATTCTGGACTACTGGGTCCGATTCGACCCGCTGGTAACGCCGCTGGTCTTTCTGTCGATAGCCACCGCGTTTGTCGCGGCCTGCTACCCGACCAAGACACTGGCGCTGATGCTGATGTGTATCGGCCAGCTGGTATCCATAAGCTTGAGATTTCCGTTTGTCGCGGATCATCTGGTTATGGAGTTCTTCCTGAACCTGGCCATTCTCCTGTCTTTCCTTTACCTGGCGGTGAAACAACGGCGCTTCCGTGTGTCTGTCGACGAGGTATTCGAACTGTTCAGCCCGGTCGGACGATGGCTGCTCATCATCATGTATTTCTATGGCACCTTCCATAAGCTGAATCCCGGCTTCATGAGCATAGAGTCCAGCTGTGCCGTGCCCTTTATCAGTGGCTTTCCGCTGCTGCGCGATCTCATCGGCCATGGCTGGCTCGAATACAGCGCTATCTACGGGACGCTGATTCTCGAGTCGATTGCCATGCTGCTATTGCTCTCCGCCCGAACGAAGTACTTCGGGATGTTGCTAGGCATGTCTTTCCATTTCGTCATCGGGATCTCAGGCCATGGAACGCTGGCGCACTTTTCCGCATTTGCACTGGCTCTGCATGCGCTGTTCCTGCCGTCGGGATTCGGTCAGCAAATCGTCGACGAACCGCTGCTTCCAGCATTCCTCAAGAGGGCGCCTAATTTCCAGGCGATGACGATACTCCTGGTCGCTCTCCAGGTCGTGTTCGCGTTGCACATGGTAAAGACGGCCGAGGGCTACCTGGTTAACAGCCTGTTCGCAATATTCGCGATTTCACTGATGTTCCTGGTGGCCAAGTACGGTCGAATTCGACCCGGAGATGTCCGATACAGGCTGCGATCGCCGCTCGGCGTCCTTAATTTGATACCGGTGTGGTTCTTCCTGCACTGCGCCAGTCCCTACGTCGGTCTCGGCACGGGTGGGACCCTGGCGATGTTCAGCGGGCTGAGAACCGAGGGTGGAATCAGCAATCATTACCTGATTCGTGATCCGATCCCGCTGTTTTCCTACCAGGAAAAAGTTCTTTACATCAAGGAGTCCCTGAACCCCAATCTGCAGGAAACTGCGGAGGCCCGGCAGGGTATAGTGATGTTCGACTTCCAGCGGCACATAACATACCGGGACAGGCTCGTTCTGCCCTTGTCGCTCAGCGTCGACGGGCGCAACTACGAGATCAGGAATGTGAGCGATTTCGAGTCATTTGTGGAAGAACACTTTGCGGAACAGACCTGGCTGGAACGAAAATACATGTCGTTCCGGCTTGTGGACGATCCACAGCCAAGACACTGCAGGCACTGACATGCTTCTCACGGAGCGGATCGAATAAGCCGATGGCAAGCGAACATCAATCGTTCCTGATCCTGTTCGACGGCGTCTGTAATCTGTGCGAGAGCAGCGTGCATTTTGTTATTCGCCGCGACAAATCCAGCAAGTTCCGCTTTGCAGCGCTTCAGTCGGCAGCTGCGCGGAAGATACTCGCGCCGTACGACTACGCCTTCGACGAACTGAGTTCGGTATTACTGCTTGCGGACGGCAAGTTGTATCGAAAGTCGCGCGCCGCGCTGCGGATCGCCAGGCAACTGGATGGAGCATGGCCACTCATGTACTACGCGTTTTTCTGGATACCCTCTTTTATCGCGGATCCGGTCTACGACTTTATTGGCAATCGTCGCTACCGCTGGTTCGGCGTCAAGACGGAATGCTGGATACCCGATGAAGGCCTTCGGCAGCGATTCCTCGAAGAACCCGGCAACGGCGAGAGAGAAACACGCTAGTGTCCTGTCCGGTTAGTTCGCATGTCGTGACTGCAGTCGATTGGAGACGTCGGCCAGGCTCAAATGTTGGTCCGCCAGCAACACGATGACGTGATAGAGAAGGTCGGCCGCCTCGTCGATGGTTTCGTCACGATCACCCGTCACGGCGGCAAGTGCGAGCTCAATTCCTTCCTCTCCGACCTTTTGCGCGATTCGTTTCGTTCCGGCGAGCGCCAGTTGCGCGGTATAGCTGTTGTTGCCGGGATTCCTGAGGCGTTCCTGGACGATCGCTTCAAGCTCGCTGATAAACGTGATGTCTGATGTGCTCATCATGATTCCCTAGTGTCTGATGTCGACCTGGTTTCGGGACAGGTAGGCTTTCAGGTCCGGAATGGATATTTCGCCACTGTGAAAGACACTTGCAGCCAATGCGCCGTCAACGCTGGCCTCCAGGAACACCGTCTTGAAATGCTCCATGGCGCCGGCGCCGCCGGAGGCGATGAGCGGCACACGGCTTATGGCACGCACCGTGGCAAGTTGCGTCGTGTCATAGCCCGTTCGCACACCGTCCCTGTTCATGCAGTTGAGGACGATCTCGCCGGCACCGCGACGCTGTATTTCCCGCACCCAGTCGACGGTCAGACGCTGCGCGGGCCTGGTCTTGTCCGGATCGCCGGTGTTCTGATAGACGAAATAGTCATCGTGCTCCTGGCGACTGTCGATACCGATCACAACACACTGCGAGCCAAAGCGTTTTGCCAGATCGGTGATCAGATCGGGATTGGCGAGAGCGGGCGAGTTGATCGAGATCTTGTCCGCACCCTTGTTGAGAACGTCTTCCGCGTCGGCGACGCTGCGGATACCGCCCGCGACGCAAAACGGGATGTCGAGAATCGCAGCGACCCGGGCTACCCAGCCGCGGTCCACGCTGCGTTCGTCGGGACTCGCGGTGATGTCATAGAACACCAGCTCATCCGCGCCCTCGCTGCAGTAGCGTGCGGCAAGTGCCAGGATGTCACCGACCACGCGGTGATTGCGAAACTGCACGCCTTTCACGACGACGCCGTCGCGCACATCGAGGCAGGGGATTATGCGCTTTGCCGGAATGACGCGACCTCCACGGGCGTTATTTCGCCGTCCAGCAACGCCTTTCCTGAGATGGCCGCGGGTATGCCGCGAGACCTGAGGTCTTCGAGATCGGCGATATTGCGCACGCCACCGGACGCCTGCAACGCGAGCTGTGGATAACGGCGCAGTATTTCCTCGTAGAGCGAAACGTTGGGGCCGGCCATCGCGCCATCGCGGCTGACGTCCGTGCAGAGTACGTGTTTCAGGCCGGTGTCGGCGTACTGGTCGATGCAATCCCAAAGCGAGATCCCGGACTCGCGCGTCCATCCGTGCGTCGTCAACCGCGGGCTGCCGTCGTTGTGGATTCGCACGTCCAGCGCGAGCACGAGGCGCTCCGGACCGACCTCGCTGAACCATTCGGCCACCGTCGCCGTGTCGGTGATTGCCATGCTGCCGATCACGCAGCGAGCAACGCCGTTGGCCAGCCAGTCCAGTACCGCGTCGCGGCTGCGTATGCCACCGCCCAGCTGCACGTCCAGGCCCGTTTCGGCGGCAATCGCGGCCACGATCGCGCGATTCTGCTGCCGGCCGGAGCGTGCGCCGTCGAGATCGACGATGTGCAGGTCGCTCACGTCGAGCGCGGAAAAACGCCGCGCCATCGCCAACGGATCGTTGCTGTATTCCGTCGTCTTGTCGAACTGACCCTTGAAAAGCCGCACGCACTTGCCGTCCTTCAGGTCGATGGCAGGGATGATCTTCACTCGCTGCTACCCAGGAAATTGCGGAGAAGCTGTGCACCGGCCCTCGACGAGCGCTCCGGGTGAAACTGAGCGGCGACGAAATTCTCGTGAGCGATGACCGCCGAAAACGGATTCGTGTGCCGGGCCGTCGCCACGGTACTGGCGCAAACGGGCAGGGCATAGCTGTGCAGGTAGTAGAAATAGCTGCCGTCCCGAATGCCGCTCAGCAGCGGGTGCTCAGACGTCTTCGTCGTTGCACACCAGCCCATATTGGGAACGGGGCACAGAGGCGACGAGGGCAGCAGCTTGGCCGTACCCGGAATGATGCCGAGGCACTCAACGTTGTCTTCTTCGGAACCCTCCAGCATGAGTTGCATGCCGAGGCAAATGCCGAGAACCGGCTGCCTGAGCCGGCGAATGACGTCGACCAGGCCAGCATCGCGGAGACGCTCCATCGCATCCCGGGCAGCGCCTACGCCGGGCAGCAATACCCGTTCTGCCGATTGAATCAAGGCCACGTCCGTCGTGAGCTGTGCCTGTTTGTCCAGGCGTTCGAAGGCAAACAGCAACGATGAGATATTGGCTCCGCCGCTGTCGATGATGGCGATACCGGGCATCAGCTCAAGGTACCTTTGGTGGAGGGCAATTCGTCACCATCGCGCCTGATGGCCTGGCGCAGTGCGCGGCCGACGGATTTAAAGCACGCCTCGATCATGTGATGCGTATTCTCGCCCTGTACCTCGAGGTGCAGGGAGGCGCCGAGGGAATCGCTCAGCGAACGAAAGAAATGCTCCACCATCTCAGTGGATAGTTCGCCAACCCGGTCCCTGGGAAAGCCGCCTGTAAACCGAAAGGCCGCGCGGCCCGACAGATCGAGAGCCACCCTCGCGTCACTCTCGTCCATGGGCAGCAGAAATCCGTAGCGACCGATACCGAGCTTGGTGCCAAGCGCCTGCCGCAGGGCGCTACCGAGACAGATCGCCGTATCTTCGACCGTGTGGTGTTCGTCAATTTCCAGGTCTCCGTCACAGGACAGCTCGAGACCAAAGCCACCATGCTTGGCGATTTGCTCCAGCATGTGATCGTAGAATCCGATGCCGGTGCTTACCTCGATGACATCACCCGAATCGAGATTGACGCTTGCAACAATCTGCGTCTCGTTGGTGTTTCGCTCAACCGTGGCCACGCGATTCGAGTGACAAAGACGCCTGACAATACCGGGCCATGTCAGCACATTGTCGCCTTGGCTATTGACCAGGAGTCCCCGCAGGCCCAGGCGTTCGGCCAGTTGCATATCCGTTGGTCGATCGCCAATGACCGCCGACGCGGCGAGATCGATATCCGTTGCTGCCAGGTACCTGGTCAGGAGTCCTGTACGTGGCTTTCGGCATTCACAGCCGTCATCGGGCATGTGCGGGCAGACAAATACCTCGTCGAAGTGAACGCCCTGGCTGCCGAACAACTGCAGCACATGCGTGTGACACCGCTCGAACGCGTCCTGGGGGAACGACTCGCTGCCGAGCCCGTCCTGGTTGCTGACCATGACAAAGCGGTAGCCGTGCCGGCCCAGTTCCAGCAGCGACGGTATGACGCCTGCGACCAGCCGGATCTTATGCAGCGCGTCGACCTGGAAGTCGTCGGGTTCCTCGATCAGGGTGCCGTCACGGTCGATGAACAGAACCTTCTCGGCCATCTCAGGACCCCCTGAGCGTTTCGAGCGCATCGAGCAGCGCGTTATTCTCAGGCGCGCTGCCGACGGAAACGCGTATGCACGAGGCGAGAGCACCGCCGAAATGACGCAGCAGGATGCGGTACTCCTCGCAGCGTTTCAGGACCCTGCTGGCATCGTCGACCTCGATGAGAAAGAAATTGGCGTCACTCGGCCAGACCTTGCGCACGAATTCGAAGCGGCCGATGGCCTGAATCAGTCTTTGCCGTTCCGCGATGGTCTCGACGACCGTTCTTTCCGCGAGCGCCAGCTGCTCGTCCTGCAGGGCATCTTCGACGCATTCGACAACCGGAGTGGCTAGCGCGTAGGGTGATTGCACCGCGCTGAGCATGCGAATGACATCCGCGGGTCCGGCGACGGCGCCGCATCGCGCGCCGGCAAAGGCGAGCGCCTTGGACAGGGTGCGGAGTACCAGCAGATTCGGGAAACGGTCAAGCAGATCCATGACACTCGGCGAGTGGCCGAATTCGACATAGGCCTCGTCGACAACGATCGCGGAATTCTCGCCGCGCTCGCGCAACAGCTTCTGCAGATCGGAACGCGCCAGCGTGGTGCCCGTGGGATTGTTCGGCGAGCAAATGAAAATCAGCCGGGTCGCGTCGTCGCATGCAGCCAGGACGGCATCGATGTCAATCGCGAACTCGTTTTCGGCCAGCAGCGAAACCTCGATGATGTTGGCACCCTGTACCTCGGCGTAATGCCGATACATCGAGAATGACGGCGCCGTGGTCAGTACGCTGTCCCTGCCTGCGCGACAAAACGTCCGAACCAGCAGGTCTATGGCCTCGCTCGAGCCCCGCGTCACCAGCAGTTGTTCGCTGCGACAGCCAAAGCGCCGGGCCAGCGCGTCCTGCAGCTTCTGCGGGCGCACTTCCGGGTAGCGGTTGAGCGGGCGTCGAAACCGATTGTTCGGGCTGACCATCGGCGACTCGTTGGCATTGAGCCTGATCGTGTCGTCGATCTGTTCTGCGGCATCGTACGGCTGCAGGGATCGAATTTCCGCTCTTGCGAGTTTCGCTATGCCCATGTTTTCGGACCCAGTCTGCGAGTAACCGCGGCCGCATGCGCATCCAGGCCTTCCAGTTCGGCCAGGCAAATGACCGCCTCGCCAATATTTTCGAGCCCCTCTCGACTGAGTTCCTGCACGGTCATGTGTCGCATGAATTGATCGAGCCCCAGGCCACTGTAGGTCTGCGCATGGCCATACGTCGGCAAAACATGGTTGGTGCCGCTGCAGTAATCGCCGACGGATTCAGGGGTCCACCGCCCCAGGAATATCGACCCGGCATTGCGCAAGACCGGAAGCAGGGCGCGCGGATCTTCGAGCTGCAGTATCAGGTGCTCCGGTGCATAGCGGTTGCTGACCGAAGCCGCTGTATCGAGATCCGGCACGACAATGATGCGGGCATTTTCCAGGGCTCTTGCGGCGATCGCCGATCGCGTCAATTGGCTCAGCTGCGCAGTCAACTCTTCGACCACCGCGGTAGCCAGCTCTTCGGATGTCGTTACGAGCACGACCTGCGAGTCCGCGCCGTGTTCCGCCTGTGACAGCAGATCCGATGCAACGAATTCGGCCGATGCCTGTGCATCGGCAATAACCAGAACCTCCGACGGACCCGCGGGCATGTCCATGGCCGCGCCGGCAGGGTCGGCGCTTACCTGCGACTTCGCGCTGGTAACATAGGCGTTGCCGGGCCCGAAAACCTTGCAGACCTTCGGGACGGTTTCGGTTCCGTACGCCATTGCAGCAATCGCCTGCGCGCCGCCAATCTTGAAAATATCCGTCACGCCGACGCGGCTCGCCGCGACGAGTACGGCGGGATCCGCCGTGCCGTCCGGCCTTGGCGGTGTGCAGAGTATTGTTGTTGGACAGGCGGCAAGAACGGCCGGAACGGCCAGCATGATGGCGGTGGAGGGCAGCGGCGCGGTGCCTGCCGGCACGTACAGCCCGACCGCGTCCAGGGCGTGGCTGCTTCGCTCGCATACGACTCCCGGCATGGTCTCGACCCGGATGGGCACCGGGCGCTGGGCCTCGTGGAAACGGCGTACGTTCCTGATGGCGAGGTCAATGGCATCGAGCTGCGACTCGTTCAGCTCGAAACTCGCAGACTCAATTTCACCGGCTGAGACGCGGAAGTCGCTGAGGTCGGCGCCATCGAAACGCCTGGTCAGGTCGCTGAGCGCGGCATCGCCACGCTTCCGAACCTCGGTAATGATGGCGCACGCCGCGTCTCGGATTGAACTGTCCTGCGAGACCGCCGGGCGCTGCAGCAGGCGTGTGCGCTCGGCATCGGACAGGTGACTCCAGTCTTTCGGTTCGATACTCATCATTCAGGCCAGCATCTTCTCTACGGGCAGTACCAGCAGCGAGCTGGCCCCGGCGGCCTTGAGATTCTCGAGCGTCTCCCAGAACACCGTTTCCCGGCACACGGCGTGCACGGCGACCTTATCGTCTTTGCCTTCGAGAGGGATGACCGTCGGGGCCTCGGAGCCCGGCAGAAGATTGCGAATCTCGGGCAGCGCGTTTCTCGGCGCATGCAGCATGATGTACTTGCTCTCGCGCACCTGCAGCACGCCGTCCAGTCGTTGCAGGATCTTGTCGACCAGGGCCTGCTTGGTTTCGCCCAGCGGCGCCAGCGTTTGAATGACCACGGCCTCGCTTTCAAGCAGCGTGTCGACTTCAGTCAGGCCGTTGGCCTTCAGCGTGGAGCCTGTCGACACCAGGTCGCAGATAAAGTCCGCTCGCCCGAGTTTCGGCGCGATCTCGACGGCACCGGAGAAATAGACGGTCTCTGCAACGATACCGTTGATCTTCAGAAACTGATTCAAAAGACCGACATAACTGGTTGCTATTCTTGTATTTTGTAGAGACGCTGGGCCTTCGTAGGGAGTGCCGTCGGGCGCCGCCAGCGCCAGGCGACAATGACCGAAGTCGAGTTCGTAGATCTGCTTGAACTGGCCGTCGCGGCCGTCGGCCCTCAGGTTTTCGCGTTTTTCCTCGACAATATTGAGGCCGACGATGCCCAGGTCGCAGACATCCTCGCTGACAAGACCGGGAATGTCGTCATCACGAACCAGCAACAAATCCATTGGCATGTTTTCACCAAAGCAGATGAGCTGGTCCTTGCTCTTGGTCAGCTTGAGACCGCAGCGTTCCAGGAGATCGATGGAGTGCTCGGTCAGCCGGCCGGTCTTTTGCACCGCAATCTTGATGCGCTGCTCAGGGGTATCCATCGGGTATTCCTCAGTGGTGGGTGCCGGAACGGCGAGTTCTTTCAACAGCCTTGCGGTAGCCGCCGAAACCGTCAGCCAGAAAACGAGCAACCCGGCCGATGGTGGTGACGCTCACGCCGGTAAGTTCGTGGATCTTGCGATAGGGGAGGTCTTGTTCGAGGTATTCGACCACTTGCCAACGATCGACAAGGGCCTGCAGCTCAGCCGGGGTGCAGAGATCCTTGAAGAAATCGCGGCACTCCCCGGGCGTGCGCAGGCTGATGATCGCCTCGAACAAGGCGTTTTCGGCACGCTGCTGCTGCCGCTCGGATTCGTTTCGGTTTGGCTTCATGATGCATCAATGTATTAATGTGCTAGTACGCTAATACATCACGGTGGCAATAGCAAGCCCGGCGGCCGGGAAGGCCTTATCCTGTCGTGAACCGCCGAAGTGTCGGGAAAACAGTTACTTGTGAGACCATTATTTCGCTGATCAATGCCTTGACCGCGCGGCAAATTTGAACATACACTCGCTGACACTCATCGAGACCGGTCGAGGGATAGGCCCAACGACGCCGGGGCAACCTTCAGAACTAACCATTCTGAAAAGGTGCCAACTCCTGCGATGCCAGGCATAAAGCTTGAGCATCGGTAGATGAGGGATTCTGCAACACACCGGGTAATCCGGAAGAAGGGCAGAATACCCCTCCCTTGCGGGCTTCGCAGGGTTCCGATGAGACAGTATTGGAATCGAATAGCGGAGACCGACAATGACATCCACAGCCAGCAAAGCCACTCGCGCCGTTCGTGCGTCTATCGAATCGGACACGCAGCACGGCGCCGTCGTGCCGCCATTGCATCTCTCTTCCAATTTCGCGTTCGCGGGGTTTGGCGAGAAGCGCGAGTACGATTACACGCGCTCCGGCAACCCGACGCGGGACGCACTCGCGGAGGCGCTCGCCGATCTTGAAGGCGGTGCCGGTGCCGTGGTGACGTCCTCGGGCATGGCCGCGTTGACGCTGCTAACGCAATTGCTGAAGCCGGGCGATGTCATCGTCGCACCGCACGACTGCTACGGCGGTACCTTCAGACTGTTCGAGCAGCAGTCGTCCAAGGGTCTTTTCGAGGTCCGCTTCGTCGACCAGACGAACCTCGAAGCGCTACACGCCGCCTGCGCCTGCGGGCCGCGAATAATCCTGGCTGAAACGCCGTCGAATCCCTTGCTGCGCATTGTCGACATCGAGGCAATCGCGGAGATCGCGTCCGAGTGCGGCGCATTGCTGGCCGTCGACAATACCTTCCTCTCGCCCGCGTTGCAGAATCCGATCGAGTTCGGCGCGGATCTCGTCATTCACTCCACCACGAAATACATCAACGGGCACAGCGATGTTGTTGGAGGCTGCGTGGTGGCCGCGACCGATGAGCTGGCAGAAGAGATCGCCTATTGGGCAAACTGTATTGGAATTACCGGAGCGCCGTTTGACAGTTTCATGACGTTAC
>JBFELT010000025.1:0-23552 GCA_041552015.1 Woeseiaceae bacterium
CGACCACACCGGCTCCCTCACATCGCCGCTGCCGGACGCCATCTTCTGGCGAATCAGGCCATCGGCCGACACCGTTTCCAGTACGCCGTCTCGCCCCTGCCGGGTGGCATAGATCAGGCTGTCACTGTTCGGCGCAAAACTCGGGCTTTCGTCCTGTCTGCCTTTCGATACGACCAACAGGTTCTTCTTCTCCAGGTCCATGATGCCGATCCGGAAATTACCGCGATCGTTATGCACAACCGCGAGTCGCTTGCCATCCGGGGACAACCGCGGCCGCGCATTATAACTCCCCTCGAACGTGACGCGCTCGGGAGATCCGCCTTTTGCCTCGATCCGGTAGACCTGCGGGCCACCGGCCCGATCCGACGTGAAATAGATGTAGCGCCCGTCCGGCGACCAGGTTCCCTCCGTATCGATGGCCCGATGCGTCGTCAGCTGCCGCGTCTGCCGCGACGTAATATCAAGCACATAGATGTCGAGGTTGCCATCGAGACCGCCGAGCGTCACCACGAGCTGGCGACCGTCCGGTGAGAACGACGGAGCGCCGTTGATACCGGGCTTGCTGGATACCTTGAAGCGATTACCCGTCCTGAGGGTCTGCACGAAGATCGACGACTGGTTGCCTTCGAAAGACACGTAGGCCAGCTGACGGCTGTCAGGCGACCATGCGGGTGACATGATCGGGTCCTTGCTCTCCATGATCGTGAATTCGTTCTCGCCGTCCTGGTCCGACACGATCAGAGCATAATTCTGGCCCTGCCCCTGCCGCTGTGCGGTTACGTAGGCCACCTTGGTCCCGAATACGCCCTTAATGCCCGTCAGGTTCTCGTAGATCATGTCGGCCGCACGGTGCGCTGCGGCACGCATCGTGCCTCGGCTCGCCGGCATTCGATAGCCAACCAGCTGGCGGCGGCCGAACACGTCGAATAGCTGAAACTGCAGGGTGTAGGCGTTCTCAGCGGTCTGGACCACGCTACCAACGACCACGGCTTCGACGTTAACGAAGGCCCAGTCGTCAAAATCGACATCCGCACCACTGGTCGGTTTCTGCAGCATCTTGTCTTCGCCGATTGGCGCAAAACGCCCACTGCGCCTCAGGTCATTGGTAATGACCTCGGCGACGTCGAGCGGCATGGCAGGCGCGCTGCCCTCCCAGCCGAACGGCACGATGGCTACCGGCGTCGGCTGCGCAACGCCCTGAACGTCGATCACCAGCTCCGCGTTCGCCGTCGCCGTCAGCAGCGCCAGCAGGATTGTCGATAATCTGATTTTTTTCAGCACGGTTGCCCCATTGCATGTCTGGCCAGATTCACTGGCGAATACCCAAGTTTAGCAAGATGTTCCTATCGAACAGATTCGGATCGGATGGTTCCGGCAGCGGCGACGAACGATAGACCGCCGCCTCGATGGAGCGCTTCACGGCGTCGTCGCCGTTGCAGGTGAGTATGGTAACGCCAATTACCTCGCCACCGGGTACCTGTCGCACCCGGACCGCGCATTCGAGGTCAGCGCTGGCGCTGGCCGGCACCGACCAGTTTCGATAGATCTTTTGGCGTATCTGCTCCATGTAGACGGCCAGCGCGCCGGAATCCACCGCGGCAAGGCGGCTTTCCTCGGCCCGGATCTCCTCGGCACGCGCGGAGGCCTCCGATTCCCTTCGAATACGCTCGTTCTCTTCGCGCTGGCGCCGAATATCCTCCTCACGCTTCTTTTCCGCCTCGATACGCTTTCTTTCCTTCTCTTCTTCCTCGCGTTTCTTGCGTTCGGCTTCGTCCCGCGCCTTCTTCTTGCGCTCGGCCTCCTCTTGCTCGCGGATTTTCTCCAGGCGCTCCTTTTCTACCAGCGCGTCTAGCCGGCGTTTCTCTTCCTCGGCCTGCCGCCGCAGCTCCTCGCTGTTGTCAGGCTCCGGCTCGGGCTCGGGTTCCTCAACGACCGGCTCCGGTTCCGGCTCGGGTTCCGGCTGGACGACCTTCGGCGGCGCAGCCGCAGGAACCTCGGTAAGCAGCGTTGCCCTGATCGCGAGCGGCGTGATCGGCATCGTTCTGGATATATCGAATACAAGCAGCATGGATCCGAGCAGCACGATGTGCAGCAACACCGCCATGCTGATCGGAATAACATTGTGAGCGTCGCGAATCACGCGGCGAGCTACTCCGGAATCGGGTATGTGTCCAGCGGGTCGGTAACGAAGCCGATGCTCTCCGCGCCCGCTTGCTGCAACACAACCATCGCCCCGACGACATTGCCGTAGGGCACGGCCCGGTCGGCTTTCACCAGGACCGGAGTCTGTGGCTGCTGCCCCAGAACGATGGCGACACGCCGCCGGACTTCCTCGCCACTCGTTGGCTGGTCCTCGTCATCACCGGCGTTCAGGTACAGGTTGCCTGCGGCGTCGACGCTCAGCACCAGCGGTTTCTGATCGGGGACTTCCTGGATCGGTTCGGCATTGGCTTTCGGCAACTCGACCTTGACACCCTGCGTCAGCAGCGGCGCCGTCACCATGAAAATCACCAGCAGCACCAGCATCACGTCGATATAGGGCACGACATTGATCTCGCCCATCAGTTTGCGTTTTTGCAGCGGCGTGGCCATATCAGGCTCCCTGCTTCTTGCGCGCGTGCCGCTGCAGGATGCTCGAGAACTCCTCGCTGAAACCGTCGTAGCGGTATTCGAGGCGTACGACCTTGTCGGCGTAACGATTGTAGGCAATGACGGCCGGAATGGCTGCGAACAGACCCATTGCGGTGGCAATCAGGGCTTCGGCAATCGGTGGCGCCACCACGGCCAGTGTTGCCGACTGCACGTTACCGAGTTTCATGAAGGCATTCATGATGCCCCAGACCGTGCCGAAAAGGCCCACATACGGGCTCGTCGAGCCGATCGTCGCCAGCGTCGCCAGGCCCTGTTCCAGGCGATCGACCTCGCGCATCTGCGCGACACGCATCGCGCGACGGCACTCTTCGACGATCTTGTCCGTGCTGCTGCCGCCTGCCTGCAGAGCGCGATTGAATTCGCGAAATCCGGCTTCAAAAATGCTCGACATGCCGAGACCGCCGTTCTTGCCGCGGGTCGCACTGCTGTAGAGCGTATTCAAGTCGCCGCCGGACCAGAATGCCGCCTCGAAGTCGTCGGATGCATTGCGGGTGCGGCGAATCAGTCGTCGCTTGGCAAAGATGATGCTCCAGGACGCCAGCGACGCAATAACCAGCAGCAGCATAACAAGCTGTACCGGTATGCTCGCGTCTATCAGGAGCCCGATTACGGACATATCTCCAGTCATGATTGTTGTTCCCCGAATAAGGAGGGTGGGATTCGTTTCGGCCGCATCGTATCGGCATCCAGATAAGCCGCCTTGACGCTCGCAGCCATCAGCAGTGTGCCATCGACGCTGTCGCGGTAAATATTCTGTTCGATATCGAACGACACGCGCATGACGTTTTGCAGCCGCGCCGTCACAATCAGCTGGTCACTCAGGCGCGCCGGCATCAGGAAACGCGCCTGTACTTCGGCCACGACGAAGATGCGCCGTTGCTCCTCCATCAGCCCGACCATGTCGACACCCAGCGACCGCAGCCATTCCGTACGCGCGCGCTCGAGGAATCGGAAATAGTTGGCATAGTAGACAACGCCCTGTGCGTCCGTGTCTTCATAGTAAACACGGACCGGCCACTCGAAGGGTCTGCTCTCAGTTCTGCTCAAACGGCAACTCCTGGTTGGTCGACGTGGCCGGTGGTCTGAGCCCGAGGTGCAGGTAGGCATTGCTCGTCGCCACCCGTCCGCGGGCGGTACGCATCATGAAGCCCTGCTGGATCAGGAAGGGCTCGACCACGTCCTCGATCGTGCCGCGCTCCTCGCCGATGGCGGCCGCCAGGCTCTCGATACCAACCGGGCCGCCGTCGAACTTCTCGATAATCGTCTGCAGGAGACGTCGGTCCATTGCATCGAAACCGTGCGGATCGACCTGCAGTACGTCCATGGCCCCCTCCGCAACCGCGGCCGTTACGACGCCGTCGCCCTCAACCTCGGCGAAGTCACGAACGCGCCGCAGCAGGCGGTTGGCGATCCGCGGCGTACCGCGCGAGCGCGTCGCGATTGCCGATGCCCCTTTTTTCTCGATCGGCAGGTTCAGAATACCGGCCGATCGATTGACAATCGCCTCGAGGTCGACACTCGTATAAAACTCGAGGCGCTGCACGATACCGAAGCGATCACGCAGCGGTGAGGTCAGCAAACCCGCGCGAGTCGTCGCCCCGACCAGCGTAAACGGCGGCACATCGAGTTTGATCGAGCGGGCGGCCGGGCCCTCACCGATCATGATGTCGAGCTGGAAATCCTCCATCGCGGGGTACAGCACTTCTTCCACGACCGGGCTGAGTCGATGGATCTCGTCGACAAACAGGACATCGTTGGGCTCGAGATTCGTGAGCAGGGCTGCAAGGTCGCCCGGGCGTTCCAGCACCGGACCCGAAGTTTGCCGCAGATTCACACCCATTTCGTTGGCAATGATGTGTGCCAGCGTGGTCTTGCCAAGCCCGGGCGGACCGAAAATCAGAACGTGGTCGAGCGCCTCGGAGCGCCGGCGCGCGGCCTCGATAAACACCTGCATTTGCTGCTTGACCCCGGGCTGGCCGCGATAGTCGTCGAGCGTTTTCGGCCGAATCGCGCGGTCGAAGACCCTGTCCCCCGCCACCGGTTCGGCGCTCGTGAGGCGATCATGTTCAATACCAGCCATGTTATCGGGCCACCTGCTTCAACGCCTGCCGAATAATGTCTTCCGCCGACAA
This sequence comes from Woeseiaceae bacterium, assembly GCA_041552015.1. Taxonomy (GTDB): domain Bacteria; phylum Pseudomonadota; class Gammaproteobacteria; order Steroidobacterales; family Woeseiaceae; genus UBA1847. Next base: position 4,785 of record JBFELT010000025.1, read on the forward strand.
TTTTTCCGTGTCGAGTGTGCCGATCAGCTTGGTGACTTCGTTGGGCTTGTAGCCCAGTGACACCAGCGCGTCGAATGCCTCGCCGCGTGCACTCGACATCACGCTCGAGGGTGCTGCCCCTGCTGCACCCGGAATTGCCTTGTCAATGCGGTCGCGCATTTCCACGATCAGCCGTTCCGCCGTCTTCTTGCCAACACCGGGAATCTTCGAAAGCGTGGTCGTATCTTCGTGCTCCACGCAGCGGCGAAAATCGTTGGCCGTCATCGCCGACAACACGCCCAGTGCCATCTTCGCGCCGACGCGGTTGACCTTGAGCAGGGTTCGAAACAGCAGGCGCTCGTCCGTCGTCGTAAAACCATACAGGATCTGCGCGTCTTCCCGCACTACCAGGTGCGTATAGAGAAACAGATCGGCACCAGCCGGCGGCAAATCCAGGAACGTCGACATGGGCATTTCCACCTCGTAGCCGACGCCGGCGCACTCGATGACGACCTGCGGCGCCTGCTTCAAGACCAGTCGGCCACGCAGCGAACCGATCATCGCTGGCCCGCAATCGCTTTGCCGGATCCGAGCTGTGTGTGAACACGCCGCTGATTGCCGTGGCACAATGCCGCCGCGAGCGCGTCAGCCGCGTCCGGAGCCGGGGTCCCGCCCAGCTTCAGTATCGACACCACCATGTGCTGAACCTGCTCCTTCGTTGCGGCGCCGGTGCCCACGACCGCCTGCTTGATCTCCCGGGGCGCATATTCGAAAACCTCGAGGTCATGCTGAAAGGTGGCGCAAATCGCCGCCGATCGCGCATGGCCGAGTTTCAGCGCACTGCCGGGATTCTTGTGCATGAAAACGCTCTCGATCACGACGATATCGGGCTGGTACTCGAGCACGATACCGCTGACGCTGTCGAAAATCTGCCGCAAACGATCGGCGAAAGCGCCGTCCATGCTCGCCACGGTGCCGCTGGCAACATAGGAAGGCGTGTCGCCACAGAAATCGAGCACGCCAAACCCGGTCAGGCGCGACCCGGGATCAATGCCGAGTATGCGGTGCCTGTCGGTCAATTGTCGTCTTCGAGCTGCGCCAGGACGTCGTCACTGATATCGGCATTACTATAGACGTCCTGCACGTCGTCAAGATCCTCGAGCATTTCAAGCATCTTTACCATGGAACCTGCCTCCTTTAACTCGAGCGACGCATTTGTCGAGGCACGCATGGTCACCTCGGCGCTTTCGGGCGTGTGGCCCGCCTTGCGCATGGCATTGCGCACCTTCTCGAACTCGCCGGGATCGGTCAGCACCTCGATGGAGCCGTCGGCATCGACGATGACGTCCTCGGCACCCGCTTCGATCGCGGCTTCCATTACGGCATCCTCGTCGCTGCCCGCCGGGTACAACAGCTGTCCGACCTGGTTGAACAGGTAGTTCACCGAGCCGTCCGCGCCGAGGTTTCCGCCGAACTTGGTAAACGCGTGCCGCACGTCGGCCACTGTGCGATTCCTGTTGTCGGTCAGACAATGCACCATTACGGCGGTGCCACCCGGTCCGTAGCCTTCATAGCTGATTTCGATGTAGTCGGCGCCTTCGGTCTCACCGGCACCCCGCTTGATCGCACGCTCTATATTGTCCTTGGGCATACTCTGCGCCTTGGCCTTGTCGATCGCGAGACGCAGGCGCGGATTGGCGTCGATATCACTGCCTCCCATCTTTGCGGCAATCGTGATCTCACGAATCAACTTCGTAAACAACTTGCCGCGCTTCTTGTCCTGAGCACCTTTGCGGTGCTGAATGTTCGCCCACTTGCTATGGCCTGCCATCGAGTCCTGCTTTTTATGCCCGCTGAAACTGCGCGTATGATAACGGGTATTAGACCGACAGGCACAATGGAACAGGTTTCGATAATGTCACCCACGGTAGCTACGAATTCCGACAACGGCAGCGATCAGCACGCCGTCGTCGTCGCCGTGCGTGATTGCCTCGAGGGCTTGCCGGCCAGGGACGGTCTTTCCAGCGCAATCGACGAGGGCAGGCACATCGCCGAGATTGTGGCGCCCCTGGGCTTGCCCGACGAGTTACTGGCGGCCGTGCACGCCTACCCGCTGTTACGTGGCGGATTCTTGACGATTAATACTTTAAAAAATAATAACTTAGAGAGTCTTTCTCAATTTATTATCGGCCTGGAACAGCTCGACCAGTTCTCGCTGCCGGAACACTGGCAGCCGGGAGAGGCGCTCGCGGTGCAGCAATCCGAAGCGCTGCGCAAGATGCTGCTGGCCGTGGTGTCGGATGTGCGCCTGGTTCTCGTACGCATCGCCGAACAGCTGTACCGATTGCGGAACGCGAAAACGGCATCGCGCGAAAAGCAGAAAGCGCTGGCACTGGAAGCACGTGAGATATACGCGGCACTCGCCAATCGCCTGGGTGTCTGGCAGCTGAAGTGGGAACTGGAAGACCTGTCATTTCGTTACCTGGAGCCCGAGGCGTATCTCGAGATTGCGCGAACCCTCAAGGAAAAGCGTGTCGAGCGCGAACTGTTCATCGAGCGGGTCAAGCAGACCCTGAAGGAGGAACTCGATGAACAGGGCATCGCCGCAACCATATCGGGGCGCCCGAAGCATATCTACAGCATCTGGCGGAAAATGCAGAAGAAAGACCGCGGTATCGAATCCCTGTACGACATTCGGGCCGTGCGGATACTGGTTGACGACATCAGCGACTGCTATGCGGCGCTCGGCGTCGTGCATAACCTGTGGTCCTACATCCAGGGCGAGTTTGACGACTACATTGCCCATCCGAAGGAAAATAACTACCAGTCCCTGCATACGGCGGTCGTCGGGCCCGAGGGCAAGACGGTCGAGGTGCAGATTCGTACGCATGAGATGCACCGCTATGCCGAACTCGGTGTTGCCGCCCACTGGCGCTACAAGGAGGGCGGCGGCTCCCCCGCCGCTTTCGATCAGAAGATACAGTTCCTGCGGCAGCTGCTGGAACCCACGAGCGACGGCACCGACCTGCTTGATCAGATTCGCGACGATTTCTTCGAGGATCGTGTCTACGCGGTGAGCCCGAAAGGCGATGTCGTCGAACTGCCCGCCAATGCGACGCCACTCGACTTCGCCTACCACGTACATACCCAGGTAGGTCATCGCTGCCGCGGCGCAAAGGTCAATGGCCGTATCGTGCCCTTAACCTACCACGTCGAAAACGGTGACCAGATCGAGATCATCACCGGCAGTCAGTCGAAGCCGAGCAGGGACTGGCTGAGTCCGAAACTCGGCTACCTCGCCGGCGCCAGGGCGCGCGCGAAGGTCCGCAACTGGTTTCGCCACCAGGATCGCGACCAGCACCAGCGCCAGGGCCGGGAAATCCTGGATCGGGAACTGGCTCGACTCGGTGCCAGGGACGTGCCGACCGACCGCATTGCAAAGCAACTGAAATTGAAGGACACCGAGGCACTGTGTATCGGGCTCGGCGCCGGCGATCTTCACTCGGCGGCCATCGCGACGGCGCTGCAGAACCTGCGCGGTATCGATCTTCCCGCCCGCAGCCGCAGGCGCACGGTACGAAAGAAACCGAGCCAGGCCGACAAGGTCGCCGTCAGCGGCATCGGCGACCTCATGTGCAATTTCGCCCGTTGCTGCCGGCCGGTGCCGCCGGAATCCATCGTCGGCTATATCACCCAGGGTCGCGGCGTGACCATCCACCGCCAGGACTGTGGCAACTTCCTCGGTCTGAGCCGCCGCTTTCCCGAGCGGACAGTGGAAATAAGCTGGGGGCGACAGGAAACGGGCAGCTACCCGGTCGACCTCACCCTGCACGCCTTTGATCGCAGCGGCCTCATTCGCGACATCACCTCGGTCCTCGCCGACGAACATGCCAATGTCCTGAACCTGCGGAGTCACACGGATAAGAAAACCATGCAGACCGTCATGCACATCAGCATCGAGATCAGCGACCTGCCGACCCTGAGCACGGCGATGTCGCGACTCGAGCAGCTGTCGAACGTCGTTTCGGTAAGGCGGAGTAACTGACGGTCAGGAATCAGCCTGCGGCCGCGTCGCGATTCGCAGGGGCAGATCGCCCGGCTCGGGTTACTGGCCAGTTCCCGCTGCCGCGGGTTTGCCCTTGGCGATGTCCGTCGCCAGCGCCATCATCGACGTCAGGTCGCCCAGGTTTGCCGGCACGACGAAGGTATTGCCGGTCTTGGCCAGCTTGCCGAACTCGCCGATGTACTGTTCGGCGATGCGCAGCTGCATCGCCTCGGAACCGCCGCGGTCAATAACCGCGTTGGCAACCTTGCGCAAGCCCTCGGCGGTCGCGGATGCAACCGCCAGGATGGCTTCTGCCTCACCCTGCGCCTCGTTGATCTGCTGCATCTTGACGGCTTCCGACTCCTTGATGACGCGTTGCTTTTCACCCTCGGCCTCGTTGATCTTGGCGTCGCGTACGCCCTCGGAGGTCAGAATCACGGCCCGCTTCTCACGTTCCGCACGCATCTGCTTCTCCATCGCACTCAGCACATCGTGCGGCGGATTGATGTTCTTGATCTCGTAGCGCAGCACCTTGACGCCCCAGGGATCGCTCGCCATGTCGAGCTCGGCGACAACGTTCTGGTTTATCGTGCCCCGCTCTTCAAACGTCCGATCGAGATCGATCTTGCCGATCTCGCTACGAAGCGTGGTCTGCGCGAGCTGCGAAATGGCGAACATGTAGTTGCCGATTCCGTAGGATGCGCGGCCGGGATCGAGTACCTGCATGTACAACACACCATCGACACCCACCTGTACGTTGTCCTTGGTGATGCAGATCTGTTCGGCGATATCGACCGCCTGTTCTTTCAAGGTGTGCTTGTAAGCGATGCGTTCGAGAAACGGAATCAGGATATGAAAGCCTGCGTTCAGCGTCTTGCTGTACTTGCCGAGGCGTTCAACGACAAACGAATTTTGCTGCGGCACAACGACGGCCGTTTTTAGAAGAATGACGATCGCGACAAATACGACCGCCAGGGCAACGATAAGGCTAGAGTCCATGATTGCTTCCTTGACTGTTATTTATTCTGCTTGGATTCGCAGCGTGAGTCCGTCGACTGCCACAACGGTCGCGCGTGCGCCGGCCGGGATCGCTGCGTCGCCGACGTTGCGCGCCGTCCATCTCGTACCCCGAAATTCCAACCGCGTTTCGGCGCCGGGCGCAAGTTCGGTTTCGACATTGACGGAGTTGCCCGCCAGCGTCTCGTGAAAGCCAATGGCACCGCCGCGAATCTTCTCGTAGAGGCTCTTGCGAAACGTAAAGAACGAGATCAGCGACAGTGCCGCAAACGCCATCCACTGTGCCCACTCGGGCATCGTGATGCCGAACAGCCCCAGGAAACCAACGAGTGCGGCGGCGATGCCCAGAAAGACGAGATAAAACTGGGCGTCGATAGCAAACAGCTCCGCGCCCAGCAACACTGCGCCAAGAATCATCCAGCTCCACCAGGTCATCGATTCGCTCCTGTATTTTCGACGCCACACTATATCGCGAATTCGGTTACTATCCACAGCGCCGCAAACTAAAAAAAGCGAAGGGGAACGGCATGCAAGAGATTGTCGACTGGCTGAACGGAATCATCTGGAGCAATGCCCTGATTTCCCTGTGCCTTGGCGCCGGATTGTTTTTCTCAATTCTGACGCGCTTCGTCCAGGTACGACTGTTCAAGGAAATGGTTCGCCTGCTATTCGCCAGCAAGGAATCGGATCGCGGCATTTCCTCGTTTCAGGCGCTTTCCGTATCGCTCTCAGGGCGTGTAGGCACCGGCAATATTGCCGGAGTTGCCGCGGCAATCGGATTCGGTGGCCCCAGCGCCGTGTTCTGGATGTGGATCGTGGCTTTTCTGGGTGCCTCGACCGCGTACGTAGAATCGGCACTCGGACAGATTTACAAGGAAACGGACGAAGGGCAGTACCGCGGCGGGCCGGCCTACTACATCGAAAAGGCCATGGGGCAGAAATGGTATGCCTGGATCTTTGCGATCACGACGATCATCGCCACCGGCCTTTTGCTTCCGGGCGTGCAGTCAAACAGTATCGGCAATGCCGCGGAGCTTGCCTTCGGTGGCGAGACACTTGTCAGTTTCTTCGGCGACAGCATCAGCGCCACGAAAATGGTAACGGCCGTAATCGTTGTCACGGTACTCGGTTTCATCATCTTCGGCGGCGTCAAGCGCATCGCGCATTTCACGCAGATCGTAGTGCCTTTCATGGCGCTTGGTTACATCCTGATGGCACTCGGCGTCGTCGCATTTCATATCGCTGACCTGCCAGACATATTCGCGCTGATTTTCAAAGATGTGTTCACGCCGATGGCCGGTTTTGGCGCCGCCGTTGGCTGGGGGGTCAAGCGGGGCGTCTACTCCAACGAGGCCGGCCAGGGAACGGGTCCCCACGCGGCCGCCGCATCAGAAGTGCAACACCCGGCGCAACAAGGCCTGGTACAAGCGTTTTCCGTCTATGTCGATACGCTATTCGTCTGCACAGCAACCGCTTTGATGATACTGATCACCAACCAGTATTACGTGACCGGCGTCGAGGTCGTGGTAAGTGGCGGCGTACTGGGTTCAGAGATACAGGCGAACAGCCCTGCGTTTACGCAGTATGCGCTGGAGTCTGTGCTGGGCGGCTTCGGCAAGACCTTCGTCGCCGTCGCGCTGTTCTTCTTCGCGTTCACGACATTGCTGGCGTATTACTACATAGCCGAGACCAACGTCGCTTACATCCGGCGGACGTTTCGTTTCCGCGGGGAGCTGGTGGTCCTGAAGCTCGCGCTCATGACGTCCGTGTTCTACGGTACCGTCCGCTCGGCGGATCTCGCCTGGGCGCTAGGCGATGTCGGCGTCGGCATCATGGCCTGGCTGAATATCATCGGCATCCTTATTCTGTTCCTGATGGGAAAGCCGGCATTGCGGGCGTTGAAGGACTACGAGGCTCAGCGCAGGGCTGGCGTAACGAAATTCACCTTCGAGCCGGCCAAGCTCGGCATCAGGAATGCGGATTTCTGGGAGCAGCGGGGAAAATAATCAGGCGCCTCAAAGCAGCCTGGCGGCTGCCGCTGCGCTTCGCGCGCCGGGGCGCGCTCCTACGGGTGGTTCGAAATGGCGCGGGACAGGTCCGACGCGTGGTTCGAAACGACGCGGGACAGGTCCGACGGGTGGTTCGAAATGGCGACCGGCCCGTATTGATTATTTGTTCGGGAAATTCAGCGCTCGATTATCGACGGCCAGGGCGGCCTCATGCACGGCCTCGGCCAGGCTCGGGTGCGCATGTATGGTTCGCTGCAGGTCCTCGGTGCTCGCCGCGAATTCGAGAGCGAGAACCGCTTCGGAAATAAGCTCGCCGGCCATCGGGCCCACGATATGTACGCCGAGTATCTCGTCGTCTTCCTGCGACGAAATTATCTTTACCATGCCCGAGGTTTGTTCCATCGCCTTGGCGCGTCCACTCGCCATAAACGGAAACGATCCGGTCTTGTAGGCTTTCCCGCTGGCCTTCACTTCGGCCTCCGTCTTGCCGGTCCATGCAATTTCCGGCGCGGTATACAGCACCGACGGTATGACGTCGTAGTTCATTTCCGCGATCTCGCCGGCAATCAGGTCGGCCGCCATCACGCCTTCTTCGGAGCCTTTGTGCGCCAGCATCGGGCCACGCACGCAGTCGCCAACCGCATACACCTTCTTCACCCGCGTGCGACAGGACTCGTCGACGACAATGAAACCGCGCTCATCGAGCTGAATGCCTGCGTCGTCCGCAAACAGTTCCTCTGTATGCGGCCGGCGTCCGACCGCTACGATAAGCTTGTCGAAGTCAATGGACTGCGAGCCGCTGGCATCATCGTAGTTGACACTCACGCCTTTCTTACCGGCGACCGCTTTTGTCACCTTCGCGCCGAGCTTGACATCGAGCCCCTGTTTCTTGAATTCCTGGGCCGCGACCTTGGCGACGTCGCGATCGGCCATGAACAGGAAATCATCCATCGCCTCGAGGATCGTAACCTTCGCACCCAGCCTGGCCCAGACGCTGCCTAACTCGAGGCCGATCACCCCGGCGCCTACGACACCGAGCCTCTTCGGTACCGACTCGAGCTCCAGGGCGTCCCAGGAATCAATGATCTGCTCGCCGTCGAACGGCGCAATACCCAGTTCGATCGGCGCTGACCCCGACGCAAGCACCACATGCCCGGCATCGATGATTTCGACCTCACCGGAAACCGGCGTGAATTCGACCTTGCGTCCGGCCAGCAGCTTGCCGTGTCCCACCAGCCCCTCGACCTTGTTCGCTTTGAACAGGCCGGCAATACCGCCCGTCAGCTGCCGCACGATGCTGGCACGACGTTTCTGCATGATCGAAATATCCATCGCGACGTCGCCCGTCTGAATGCCGTGTTTCTTGAACTCGTGCTGCGCCCGGTGATAAAGCTCTGTCGACTCCAGCAGCGCTTTGGATGGAATGCAGCCGGCGTTCAGGCAGGTACCGCCAAAAGCATACTTGCCGTCGCGATTTTTCCACTCGTCAATACAGGCGACGGTCAGGCCGTGCTGTGCCGCGCGAATGGCTGCGATATAGCCGGCCGGGCCTGCGCCGATCACTACGACATCGAAACTTCTGCTCATTGCGGGTGTCCTGTCTGTTTAAACGATTCTGGCTAATCGGACCGGTCTAGACCTGCAGCAGCAGGCGGCTTGGATCCTCCAGCTGCTCTTTGATCGTGACCAGAAACTGCACGGCTTCCTTGCCGTCGATGATTCGATGATCGTAGGTAACGGCCAGGTACATCATCGGTCGAGGCACGATTTCGCCGTCTACGACCATCGGACGCTGTTGAATGGCGTGCATTCCCAGGATCGCGCTTTGCGGCTGATTCAGGATTGGCGTTGACATCATCGATCCGAAGATACCGCCGTTGGTAATCGTGAAAGTGCCACCGGTCAGGTCGTCCATGCTGATGGTGCCGTCCTGCGCTTTCTTTGCGACGGCGCTGAGTTCGGTCTCGAACTCAGCGAAACTCATCTGGTCAACGTCGCGAATCACAGGCACCATCAATCCGCGATCACTCGACACCGCGATGCCGATGTCGTAGTAGTTGTGATAGACGATGTCGCTTCCCTCGACAGACGCATTGACGACGGGAAACTTTTTCAGCGCCTCCACGGCGGCCATCGTGAAGAACGACATGAAGCCAAGGCGAACGCCGTGTTGCTTCTCGAAGGCATCGCGGTAGCGACTGCGCAGCGCCATCACTTCGGTCAGATCCACTTCGTTAAAGGTCGTCAGCATGGCGGCCGTCTGCTGGGCCTCGACGAGTCGCTCGGCGATTCGAGCCCGCAGACGCGTCATCGCGACGCGCTGCTCGGTACGCGCCGGACCTGCAGCCGTCTCCTCATCCTGCGGCGCCGGAGTTGAATCACCCGGGGCAACGTCGCTGCTGTCGTCGGCTTTCAGGAAGGCCATCACGTCGGCTTTCGTCAGTCGGCCGTCCTTGCCGCTTCCCGTTACCATCGTCGCGTCCAGATCGTGTTCGTCGAGCAAACGGCGGACGGCCGGGCTTGTCTTGATCGCGCCACCCTTCTGCGGCGGCGGCGATTCCGGCGCTGCTTCCTCGGCTTTCGCCGGCGCTGCTTCTGAAGGCGCAGGTTCCGCGGCCGCCTCGCCTTCCTCGAGGATGGCAATCACGTCGCCGGCGACGACCGTAGCGCCATCCTCGACGACGATGCGGGAAATCGTCCCGGATGCGGGCGCTGGCACTTCGAGCACAACCTTGTCGGTTTCCAGGTCCACCAGGTTTTCGTCACGCTTGACGGCCTCACCGGCTTTCTTGTGCCAGCCGACCAGTGTCGCGTCGCTTACCGATTCCGGCAGCGGTGGCACCTTGATCTCTATTGTCATTTCGTTTTCCGTTTGGTTTTCCGAGGCTTCACAACCTTGCTGGCCTCGCTCTTGATATCCAGTGCAGCTTCGACCAACGCCTGCTGCTGCTGCAAGTGGATCTTGAATATCCCGGACGCCGGCGCCGCTGCGCCCGGGCGGCCAGCGTAGTAAAGCTGCTGATGCTTCTTCAGCGGTTCCTGAAGCCGGTGCTTTATCTGGTACCACGCGCCCTGGTTGAGCGGCTCTTCCTGGCACCAGATTATCTCGTCGACGTGTTCGTACTGATCGATAAGTGCGGCGTATTCATCGATCGGAAACGGATAGAGTTGCTCGAGACGGATGAGTGCTATATCGCTGATGCCGTGTGCCTCGCGCGATTCCAGGAGGTCGAAATATACCTTGCCGCTGCAAAGAACAATGCGTCGCGTCTTGTTGATCGCAATCGCCTCGATCTCCGGAATAATCAATTCGAAACGGCCGCTGGACAACTCTGTAAGCGGCGATACCGACATCTTGTGGCGCAGCAGGCTTTTCGGTGTCATGACGATCAGCGGCTTGCGAAACGGACGGACCTGCTGTCGCCGGAGCATGTGAAACATTTGCGCCGGCGTTGACGGCACACAAACCTGGATATTGTGCTCGGCGCAGAGTTGCAGGAAGCGTTCCAGGCGCGCCGACGAGTGCTCGGGTCCCTGACCCTCGTAACCGTGTGGCAAAAACATCGTGAGCCCGCAAAGTCGGCCCCACTTGGCCTCACCCGAGCTAATGAACTGGTCGATGACCACCTGGGCACCATTGACGAAGTCGCCGAACTGCCCCTCCCAGATAACCAGCGTTTTCGGCTCCGTACTCGCATAGCCGTACTCGAAGCCCAGCACCGCTTCCTCGGACAGCAGCGAATCGATGACGCGAAACGCGTTCGGCCGTTCCACAATATTGCTCAACGGCACGTATTCACGATTATTCAGCTGGTTATGCAATACCGCATGCCGATGGAAGAAAGTGCCTCGGCCGCTGTCCTGACCGACCAGGCGCACGTTGTGGCCATCGACGAGCAGGGACGCATACGCCATGGTCTCCGCAAAACCCCAGTCCATATCCATCTCGCCATGGGCCATCTTGACGCGGTCATCCATGATGCGCTTCACACGGCCGTGCGGCCGGAGGTCTGGCGGAATCGTCGTAATCGACTCACCCAGGAACGCCACGGTTTTTGGGCTGAGCGTCGTATCGACGACGTCATCCCACTCGCTGTGCAGATAGGGGCTCCAGTCGACCGTAAACGCGTCGCCGATCATCCCCAGCGACGACTTGGGCACGGGCTCGCCCCTATCCAGTCGGTCACGATAGCTGTCCTGAAGCTCGGTTGCCCTGGTTGCCGAGATGACCTGGCGTTCCAGCAGGTGGCCAGCGTACAGTTCACGCGTCGTCTTGTGCTCGCGAATTCGGCCGTACATGATCGGCTGGGTTGCCGCCGGCTCGTCAGCCTCGTTGTGACCGTGCCGCCGATAGCAAACCAGGTCGACAACAACGTCCTTGTTGAATCTCTGCCGATACTTCAAGGCAAGCCGCGACACAAGAATGACGGCCTCCGGATCGTCGCCATTCACGTGAAAGACGGGCGCCTCGATCATCTTCGCGACGTCGCTGCAGTAGTCGGTCGAGCGCGCATCCGAGGGGCGGCTCGTAGTGAAACCTATCTGGTTGTTGATGACGATGTGCACGGTTCCGCCCGTGCGAAAGCCGTTTGTCTGCGACATCTGGAACGTCTCGGTGACGACACCCTGCCCCGAGAATGCGGCATCGCCATGGATCAGTATCGGCAGGACTTCCTGCCGCTCGTCGTCACCACGTCGCTGCTGCCGGGCACGCACGGAACCCTCTACAACCGGATTGACGATCTCCAGATGCGACGGATTGAATGCCAGCGCGATGTGCAGGTTACCTCCCGGCGTTTTCATGTCCGCCGAGAATCCCTTGTGATATTTCACATCGCCCGATCCCCGCAGCTCTTCGGGATCGTATTTCCCTTCGAATTCCTCGAACAGCTCTTCCGGCGACTTGCCGAGAATGTTGACGAGGACGTTGATGCGACCGCGATGCGCCATGCCGATGACGATTTCTCGAATCCCGGACGCGCCGCCCTGCTGAATAATGTCATCCAGCAGTGGAATCAGGCTCTCGCCGCCCTCAAGGGAAAAACGCTTCTGACCGACGTAACGCGTATGAAGATAGCGCTCGATCCCCTCCGCAGCCGTCAGGTGCTCGAGTATCCAGACGCGCTCCTCGTCTGTCAGTGCATCGGCTGTCATGGCCCGTTCGAAGCGCTTGCGCAGCCACAGCCGTTCGCGCGCCCGCGACATGTGCGCAACTTCCACGCCGATCTTGCCGCAATAGATTTTCTTTAGCTGCGAAAGAATGTCGCGCAGCGTCATACGCTCGTTACCGCGGCCCGCCAGGCCACCGGTAAAGAACTCCGTATCCATGTCATCCTCGGTCAGACCCAGGTAGTCGAGCTTGAGCACGCCGGGCACACGCCTGTCCATCAATCCGAGGGGATCTATGTCCGCGATCTGATGGCCGCGAAGGCTGTAGACCTGGATCAGGCGCGAAACGGCGGCCTGCTTTTCACCGGATACCGGGCCGCCGGATTTCTGGCGGCTCAGCCGGCCGCGCTTTCGCCCCTGCCGGGCTTCGCCAAGCAGCTCTTCGCGTATGGCGGAGTGAACGACCTCGGTATCGGGATCGCCCATCGATTCGAAATACCGGCGCCAGCCATCCTGCACGGATTCCGGATTATCGAGGTACAGCTCGTAGAGTCGCTCGATAGCGCTCGCGTTGGCGCCGAAAAGGGGCGTGGACGCTAGCTGCTCCTTGATGGAATTGCTCATAATTTCCGGTAGTTACGCAATATTTCGGCGCAAAGATCTAAAGGGGGAAGATTAGTGCTGCGTACGAAGGGTAACTAGTTTAGCCCAAGCGCCGCGCAGAGGGAATGATAATCCCGGCCAGCTACATCAGTCGAAAAAGGCTGACGAGCTCATAGCATACGAGACAGGCATAGGCGCTGAAAAACACCGTCAGGAACAGGCCGGTTCGAAAACGATTGAGAAAATGTGCCTTGGCGAGAAACACCAGCACGAATATGCCTAGGGCAGTCATCAGCAGTTTCAGCGCGATGAAGAATTCGGTTCCCCGATTCAGCGCGGACTGCATGACCGGATTCGCCTCGATCATCCCCATATCGAGCAGCTGTAGCGTGAGGAAGCCGTCGGCGCAGGACAGCAGCATCGTTCCCACCGACAGGAAGAACAGCCAGGGGTGATGCCAGTCGAGGAAGATTACGTCGTTATCGATTTCCCTTCGGTGCCTGTGACGGCGAGAAAGCGCAAAGCCGTAGATGACCGTTCGCCAGCCGAAGCGTCGGCGCTCGTCGCTGGCCCGTGCTTCGGTCGATACCGCGTGGCTCTCCATTTCCCCCGCATTCCCCAATCGTTGCTGCCTTTTCTTTTTTGAACCACAGGCCTTTCAGCAAAATATAGATCATAAGTGATCGGAACACCGCATCAATTTTCCCGCCACTGAAATTCACCGACGATTGCGGCATTGAACACACATTATGTATAACCATTCGACGAAAAACGGCGGCCTGGCATTGGAGCGCAGCACGATTCGCGCAATAATCGGTTCGCATCGGGCAACGGCGATCGGGCGGGTGCACATGAAGGGCTACACCGGAGTACTTGCGAGCGGCGAAGCAATCCACTACGTGGATCGAAAGCGCTGGCTCTGGCTACTCTCCGTCGCCTATCCGCTGCAACCGTTCGTCTCGATCGCATTGCATTACCACACTGGCAATGAACTGTGGTTTCTGTTGACGCTTTTCGGCAATTACATCGTAGCCCCGCTGCTCGACCACGTCATCGGCGAAGACGAGAATAACCCGCCTGAAGAAGTCGTAATGCAGCTGGATCAGGACCGCTACTACCGGCGCCTGACCTACATCGTTGTGCCGGTACATTTCGTCACCTTGCTGGGCTGCGCGTGGTATGCCCTGACGCAAGACTTGAGCTGGTGGGCTTTCGCACTACTCGCTGTCGTCGCCGGAATGACAGCCGGACTCGCCATCAATACGGCGCACGAGCTCGGCCACAAAAATACGAAATTCGAAAAAATGCTCGCGAAGCTGGCGCTCGGCGTCGCGGGTTACGGGCATTTCACGGTGGAGCACAATCGGGGCCACCATATGGACGTGTCGACGCCTGAGGATCCGGCCAGCGCACGCATGGGCGAAAGCATCTACAAGTTCGCGTTGCGCGAAATCCCGGGCGCGTTTCGCCGCGCCTGGCAGGTCGAGCGCGCGCGCCTCGCCACGCGCGGGAAGCCCGCCTGGCATCATAGCAATCCGATACTGCAGTCCTACGGTATCACCGCAGCCATCGGGCTTTTCCTTATCGTGATGTTTGGCTGGAAAACCATACCATTCCTGTTGCTGCACAACGCGTTTGCCTACTGGCAACTGACCAGTGCCAACTACATCGAACACTACGGCCTGCTGCGAAATCGCGATGACAGCGGCCGCTACGAGCGCTGTGAGCCCCACCACTCCTGGAACAGCAATCACATCCTGAGCAACCTTGTCCTGTTTCACCTGGAGCGTCATTCCGATCATCACGCCCATCCGCTGAGGCGCTACCAGTCACTCCGACATTTCGAGAATCTGCCGACACTTCCCAACGGCTATTTCGGGATGTACCTGCTGGCCTACCTTCCGTGGCTCTGGTTTCGTGTCATGGACAGGCGCCTTTTGCAGCTGCCACATGTCAAAGGCGATCTCGGCAGGATCAACATAGATCCGGATGCGCGCGCCGCGATCGTCCGGAAATGGGAGGCTGGCGATTTGACATAAGCGGCTCGAACGCCACCCGGGTTTCACCGATCATTCCCGGCTGCCGCGGCGACTCATCGGCAAGATCCGGGAAGGAGTCGGATAATGAATCGGAATATTCGGGCTAGCTGTGACACATCGCACAGTCGCTTCCGTGACGTGCGTATAGGCTGAAAGACCCTTTTCGCGTTTGGGTCGGTACAACCATGAAAAGCCGTCTTTGGACGTCAGCACTGGCAGTGCTGGCACTTATCGCATGCAACGCCGCTTCGGCGGATATCGGCGTCGGCCTCAAGGCCGGCACACTGGGACTGGGTCTCGAAGGCCGCTGGAGCCCGCTGCCCTGGCTGGACGTGCGTATGGGCGTCAACAGCTTCGAGTACGACGACAATGGCTCACAGGCGGGCATCAACTACGATGCGACGTTCTCGCTCGACACCTATTACGCCACCGGCAATTTTCGCTTCCCGCTGAGTCCTTTTCGGGTCACCGCCGGTGTCATATCGAACGGCAACGAATTCAGCATGGTCAGCCAGGATACCGGCGGACAGCCGTTCGACATCGGCAACAACACGTTCAGCGCGGCCGACGTCGGCACCCTGCAGAGCGTCACGTCGTTCGGCAGCACCGCACCCTATGTGGGCGTTGGTTACGACTTCGAGATCTTCGGCAAAGTTGGCCTGAACCTCGATTTCGGCGTGTTGTGGCAGGGAGAGCCGGACGTTACGCTCGAGGCAACCGGGCTTGCAAACGCGCCGCCCGCGATTCAGGCCGCGCTGGCGACGGAGCTGGAGAACGAGCGCCTCGAGCTCGAAAATGAGATGAGCGACTTCAAGGCCTGGCCTGTCGTCAGCCTGGGCTTCGTCTACAACTTCTAGTGTTCCGCGCCCGTCCGATCCAGCAGCGGGTCCTTCCTGACCAGTAGCAGTGCAATACAGATTGCAAGCAGTATGGGGACCGGCAGCAACATCAACGTCGTCCAGCCGAAGAAATACATGACGGTACCGGCCAGCAGCGACGCCGTAGCCGAGGTGCCGAATACCAGGAACTCGTTGACGGCCTGGGCGCGAAAGCGCTCCGCCATCGAATACGTGTAGGTAAGCAAGGTCGTGCCGCCGACGTACAGGAAATTCCAGCCGATACCCAGCAACATCAGCGCCCACCAGTAATGCAGGTAAGTGTGGCCCTGTAAGCCGATGACCGAGGTCGCCAGTAGTCCGAGTGCACCAGCAAACATAAGTTTGGTGACACCGAATTTCTCGATGAGGAAGCCGGCGGCCAGCGACGGCACATACATGCCGAGTACGTGCACACGAATGACGGCCGCGGTCTCCTCGAGCGAATAGCCATCGTTGATATGCATGATGAGTGGGGTCGCCGTCATGACGAGCGTCATCAGCCCATAGCCGACAGTGCCGCCGAGCACCGCCACGATGAATACCGGCTGGCGCACGATCTCGCCAAGCGGCCGCTCGCTGCGCAACTGCGCGTGTTCCGCATGCTCCTGCACGGCGCCGAGCCCGAGAAACAGCATCGCCTGCACGACGAACAGAACGCCTAGCGCCAGCATCGTCCCGGCATGCGGGATGCTGGTCAGCCAGCCCTGTCCTTGCGTTGCGAGTAAAGGACCGAGAAACGCACCACCGATCGAGCCGAGCAATACGAAAGAAACGGCCCGAGGCACGAATCTTGGCGCCACGCTCTCCGCCGCCGCGTAGCGGTACTGCTGCGTGAAGGCCATGTTTATTCCGAACAGCATCATCGACAGAATAAACAGGGCAAAGCTTGCCTGCCGCAGCGCGACCACGGCCACAAGAACCGCGAACGCGGCACTTAACGACGACAATGCGAAGCCGGCCCTTCTGCCGATCCTGCGCATCAGCATGGTCGCCGGAATGGTTGTCGCCGCCACGGCCACGACCATCATCGACAGCGGCAGCGTCGCGAACGCCTTGTTCGATGCCAGGGTCGAGCCGATAATGCCGCCCAGCGTTACCATGACGATGGAACCGGTTGTCGATATCAGTTGGCAGGCCACGAGCAGGCCCAGATTGCGCAGTTGCATGGCGGCGATCGACGGGAGACAGTATGCGCGCATTCTCACACATTCCGGACCAATGCGCCGAAACCGTAATACCGCGAACCCGGGAGCTTGCGTGGATACCCTGAAAATCTCGGATCGACTCAGCATCCCACTGGCAGAAATCGAAACGTCGGCCGTTCGTTCGCAGGGTGCCGGCGGACAAAACGTCAACAAGGTCGCGACGGCTATTCACCTGCGCTTCGACATAGCCAATAGCAGCGCGCTGGACGACGCCCTGAAGGAGAGACTGCTAGCGAGCAGCGACAGGCGCATTACTTCCGATGGCGTGCTCATCATCAAGGCCCAGCAGTCGCGAAGCCAGGAAAGGAATCGGCAGGCTGCACTGCAGAGGCTGGTCGAGCTGTTACAAAAAGCCATGCAAAAGCCGAAGAGACGAATCCCGACCCGGCCGGGAAAGAAAGCCAAACAGAAACGTCTTCAGCAGAAAAGTCACCGCAGCGCGATCAAGAAAGCGCGCGGCAAGGTCAGCGAGGACTAACCCGGGCTAGTCGGCTCGACAGGTAGCCTTGTCGCCGTCGAATACGCAACCGGCTTCCTGCCAGTAGTCGACGACGCCCAGGCGCCGCAGCAGCGGCATGAAATCGGGATGATCACGCAAGGGCTTTAGCTCAGGCGCATACAGCAGATCCATCTGAAACCATTCGCCGGGCTCCTCGAGCCTGCCGGCAACGGCCATCGCACCGTCGGTATCTCCCAGCATCGTTCTCGCAGTCACGACGACTTCGGGTTCGAGGGCACCCTCGGCCGCAATATCGTCCAGTATCGCCAGCGCGCTTTGGGAAAAGGATGGGTCCGAGAATGCGGCAAATACGGGGCGGATCCATCGGGTATCGGCGTTCGCCATTGTCACGCCCGTGACGGCTATTGCTTCAGCCTCGTCCACGCGGCCCTCCCGAATCAGCAGCAGCGCATAGGCGAGCAGGTGCATGGTGCCACTCCCGCCGAGTTCTCTCGCTCGCTCGAAATAATCATGCGCACGCTCCGCGTTATCAAGCCAGGTGTACACAATCGCGACCCGGCTGTTGACGACGCCGTTGTCCGGGTCGATGGCTTCTGCTCTCAGCGCCTGCTCGAGCGCGTCGTCCAGGCGACCGACACTGTTGAGCATGCGTGAGTACCAGTTGAAGGCGATCGGGTCGACGACCGCGACCGAGGTCGCACGGCGATACGCGTCCTCGGACGCCGACCACTGCTTCTGCTGGTGAAAGGCACTGCCGTAAATTGCCCCCGCGGCAGCCGAGATACTGGTATCAACCGCTATGCCTTCCTCAACGGTCTGGATCGCCGCGCGATTGGTTTCCAGCACGGGCAGGTTACGGTAATAAGGCATCAAGGCATAGGCAGTCGCCAGTGCCAGGTAGGAAGGCCCGTACCTGTCATCGAGCCTGATCGAGTCCTGGAACAGCCTGACGGCCTTCTCGAGGTTCTCACCCTCACCGCGATGGTCGAGCGCGTACATTCCCCGCATATAACGATTGTAGGCACTCGCATTGGGTGTATGCACGGCGACCGGCGTCGCTGTTTTCGAGTTCGTCAGTTCCCTGCGCACTTCGTTTGCGAGGCGTTCCTGCAAGGCAAATATGCCAGCGAGATTGCCGTCGACCTCGCCCGACCCGATCGTCACATTGTCTCGGCCTCTCGTCACGAGGTAGGTCACTTTCAGCGTGTCATCCTGTAGCTGTACCGCTCCGGACAGGACACCGTCGACATCGAGAATCCTGGCAATCCGCGACGGTTCGCCGTCGTAGCGGACGCGCGTATTCTTGATCGCAAGCCCCGGGACTTCCGAGAGTCGCCGCGCAAGCACATTCTTGATGCCGTCAACGATATACTGATTCGCCGGGTCGCCGCTCAGGTTGTCGATCGGCAGCACCGCAATCGAGC
>JBFELT010000026.1:0-23256 GCA_041552015.1 Woeseiaceae bacterium
AGTTCCTGTAACAGGCTCTTCGCGTAGGGCGTCAGCCGGGATTCCGTATATCGCATGGCCGCGAAGGACTTCGGATCATCCGTCGATCCCCAGTTGCCCTGCCCGTCAATGACCGGGTAGCGATAGGAGAAGTCCTGTGCCATCAGGACCATTGCCTCGTAACAGGCCGAATCGCCGTGCGGATGGAACTTGCCGATGACGTCACCGACCGTGCGCGCGGACTTCTTGGGCTTTGAGGCAGCCGAGAGACCCAGCTCGCTCATCGCATAGATGATTCGTCTCTGTACGGGTTTCAGGCCGTCACCGATCTGCGGCAGCGCGCGATCGAGAATGACGTACATCGAATAATCGAGATACGCTTTCTCCGTATAGTCCTTCAGCGACTGCTGCTCCACGCCCTCGAGGTTCAAACTGCTCTGCATGGTCGTCATACCTCCGCCAGGTCGCCCTTGGTTTCCAGCCACTGCCGGCGATCCTTGGCCCGTTTCTTGGCTAGCAGCATGTCCATGACCTGCTCCGCGTTGTCCCTGGCCTTGACCGTCAGTTGCACGAGCCGTCGCGTATCGCGGTTCATGGTCGTTTCCCTGAGCTGCGCCGGGTTCATCTCGCCCAGTCCCTTGAAGCGCGTGACACTTACCTTGGCGCGTTTCTTCTCGGCTTCGATCCGATCCAGAATGCCTTTGCGCTCGCCTTCATCGAGTGCGTAATACACCTCCTTGCCGACATCGACGCGATACAACGGCGGCATGGCGACATACACGTGACCGGCCATGACCAGCTCGCGGAAGTGCCTGAGGAAAAGAGCGCAAAGCAGCGTCGCGATGTGCAGCCCGTCGGAGTCGGCGTCCGCCAGGATGCACACCTTGTGGTAGCGAAGCCCGTCGATGTTGTTGGTACCGGGATCGACGCCCAGCGCCACGGAAATGTCGTGTACTTCCTGGGATGCCAGTATCTCGCCGGAATCGACTTCCCAGGTATTCAGTATCTTGCCTCGCAGCGGCATGATCGCCTGGGTCGTCCGATCCCGTGCCTGCTTGGCCGAGCCGCCGGCAGAATCGCCTTCGACGAGAAATATCTCACAAAGCGCCGGCTCCTGCGAAGTGCAGTCCGCAAGCTTGCCGGGGAGCGCGGGACCCGAAACGATTTTCTTGCGAACGACCTGCTTCGCCGACTTCAGGCGCCGCTGCGCCTTGCCGATCGCGAGCTGCGCTATCTGGTCGCCGGTTTCGGGATGCTGGTTCAGCCAGAGTGCAAAATTATCCTTGATGATGCCGGCAACGAAAGCGGCGGACTCGCGCGACGACAGTCGCTCCTTGGTCTGGCCGGAAAACTGCGGGTCTTCAAGCTTGGTGCTCAATACGAAGCTGAGGCCGTCCCAGACATCCTCGGGCGCGATGCTGACGCCGCGCGGCAGCAGGTTCCTGAAGTCGGAAAACTCGCGCAGCGCATTCGTGAGCCCCGTACGCAGCCCGTTGACATGCGTGCCGCCCTGCGGCGTCGGAATAAGGTTGACGTAGCTTTCCGTAACGCTGGTGCCGCCATCGACAGTCCACACCAGGGCCCAGTCGAGCGCTTCGTTATTGCCGGTCACGCTGCCCGAGAAGGGTTCCGCCGGCAGCATTTCCGCAACACCGATTTCTTCGAGAAGGTATTCCTCCAGCCCCCCCGCGTAGCACCATTCGAATTTTTCCCTGGTCTTTTCGACTCTCAGCCGAACGGTAATGCCGGGGCACAGCACAGCCTTGGCGCGCAACGCGTGTTTCAGGCTGGGAATCGAGAACTTCGGCGAATCGAAGTACTTCTCGTCCGGCCAGAAGCGGATCGTGGTGCCCGTGTTGGCCTTGCCTACGCTGCCGACAACCTCGAGCTTGCCGCGTTTCTTGCCGCCGGCAAAACTCATGTTGTATTCCTTGGCACCGCGTCGAATCCATACCTCAAGATTTTTCGACAGTGCATTCACGACCGACACGCCGACACCGTGCAGTCCGCCCGAGTACTGGTAATTCTCGTTGGAGAACTTGCCGCCGGCGTGCAGGCGCGTGAGGATCAATTCGACGCCCGGGATTTTTTCCTTGGGGTGTTTGTCGACCGGCATGCCGCGACCATCATCCGCCACTTCCAGCGAGCCGTCTTTGAAGACGGTAACGTCCAGCTTCTTGCAGTAGCCCGCAAGCGCCTCGTCGATGCTGTTGTCAATGACTTCGTGAGCGAGGTGGTTTGGCCGCGTTGTATCCGTGTACATGCCCGGCCGGCGTCGAACAGGTTCGAGTCCGCTGAGGACCTCGATGTCCGCCGCGTCGTATCGTTTACTCATCAATCGGATAGCCAGTTATCAGATTGCCAGAAAGGTGCCCGGCGCGATTCTAGCCTGAATGAATAGCGGGCGCACCCGCTAAAAATGGATGAGCCTGCGAATAGCTAGTCGAAGTCGGCGACCAGGGACTGCCGGATGTTGTCCGCAACCGGGTTGATCTCGACACGATAATTCTCGTGATCGATGCCGGCGAGCAGCGACGCGCCGTCTTTCAGTGCGGCGACCTGTTCCGGGGGGAATTCAAATCGCAGGAAATGCACCGCGGACGTCTTCTCATCGTCAGAACGCTCGAGATCCTCGTCGGCATGCGCAAAGACGCGATCGAAGTCGGCAACCTGGACATATACGCGATTCTCGATTCCTTTGAGCTGCGTCAGCATGGCGCGACGCTCCTCTACCTCCGGGAACTCGATCATGAAGGTCGCTTTCCAGTTCGAGCCATCCGGAATGAGCGGATTGTAGGCCTCCAGCTCTTCGTTAATGCCGTCCGCCTCGAAGATGCGTTCGATGCGCAGCATTTCCTGGACCTGGTACTGCATGGTCAGCAGGTCCTCGAAATAGAGTGCGGCATTCGTGCCCAGTGGAAGGCGTCGATTGCGCTTGTGCTCCAGGACTTCTTTACGGAAGGCCGGTCGCGCTTCGGCGTACTGCTCGAGGCTGAATAATTTGTCGCGTGTCAGTTTTTGCATCGTTTTCATATTCCGTAGGCCAGTCGTAACAGACTCATCGGGTTGTCGGCTTTGTGATTCTCCAGGCCCTGCGCGACCTGCTCGGCCGCCATGGGACAGTCGCTGACAAAATGATCAGCCTCGGCTTTTTTCACCTTGTTCACGACAGGTCGCGCAATCTTCTTTGACACCTCGTGGAACTCCGTCTTGACGGCGTAGGTACCATCATGTCCGGAACAACGTTCGATCGCGTCGACCGTCGTGCCCGGAACGAGTTGCAGGGCATCGCGCGTCTTGAGCCCGATATTCTGCACCCTGAGGTGACAGGGAACCTGGTAGGACACCTTGCCAAGCGGCTGCTTGAACTCGGTCTTGAGCTGCCCGTCCTTGTGACGCAGCATCAGGTATTCGAAAGGATCGAACATGGCTGCGCGGACTTTCGCGACGTCCGCGTCGTCCGGGAACATCAGCGGCAGTTCCTGCTTGAACATCAGCGTACACGACGGAATCGGCGTGACGATATCCCAGCCCGCATCGACCATGGCGGCAAGTACCGGGATATTCACTTCCTTGGCCCTGGCAACGGACTCGAGGTCGCCGAGCTCCAGTTTCGGCATGCCGCAGCAGACCTCTTTTTCGGCCAGCGCCATCGGGATGCCATTGTGTTCGAAAACCGCGACCAGGTCTTCGTCGATCTCGGGATGATTTCTGTTGCCATAGCAGGTCGTATAGAGCACGACCTTGCCGCGCGTGCCCGCGGTCGGGCGGCCCGTTACTGCGCCGACCTCGGCAAGTCGCTTCAACCGTTTTCGGGCGGTTGCCGAATGATACGGCGGCACCGGCGCGTCTCGATGTACGCCGAGCGTTTTTTCGACGAGTTTTCGACCGGTCTTGCTGCGGTTGGTCGCATTGACGGCGTTCACGACCACCGGAATGCCGGCAAGCTTGCCCACGGTATCGGTCGAGCTCAGGACCTTGTCGCGGAGTGAGGCGCCCTGCTTCCTGAAGCGCGCCGCCTTGGCACGCAGCATCAGGTGCGGAAAATCCACGTTCCACTCATGCGGCGGCACGTACGGGCACTTCGTCATGTAACACATGTCGCAGAGGTAACAGTGATCCACAACGTCCCAATAGACTTTCTTGGGCACGCCATCGACTTCCATGGTGTCGGACTCATCGACGGCATCGAACAGCGTGGGAAACGAGTTGCAGAGATTGAAACAGCGTCTGCAGCCATGACAGATGTCGAATACCCGTTCGAGTTCTTCGAACAGGGGCTCCTCGTCGTAAAACACGTCCGACTTCCAGTCGAGTGGATGTCTCGTCGGCGCTTCAAGGCTGCCTTCGCGCCTGCCTTCCTGCTTGCTCATCGAGGTTCCAGCGGCAAGAATCGCCGGGCCTGACGGCCCGGCATTCCTGTCAGCGCTCAGTCATCGAGCGAATCGAGTGCTTTCTGGAAACGGTTCGCGTGCGACCGTTCCGCTTTGGCCAGCGTCTCGAACCAGTCGGCAATCTCGTCGAAGTCCTCGTCGCGAGCCGTCTTGGCCATGCCCGGGTACATATCGGTGTACTCGTGGGTCTCGCCGGCGATGGCCGCCGCGAGGTTTTGTGCCGTTCCGCCGATGGGCAGTCCGGTCGCCGGATCGCCTACTTCTTCCAGGTATTCCAGGTGCCCGTGCGCGTGGCCGGTTTCACCTTCGGCCGTTGAACGGAAAACAGCGGCTACATCGTTGTAACCCTCGACGTCGGCTTTCGCTGCGAAATAAAGGTAACGACGGTTCGCCTGCGATTCACCGGCAAATGCGTCTTTGAGGTTGTTTTCTGTCTTGCTGCCTTTTAGTGACACGTTGCGTCCCCTCTCAGATGATAACGACTGTAAATTAGACCGAGTCTAATGAACAATGACTGTATGCCTCCGCCCTATTCCTGTCAACCGTGGAAACCCCCAGTACCAGCGCCCGCGTCGTTGAGGGCGATTGACGATGAGCGACGCTCTCTGTAGCGTATCGGCGCTCCTCTGTTGCGGAAGACACCCATGAGCTCCGGGAAAAAATTCAATCTCGAGAAATCCCTGTCGGATCTCGAGGCGCTGGTCGAGGAACTCGAATCCGGTGAGCTGTCGCTCGAAAAGGCCATGAAGAAATTCGAGGAAGGCATCAAGCTGACGCGTGGCTGTCAGAATGCCCTGAAGGAAGCCGAACAGAAAGTCGAGATCCTGCTAAAGAGCGCCGGCAGCGAAGACCTGGATGATTTCCTGATCGACGACGAGGATTGAAGGCTATTGAAGTCCGGATGGTTGCCTTACCTATGACTGGATCTTCGCTGTAGGAGCGGCCAGTGGCCGCGACCGCATTGATAACGGCGCGGTAGAGGCCGATGCCGTTTTTTAAGCCTGGCGGCTGCCGCTGCGCTTCGCGGCCTGGGGGCCGCTCCTACGGGGCGGTTCGGTTCGGTTGCCGTCGAGGTCTCAGTCCTGCATGAGCGCCATCAGCGCAACGACCGTCGATTCGACGCCCGCAACCACGGCCGGCTCCGGCGAAATCTTGAATAATGGCGAATGATGGCTCGGAACCGGGGGGCCGCCGGCAGACTCGGTATCGAAGTCTTCCTGCGGCGTTCCGCCGATCGCCCAGTAAACGCTCGGTATTGCGGGGTCAGCGGTGAAGAACGGGAAATCTTCCGCACCCATTCCTTTTGTCGGTATGTCGACAACGGCCTCATCACCCATCGCATCGGTCCAGGCGACCTTCAGACGCCGCGTCAGCTCGGGGTCATTGGTGGTAGGCGGAACGCTTTCGTCCGAGATGATGACCTCGGGCAACATGTCTTCCGGCAGTCCGGCGACGCGCCCCATGTTTTCGGCGATTCGCTTGATACCATTCAGGAGGATTGCGCGCGTCTCTTCGTTCGTGTTGCGCACCGTCAGCTGAAGATGGGCCTCGTCCGAAATGATGTTGTGCTTTGTGCCTGAGTGGAAGGAACCCACCGTTACGACGCCCGGATCGCGAGGCGACAGTTCCCGCGACACCAGGGTTTGGAGCGCCAGGACGATCTGGCTGCCCAGCACGATCGGGTCCTTGCCACGGTGCGGACTTGCGCCGTGCGCGCCGACGCCTCGAATGATGATGTCGACCGTATCGGCGCCGGCGTAGGGGCTGCCTTCGGAGACGTTGATAATGCCTGCCACGTCGCTGGACGACACGTGGAAGGCCAGCGCGTAATCAGGCTTGCCGAAACGCTCCCAGAGATTGTCGTCCTTCATGGCTCGCGCGCCGAGCACGCGTTCCTCGGCCGGCTGCACGATGAGCATGAGCGTGCCATTCCAGTCATCCTTGCGCTCGGCCATGCGGCGTGCCGTGCCGACCAGGCTGGTGATGTGCACGTCGTGCCCACAGGCATGCATGGTGAACACCTCACTGCCGGTGATCGGGTCTTTTTGCGTCGCCCGTGACGCGTTTTCCAGACCGGATTTCTCCTCGACCGGCAAGCCGTCCATGTCCGCGCGCATCATGACCAGCGGGCCCGGGCCGTTCCTGAGCATCGCCACGACCCCGGTACCGCCGACGTTTTCGGTCACTTCGAACCCTGCCGAGCGGAGCTCGCTGGCCATGCGTTTAGCGGTCTCGAATTCGACCGTGGACAGTTCGGGATTACGATGGAAATAGTCGAACAGGCTCGCCAGGTGCTCGTCATAGTCTTTTCGGACGGCATCGTTCAGGTCGGCAGAAATTGCGGGTGCAGCCAGCAGAACTGCGGCAAGGCAAGCCAGGCGCTTCATCATGTATCTTCCTTTCATTGGCAGTAATCGATTCGTGTGGATCGATATACTGCGCGGGTCCGCCAATGAAATCCAGCTTGTGTGTGCCGACGGCACGACAGTCGCAGTCACGCATGCGCTTGTAGAATGTGAGGCCCGGCGGATCGGGAAAGCGGCATTCGCCGCGAGATCACAGGGCAGGAATCAGGTATTGGCGCCGCCGCTGCCCTGCAGGCGATTGATCAATGCCCGCAGAAAGACCTTGTTGAAGCGCAGCTGGCAAGCCGATGAGACCTGTTCCATCAGCGAGGAGCTGACGCGCAGAATCGTCACCTGCCCTTCGGCCCTGATAGACGCCTGTCGCTTAGCGCCGCTCACGTAGCTGGTCTCGCCAAAGCAGTCGCCGTTCGACAAGGCGCCCAGGCTGGTGCCGTTGGCCTGCACGGTCACGCTGCCTGCCACGATAATATAGAAGCGGTCGTCGACCTCGCCTTCGCGCACGATGTCCTCGCCATCCTTGTACTCATGCCAGTCCGACGCGCGCAGAACCTCCCAGATTTCGGCATGCGAGAACTCGTGGAAGAACGTCAGCGTGCGCAACAGGTCGAAATGCTCCTGATTGTCGAGGCTGTCGTACTTCTGCCGCAGATCCTTGTAGACCCGCGTCAGCTCCGCCGCCATCGCATTGCCGGTGGTCAGGCGTTTCGAGGGTTCCTTTTGCATCGTCGTCATAACGACATGCTCGAGTTCCTCCGGCAGATCGTCCCGATAGGTGTGAATCGGTGGCGGCGTCGCGTAGACGATCTGGTGCAGCAGTTTGGACAGGTTATCGGCGCGGAACGGTCGAAAACCGGTCAGCAACTCGTACATGACGGCACCGAGCGAATACAGGTCGGAGCGCGACGTCAGTTCTTCAGACTGCACCTGCTCGGGTGACATATAGCTCGGGCTTCCTGCAATACCCTCGATACGGGATACGTCCGAGTCGCTGACGATGGCGATACCGAAATCGATGATGCGCACGTCGTTATCGATCGTCAGCATGACGTTGCTCGGCTTGATGTCACGGTGAATGACACCACGACCATGGGCGTAGTGCAGCGCCTTTGCGCATTTGTAGATGATCTCGACAACATCGTCGACGCGAAGCAGGTTGTCCGGCCGGCAATAGGCGGCGAGCGTCCTGGCGCCCTGGATGTGCTCGGTAACCACGTAGTAGCTGCCGTCTTCTTCACCTGCGTCGTAGATCGGCATGATGTTCGGGTGTTGCAGCATGCCGACCATGTGCGCTTCGTTGAAGAACATCTTGCGAGAAACCTTGGCACGCTCGGCGTCCTGGTCTTCTTCGATGTTGTAGACTTTGATCGCGACGTCGCGGCGATAGTAGGGATCGTGAGACAGGTAAACGATACCCGTGCTACCGCGACCGATTTTGTTGATGATGACGTACTTGCCGATCTTGTCGGGAACGCCGCCCGCGCGTTCGATATCGCTTACCTTGGTCGCCATGCTGTCTCAACTGGTCAGATCATGAGCCACCTGTATAAACCCAGTACTACTGCGGCATACAGCGCGGCTACGAGGTCGTCCAGCATAATTCCCACGCCCCCGCCCAGTCTGTGATCCAGGTCCCGAATCGGCCAGGGTTTGACAATATCCATCACGCGAAAAAGCACGAATGCGGCCAACCAGCCAATTGGCGTCAACGGTGCTGCCAGCAGCGTCAGATACATGCCTGCGATCTCGTCCCAGACGATGCCGCCGTGGTCGTGAACACCGATACGGCGCGCGCTTTCACCGCATATCCACACGCCCGCAATGACCAGCACCGCTGCCACGGTCAATTGAACATAAAGTCCGAAGTCCAGCGTCAGCCAGAACAACAGTACGCCGGGGAGAGAACCCGCGGTCCCCGGCGCGACGGGCGCAAGGCCCGTGCCGAATCCGAAAGCCAGGAAATTCACCGGATCGGTGAAGACGGTGCGGGCAGCGACCGCTTGCGAGTTCTTTTCTGTCGGCGGCTTCACAGGAAGTGACGGTACCCGCTGTCATCGCATTCCACAACGACACCGCGGTCCAGGCAAACGAGTCCGGCGCCCGGAACAACGCGGCCTATCCGCGTCACGTTATCGATGCCGTCGAGTGCATCCGCGCTTGCCGTAAAACAGAGCTCATAGTCATCGCCACCGCTCAGCGCGAAGCGGGTTCTTTCCCCGGCGTCGAACCGCGACTTCATCGCTTCCGAATACGGCAATCGGTCGACGTCGAGCTCGCCGCCAACGTGGCTTGCCGCCAACAGCTTGCAAAGGTCGCCCGCCAGCCCGTCGGACACATCGATCGCCGCCGTCGCCCGACCGGCGAGACGAGAGCCTGTCGCAATACGCGCGCTCGGGCGCAGAAAGCGCCGCACGAGGAATTCGTCATGGTCGCCGTGATTCAGCAGCCAGAGACCGGCAGCGGCATCGCCTACCGACCCCGTCACAAAGATGCTGTCGCCAGCCCTGGCGCCGCTGCGCAGCAGCGCCTTGCCGGCTTCGACTGTCGCCGTGATGTGCACCGTCGCGACAACGCGTTCGCCGCTCGTCGTGTCACCACCAATCAACGCAACATCGAACTCGTCCGCTGCCGCAAACAGGCCGTCGGCAAAAGCAGCTACCCACCGCTCATCTTTCCCGGGCAAGGTGAGCGCCAGCGTCATACAGCACGGCCTCGCCCCCATCGCGGCGACGTCGGAGAGATTCACGGCGACTGCGCGGTAGCCAATGTCGGCGGGGGCCGTGTCGGCGGGAAAATGCACGCCCTCGACCAGCGTGTCGATAACCTGCACCTGATCGAAGCCGGGCTCCGGACGAAGCACGGCACCGTCGTCGCCGATGCCGGTCACGATGCCCGATGCGCTGACCGGGCGCGTGAAGAATCGACGTATCAGCTCAAACTCATCCACCGACGTTCGCCTGCACCTCTGCCTTGCGAAGGGTTTTGGCAGCGGCGTCCAGGCAGGCGTTGATGTACTTGTGGCCGTCGAGCGCACCGAAACGTTTTGCGAGGTTGACGCTCTCGTTGATCACCACCTTGTACGGAATGTCGATCCTCGATTGCAATTCGTGGGTTCCGATGAGCAGGATGCCGAGCTCGACGGGATCCAGTTGCTCGAGTGGCCGGTCTATCAGCGTGGCGATCAGCTGCTCGAGATCGTCCTCTGTCTCGCAGATTACGGCGAGTAGTTCATCGAAGTACTCCTGGTCGACGCGCGCGTATGCAACCTGCTCGCGAAACTGGGACAGCAGCTCGGTGTGCGGATGTCCCGCCAGTTGTTTCTGATACAGGGCCTGCAGCAACAGCTCGCGTGCACGCGTCCGCGCGCCGGATCCTTTTGAACTGGGCTCGCTCATGGAATCTGGCGTCAGTCGATGCGACGAGTGTGTTTTTCTGGTCCGCTCGCGTACATGACTCAGTCGATCCTCCGGAGCAGGTTGACCATCTCGATAACGGCAAGCGTGGCTTCCTCACCCTTGTTGCCCGCTTTCGTCCCGGCACGTTCGATCGCCTGCTCGATGGTATCGACGGTCAGTACGCCGTTACCGACCGGGATACCATGCTTCTGCCCGGCCGACGTGATGCCCTTGACGCATTCGCCGGCGACGTAGTCGAAGTGCGGCGTGGCACCCCGGATGACAGCGCCGAGCGCGATGATGCCGTCGACCCGGCGTGTGGACGCTACCTTATCGACGGCGATCGGTATTTCGTAGGCGCCCGGAACGCGAATGATTTCGATATCGGCATCGGCCGCACCATGCTGTCGAAGGCAGCGCAGCGCCGCCTTGATCAGCGACTCGACGATGAAATCATTGAAACGCGCCGCGACAATGGCGAAACGCCCGTCCCGCACGATGCGATCGCCCTCTGTTGTCTTGATCTTTTCCATGATTCGGCGCCGTGCTCAGACGTATTCCATAATCTCGAGGTCGAAACCCGAAATCGCGTACATTTGTTTAGGCGCCGATAATACACGGATTTTGCTGAGGCCGAGGTCACGCAGGATCTGGGCGCCGACGCCATAGGTTCGCAACACCATGTCGCCGCTACGACGCTCATCGAGCTCGTTTCGCTCTTGTCCCAGCCCCTCGACCGAGTCCATGAATTCGCGGGACGATTCCTGATCACGCAGCACCACGATGACGCCCGCCTCTTCCTGTGAAATTCGCTCGATGGCATCGTGCAGCGGCCAGCCCAGCGAGGCGCTCTTCACGCCGATGACGTCGCCCAGCGTGTCCTGCAGGTGAACGCGAACCAGCGGCGCCTCGATAGCCGCGAGGTCACCCTTGACGAGCGCAACATGGACGCAATGATTGATGTGGTCGTCATAGCAAACCATCGTGAACTGACCGTACTCGGTCTCGACGACCTGCTCCTTGATGCGTTCCACGTTGCGTTCTTTCTCGAGGCGGTAGCGAATGAGGTCGGCGATAGTGCCGATGCGGACACCGTGCTTCTTCGCAAACTTCTCGAGATCGGGGCGCCGCGCCATCGAGCCGTCCTCGTTCAGTATCTCGACGATAGCGGCCGCGGGTTCCAGGCCGGCGAGACGCGCAAGATCGCATCCTGCCTCGGTATGCCCGGCGCGCGTCAGCACGCCGCCGGGCTGTGCCATGACCGGGAAGATATGTCCGGGTTGCCTGAGGTGCTCGGGCCGGGCGTCGCGAGCAACGGCGGCCTGAATAGTCTTGGCACGGTCGTGTGCCGAGATGCCGGTCGTTATCCCCTCGGCCGCTTCGATGGAAATCGTGAAATTGGTGGCGTGATGCTCGTCGGTATCGCTGACCATCAATGGCAGGCGAAGCTGCTTGCAGCGCTCCCGGACGAGGGTCAGGCAGATGAGCCCGCGCCCATGGGTAGCCATGTAGTTGACGTCTTCCGGCCGGATCTTTTCGGCCGCCATGATGAGATCGCCTTCGTTTTCACGGTTCTCATCATCGACCATGATGACCATTTTACCGGCGGCTATGTCGGCAATGATGTCATCGATGTCACTGAAAATTGAGGCATGCACGCTGGGGTGCGTCGTCGTGTTGTCAGGCATAACCATGCGCCTTGAGTAGATCCATTGAAATGCCGTTTCCGTCCGGATCAAGCAGGCGCTCCGTGTAGCGCGCCAGCAAGTCAACCTCGACATTGACGACGGTGCCGACCGCATACTCGTCGATAATCGTGACCTCGGCCGTGTGCGGAATGATATTCACCTCGAAGCCGCTGGCCGATACTTCGTTGATGGTAAGGCTGACACCGTCGACGCATACCGAGCCCTTCCTGGCCACGTAACGTCCGAACGCCTTGGGAATCTCGACGACGAGTCTTACCGACCGCGCATCCGCGGCTCTCGAGACAACGGTACCGGTACAATCGATGTGTCCGCTCACAAGATGGCCGCCGAGGCGTTGTCCAAGGCTCAACGAGGGTTCCAGGTTGACGGGCGATCCGACGCCGAGCTTGCCCAATGCCGTCACGTTCAGAGTCTCGACAGAGACATCCGTATCGAAACCGTCGTCATGAAATGCCACGGCGGTCAGGCAGACGCCATTGACGGCGATGCTCTCGCCGAGCTCGAATTCGGACCAGGCAAGGCCCGTCGAGCGAACCGTCAGCCGCATGTCCCCGCCGCGAGGCTGGATAGCTGTGATCGTTCCCTTGGCCTTGATAATTCCGGTAAACATCAGTTCTGAACCCTGGCGGTGATGCGCGTATCGCTGCCGATGCGGCGAACGTCGATTATGTCGAGCGCCTTGCGGTCCGCAAGGCGTTGCCAGGAGGGCGTTTCGAACATCGTCCTGGTCTCGCTTCCCATTATGTGGGGTGCCTGGTAAATCACAAGTTCGTCGACCAGTTGCGCGTCCAGCAGGTGGCCCGCCAGGCCGGGACCCGCCTCGACCAGGAGATCATTGACGCCGCGCCGGGCAAGTTCCTCGAGGACCGCCGCCGCATCGACTCTCGCTCCATCGGCCCCGAATGATCGCACCTCGGCACCGGCATCCTCGAGCGGCTCCGCGCGCTGTTTACCTGCGCAGCACACCAGAGTATCCCCCGGCAGGCCCAGCATGCCGGCCGTAACGGGCATGCGCAATCGGCTGTCGAGAACCACCCTGAGCGGCTGCGAAGCGTGCTGTAACAGCGCCGCGAGCCGAACATTCAGGGAGGGATCGTCCGCCAGGACGGTACCGATCCCCGTCATGATTGCCCCGCATCGCGCCCGCAGGCGCTGCACGTCATCGCGCGCTTCCGGGCCGGTGATCCATTGGCTCTCGCCACCCTTCATCGCAATCGCACCGTCGAGGCTCGCCGCGACCTTCAGCCGAACCAGGGGACGGCCGCGCGTTACCCGCGCGAGAAATCCCCTGTTGAGCGCCTCGGCTTCGCCCTGCATGAGGCCCAGCTCCGTGACTATTCCTGCCGACTTGAGACGCTCCAGCCCGCGTCCGGCCACCTCCGTGAAAGGATCCTGCATCGCTACGACGGCCCTGCCGATGCCGGCATCGATCAGTGCCGCTGCGCAGGGCGGCGTTCTTCCGTGATGCGCACAGGGCTCCAGCGTAACGTAGGCGGTCGCTCCCTTCGACCTGGCGCCGGCCATGGCAAGCGCATTGACCTCCGCGTGCGCTTCGCCCGCCCGCTCGTGCCAGCCTTCGCCGACCACGGTATCCTCCCTGGCAATGACGCAGCCCACCATCGGATTGGGACGTGCGGAGTATTGGCCGCGGGCGGCGAGCTGCAACGCCCGCGCCATGTGCGCGCAGTCGGCACTGGAAAACGCCGCCACGGTCAGCCCTTCTTCTTGCCGAGGAGCTCAGGCAGCAAGGACATTTGTTCGCGACTCGCCGCGGTCTCCGAAATCTTTTGCAGTCGCTTGATTTCGTCCTCGAATTCGGTGATGTCCTGAAAGCGCCGGTACACAGACGCAAATCGCACGTAGGCGACTTCGTCGAGCGCACGCAGTTCTTCCATTACGAGATCGCCCACCAGCCGCGATGGCACCTCGCGCTCACCCATGGTGCGCAGCCGGTGTATCAGGTGGCCGATCGCCTGTTCGAGCTCGTCGCTGGGCACGGGCCGCTTTTCCAGCGCTCGCACCATGCTGTTTCGCAATTTGTTCTCATCGAACGGCTGTCTCGAATTGTCGTTCTTGATCAACCGCGGCATCACGAGCTCGGCGGTCTCGAATGTCGTAAACCGTTCATTGCATGCCAGGCACTGGCGGCGGCGCCGAATCTGCCGGCCATCGCCCGCGAGTCGCGAGTCTATGACTTTGGTTTCCTCGTTGGCGCAGAACGGACAGTGCATTCAGGCTCCAGGACCTTTGGCGGCAGAGCGATCAGACGTAAACAGGGAAGCGTTTGCACAGCTCCAGCACCTGCCCTTTTACGCGCTCGATCGTCGCTTTGTTTTCGATGTCGTCGAGTATATCGGCAATCCAGCCACTTAGCTGCCGGGTTTCCTCGACGCCGAAACCCCGCGTCGTTATTGCCGGCGTGCCCAGACGCAGACCGCTGGTTACGAACGGCGACTGCGGATCGTTCGGCACGGAATTCTTGTTGACGGTGATGTTGGCGCTGCCGAGGGCGGCATCGGCTGCCTTGCCCGTGATGCCGCGATCGATGAGGCTGACCAGCATGAGGTGGTTCTCGGTGCCGCCGGAGACGATCGGA
Source organism: Woeseiaceae bacterium (assembly GCA_041552015.1). Taxonomy (GTDB): domain Bacteria; phylum Pseudomonadota; class Gammaproteobacteria; order Steroidobacterales; family Woeseiaceae; genus UBA1847. Next base: position 14,437 of record JBFELT010000026.1, read on the forward strand.
TAACCACGCTCGCTCAGCACACCGGCCATGACTTTCGCGTTTTCGCAGACCTTGCCCTGGTAGTCCTTGAACCCGGGCTCCATTGCTTCCTTGAAGGCGATGGCCTTCGCGGCAATAACGTGCATCAGCGGACCGCCCTGGGTACCCGGGAAAACCAGCGAGTTAAACTTCTTTGTCAGCTCGTCATTCTTGCGCGCGAGAATAAGGCCGCCGCGTGGGCCTCGCAGCGTCTTGTGCGTCGTCGTCGTGCACACATCGGCGTAAGGCATCGGGCTGGGGTAGTGGCCCGTCGCGACGAGGCCGGCCACGTGCGCCATATCGACCACCAGGTAGGCACCTACGCTGTCCGCGATCTGCCGAAAACGCGCCCAGTCCACGACCTGCGAGTAGGCAGAGAATCCGGCCACGATCATTTTCGGTTTGTGCTCGTACGCCAGCTCCTGCACGCGGTCGTAATCGATAAGCCCGGTCGCGGCTTCGAGGCCGTACTGGATGGCGTTAAACAGCTTGCCGGAGAAGTTCACTTTCGAACCGTGCGTGAGGTGACCGCCATCGTTCAGGCTCATGCCGAGAATAGTGTCGCCGGCGTTCAGGAGCGCAAGATACACGGCCGCGTTGGCCTGCGAGCCGGAATGCGGCTGTACGTTCGCATAGTCGGCGCCAAACAGTTTCATCGCGCGTTCGATGGCGAGACGCTCCGCGTCATCCACGAACTCGCAGCCACCGTAGTAGCGTTTGCCCGGATAGCCCTCCGCGTACTTGTTGGTCAGCGTGCTGCCCTGCGCGCGCATGACCCGCGGGCTGGCATAGTTCTCCGACGCGATGAGTTCGACGTGCTCCTCCTGACGTCGGTTTTCCGCAGCGATTGCTTTTGCGATTTCGGGGTCGAAAGATTCTAGCGTCGTCGATGTGTCGAACATCCGGGCATACTCCGTACGAGAGGGTGGGGGCAAAAAGAGGCGATATTACCTGTTTAGTGGTGTAGATGGCACCGCCGAAGGGCGGCCTCAGGTTTCGGCGAAGGACCTCACGACACGCGTCCAGGCACGCGCGAGATTGCGCCGGTTGTAGCCGCCACCGCCTGTCCCGATGATCCGGCCATCGCAGTATTCGTCGGCCAGGCGACACAGCGATGCCGCCGCCTCGGCGTGGGCCTCCTCGGTCCAGCAAAGGTGGGTAATCGGGTCGCCTTCGAGGCTGTCCGCGCCGCACTGCATGATGATGAACTCGGGCCTGCTGTCTGCCAGATAGGCCTCTACGCGCCGCCAGGCCTCGCGAAAGTCCTCATCGCCGGCGCCGGGAGCCAGCGGGATATTCAGTTTCGTGCCAAGCGCCGCGCCGGTGCCCGTTTCCTCGCTGGCGCCGGTGCCGGGGTACAGGAAACGCCCGTCCTCGTGGATGTCGGCAAAGATCAGATCGGGGTCGGCCTGAAAGCCGTAGAAAACGCCGTCGCCGTGGTGCGCGTCGATATCGACATAGGCCACTCGCCGGAGACCGAACTCGCGTCGCAGGTATTCGACCGCGACGCCGCAGTCATTGAACACGCAAAAACCCGCTGCATGGGCGCGTGCGGCATGGTGCAGGCCGGCGATCGGGACAAACGCGCGCCTGTGGTTGCCGTGCATCACTTCGTCGACCGCGCACAGAACGGCCCCGACGACGGCCGATGCGGCGTCGTAAATACCGGGAACCACCGGCGTGTCACCGTCGTCGAGCCAGCCCTTGCCAATGGCCGACAGGCGCGAGACCTTGTCGATGTATTCAGGGGTGTGAAACAGCGCCAGCTCGTCGACCAGCGCCAGGCGCGGGTGACCGAATTCGATCGCACCGTCGAGTCCCGCTTCGTCGAGTTCCGCGTGAAACACGTCGTGCCGATCGGTCCCGAACGGATGCGGGTCGCCGAAGCCGTAGGCCGCGATAGACTCATCCCGATAGACAAGCACAGTCTCGCTCATGGGCACCGCGCACCTGTAGTGTTTGCTTGTTGGGCAGCATACCTGATAATGCGCGCTCGTAAACCGACGGCAGGACGATGGCACAGTACATTTACACCATGAACCGCGTCGCCAAAGTGGTGGCGCCCAAGCGACACATCCTTCGCGACATCTCCCTGAGCTTTTTCCCGGGTGCCAAGATCGGCGTGCTCGGCCTCAACGGCTCCGGCAAGTCGACCCTGCTGCGGATCATGGCGGGACTCGATACCGAGATCGATGGCGAGGCGCGGCCGCAGGCCGGTATCAAGATTGGCTATCTGCCGCAGGAACCCGAGCTCGACCCCGACAAGGATGTACGCGGCAATGTCGAGGAAGGCGTGGTAGAGACCAAGGCGCTGCTGGATCGCTTCAACGAAATCAGCATGAAGTTCGCCGAGCCCATGGGCGACGACGAGATGAACGCGCTGCTCGAAGAGCAGGGCAAACTGCAGGACGCTATCGATGCGGTGGGCGCCTGGGAACTGGATCGCAAACTCGAAATCGCCGCCGACGCCCTGCGCCTGCCCGATTGGGAGGCGGATGTCAGCAAGCTGTCGGGCGGCGAGCGCCGCCGCGTAGCACTTTGCCGACTGTTGCTCTCGCAGCCTGACATGCTGCTGCTCGACGAGCCGACGAACCACCTGGATGCCGAGTCCGTCGCCTGGCTGGAGCGTTTTCTCGACGAATACCCGAGCACCGTAATCGCGGTCACGCATGATCGTTATTTCCTCGATAACGTCGCAGGCTGGATACTCGAGCTGGATCGCGGCCATGGCATCCCGTGGGAGGGAAATTACTCCTCCTGGCTGGAACAGAAGGAGGCGCGCCTGCAGAACGAGGAAGCATCGGAGAAGGCACGGCGCAAGGCCATGCAGCACGAGCTCGAATGGGTGCGCAGCAATCCCAAAGGCAGACAGGCCAAGTCCAAGGCGCGTCTCCGGCAGTTTGAGGAAATCTCCTCGTCAAACTACCAGAAGCGCAACGAGACCAACGAAATCTACATCCCGCCGGGACCCAGGCTCGGTGATGTTGTCCTCGAAGTGAGCGACCTGAAGAAGGGATTCGGCGACAAACTGCTGATCGACGGGCTGAGCTTCCAGCTGCCGCCTGGCGGTATCGTCGGCGTAATCGGCCCGAACGGTGCGGGTAAGACAACCATGTTCCGGATGATTACCGGGGTGGAGCAACCCGACTCGGGCAAGATTCGCCTGGGCGATACCGTGCAGATTGCCAGCGTCGATCAGTCGCGCGACAGCCTCGATGACAGCAAGACCGTTTGGGAAGAAATCTCCGATGGCCTCGACCTGATCAATGTCGGCAACTACGAAACCTCATCGCGCGCGTATGTCGGCCGCTTCAACTTCCGCGGCCAGGATCAGCAAAAGAAGATCGGTCTGTTGTCGGGCGGCGAGCGCAACCGTGTGCACCTGGCGAAGATGCTGCGTTCTGGCGGCAACCTGCTGCTCCTCGACGAGCCCACCAACGATCTCGACGTCGAGACGCTGCGCGCCCTGGAAGAAGCCTTGCTGGAGTTCCCCGGCTCCGCGGTGGTTATTTCACACGATCGCTGGTTTCTGGATCGTATCGCGACACACATACTCGCCTTCGAAGGCAACAGCGAGGTCGTCTGGTTCGCGGGCAACTATGCGGACTATGAAGAAGACCGAAAACGACGACTCGGCGCTGACGCAGCGAACCCGCACCGGATCAGGTATAAGAAGCTGAACGCCTGAGTCGGCCAGCCGAGGACAGCCAATGAATATCCTGCTCATCGCAAGCGCCGTATTTACGCTCATCACGCTGCTCTTCGTGGTCTCCATGTTGCGACACCTGCGCCGCAGGCGAGCACTGCGCGCAACAGGTTCTCTCGCGGGCGGCGCCGCATCGGGTGCCCTCGGTGCCGCCAGCCTGTTGCTGACTTTCAGCTACTTCGGCTACGGCCGCCTCGTCGACGAACAGGTGGTGAGCCAGATCGAGTTTTCGCAGTCTGCCCAGGGAGAATACGTCGCCCGCCTGATGATCGACGGCGAGGCGGATCGTTTTTTTGCACTGCGTGGCAACGAGTGGCAGATGGATGCGCGTGTCGTCAACTGGAAGCCGCCGGCAACCTTACTCGGGCTTGATCCGATCTATCAGCTCGAACGTCTCAGCGGCCGCTATTCGAGCGTCAATGATGAACGGTCGGAGCAGCGTACCGTGTATGCGCTTGCCGACGATGCGGCGCTCGATGTCTGGACGGTTGCGCGACGATTTCCGCGCCTGATGCCGGGCGTCGATGCGTATTACGGAACCGCCACCTACGTACCCATGGCCGATGGCGCTCGATTCGAGGTGACGATGACTCGAACGGCGCTGATTGCACGCCCCGTGAACGATGCGGCGCGAGCGGCAGTCGGTAACTGGGAACAGTAGGGATTTCATTATTATGTTAACCATTGGCAGCGGAACATGGTCTATCGTGCATACTGAAGTAGCTGATTGATTAGATGTTTCCGCCTTCAAAACGACAATAAGACAGACAGGGCGAAATGGCGATAGTCATTGAAGAAGACCAGGGGATAAAGAGCCAAGTCGAGGAACGAATCGGCCTCGAGTGTCCCTATTGCGGTATGTACGCACACATGGCACCTCAGGCCGTGCCGGACGCCACCGCCCTGCTGCGAGACCGGCCCAAACACGTCGGCCTGGTGTACAAATGCGATGCCTGCGATGCGCCGGTTTTTCTGCGTTTCGCGGTCAAGGAGTACAAAGACAATCGGGTCGAGTTGTATCGGAATTTCATCGAGCTGGAACGACCCAAGGAACGATTCGCGTTTTCCTATTTGCCGAAACATACCGAAGTGCTGTTTCGGGAAGCGCTCGCCTGCTACTCGGGCAATCATTTCAACGCATTTGCGTCGATGTGCCGGCGCGCGTCCATGAGCGCCTTTGAAGCCCTCGGCGAGGGCGGCAAGCTGCGCGCGTTTGAAGAAGTGATGGTTGCGCAGGATATCGCCGGTATTGATGACGAGTCGTTCGCGCCGATCAAGTCCGTGTTATTCGGCTCCGGAACTCACGAGGACCTGCCGCTGCTGAATCGCGCGCAGGCCGGTATTCTCCTCGAGGTCCTGAAAGACATGTTCTACCAGTGCTTCGTACGCCACGGCAAGCTGACACGAGCGATCAAGGTGCGACGTTTCTTCGTCTCGGGCAACAACGACAACCTCGTCTCCGCCTAGCCCGCAAGCGAATCGATTAGCCGATCGCGACGCGCGCGTTTCGAAACAGGCGCATCCAGGGTCCGTGTTCGCCCCACTCGTCCGGATGCCAGGAATTCTGGCGCGTCAGCGCAACCCGTTCAGGATGCGGCATCATGATGGTGACGCGACCGTCGTCGTTGCTGAGCCCGCAGATACCGTCGACCGAGCCGTTGGGGTTCGCCGGATACCGGTCGGCTACCTCGCCGTAGTTGTCGACGTAGCGCATCGCAACCATGTGCGATGCCGCGTATCGCGAAGCGTCATCTCTGAAGCTCGCCCGCCCTTCTCCATGAGAGGTCGCAATTGGCATGCGCGAACCCGCCATGTTCTGCAGGAATAGCGACGGGCTCTCGACCACCTCGACCATGCTCAGGCGCGCTTCGAACTGCTCCGATTTGTTGCGCAGGAACCTGGGCCAGTTTTCCGCACCCGGAATCAGCTCGCGGAGGTGCGACATCATCTGGCAGCCGTTGCATACGCCCAGCGAAAACGTGTCGCGTCGCTCGAAGAATGCGGCGAATTCGTCTCGCGTGCGCGAGTGGTAGAGAATCGATTTGGCCCAGCCGCCGCCGGCACCGAGAACATCCCCGAACGAAAAGCCGCCGCATGCGACGAGACCCTGAAAGCCTTGCAGCGTCACGCGGCCACTCAGCAGGTCGCTCATGTGTACATCAGTGGCTGCAAAGCCGGCACTCATGAACGCCGCGGCCATCTCATTCTGGCTGTTGACGCCCTGTTCGCGCAGTATGGCGATGCGTGGCGTCCCGGCGCCGCGATACGGCCGCGCAACGTCCTCTTTCGCATCGAATCTCAGCACCGCGCCAAGGCCAGGATCGTTGTCGTCGAGAATCCGCTCGTACTCCTCGGCCGCGGTCGCCGGGTTGTCACGCAAGGCCTGGATCCGATAAGCCATTCCGGACCATTCGCGCTGCATGTCGGCTCGTTGCAGCTCGAGCACCACCCTGTCGTCGCTGTGCACCGTGAGCGCCGGCTGTTCCTCAACGCGCCCGATGGCGGTCGCGCCGATGCCATGGCGATCGATCACCATCTGCACCTGCGGCAGCTTGCTTTTCGAAACCTGCACGACGGCGCCGGGTTCCTCGCTGAATAATGCCTTGAGCAGCTCGATGCGCGATCCACTGAGTGACAGCGAAACACCGAGCCGGCTGGCAAACATCATCTCGGCGACGCTTGCGATCAATCCGCCGTCGCTGCGATCGTGGTAAGCGAGCAACATGCCACGCGAATTCAGTTCCTGAATCGCCGCAAAAAACCCTTTCAGCCGCTCCGGATCATCGAGGTCCGGCGTTTCGCCACCTGCGCGCCCGTAAGCCTGCGCGAGACACGATCCGCCGAGGCGGTTGCGTCCGGCTCCGAGGTCGAACAGCAACAGGTAACTGGCCTCGTCACAACGCCGCAGCTCTGGCGTCAGGTGCCGCGTGACATCCGTTACGGGTGCGAACGCGGACACGATCAATGACACCGGAGCGACGACCTGGTAGTCGTCGTCACCGTCGCTCCAGCGCGTACGCATCGACATCGAGTCCTTGCCGACAGGGATGGCGATACCGAGCTCACGGCACAGCTCGTCGCCCACCGCTTTCACGGTATCGAACAGGTTGGCGTCCTCCCCGGGATGCCCGGCGGCGGCCATCCAGTTGGCCGAGAGCCGCACCTTGCCGAGATCCTCGATTGGCGCCGCCGCGATATTGGTGATCGCCTCGGCGACTGCCACACGACCGGACGCCGGGGCGTTGCTCGTCGCCAGCGGCGTGCGCTCACCCATCGCCATCGCCTCGCCGGTAACGCCCCGGAATCCCGACGCCGTGATCGCTACATCGCTGACAGCTACCTGCCACGGGCCGACCAGCTGATCGCGCGCCGTGAGGCCGCCGACGGTCCGGTCGCCGATATGAATCAGGAACGCTTTGTCTGCCACGGCGGGAAAGCGCAGCACGCGCAGTGCCGCTTCGGCCAACTCGATACCATCGAGGTCGAGGCCCTGGCGAGGCACCTCGACGTGGTCGACGATGCGCTCCATCTTCGGCGGGTTGCCCAGCAGCATCTGCATCGGCATGTCGACGACGTGATTGTCGAAGTCGCGATCCCTGACCAGCAGGTTTCCATCGTCCGTGAGCGTGCCGATAACCGACGCCGGACAACGTTCGCGTTCGCACATTGCCATGAAGGCGTCGATCCGATCATCGCCAACGATCAGCACGTAGCGCTCCTGAGCCTCGTTACACCAGATGCCCATCGGCGACATGCCCGGCTCAGCGTTATCGATGAGGCGCAGCTCGATGTCGGCGCCGTGCTTGCTGTGATCGACCGCCTCCGGCACTGCGTTGGAAAGCCCGCCAGCGCCGACGTCGTGTATCAGCAGGATCGGATTGTCGTCGCCCATCTCCCAGCACCGATCGATTACCTCCTGGGCACGGCGTTCCATCTCCGGGTTACCGCGCTGCACGGAAGCGAAGTCGAGGTCCTCGCTCGAGGCGCCGCTCGCAAGCGACGAGGCGGCCCCGCCGCCGAGCCCGATGAGCATGGCGGGTCCGCCCAGTACCACGAGTTTCGCACCGACCGGCACATCGATCTTGTTGGCATGCTGCGCTCGAACGTTGCCAACGCCACCGGCCACCATGATCGGCTTGTGATAGCCACGGATCTCGTTATCCGGCAAACCGGGCACGCGACCCTCGAAGGTACGGAAATAGCCGGCCAGGTTGGGACGGCCGAATTCGTTATTGAACGCGGCCCCTCCGAGCGGCCCGTCCATCATGATCTCGAGGGGCGTGGCCATGCGATCCGGATGGGGGAAATCGTCTTCCCAGGGCTGTGAATAGCCCGGAATGCGCAGGTGCGAGACGCTGAAACCGGTAAGTCCCGCTTTGGGCTTCGCGCCGAGCCCCGTGGCACCCTCGTCGCGGATTTCTCCACCGGCACCGGTGGCTGCACCGGGGAACGGCGAGATAGCGGTGGGATGATTGTGCGTTTCCACCTTCATCAGAATGTGGATCGGCTCCTCGACGAACGCGTACTCGTGGCCTTGCGGTGTCGGCAACAGGCGCGCGCCCCGCCAGCCTTCGATCACGGCCGCATTGTCGCTGTAGGCCGACAGCACTCCACCCGGAGTCTTCTCCGTCGTCGACTTGATCATCGGGAACAGGCGCTGCTTCCTGCTCTTGCCGTCGATGACCCAGCTCGCATTGAAGATCTTGTGCCGGCAGTGCTCGGAGTTCGCCTGCGCAAACATCATGAGCTCGGCATCTGTCGGATCGCGATCGAGATCGCCGTAGCATCGCAGCAGGTAGTCGATTTCATCGTCCGACAGTGCGAGCCCCAGTTCCGCATTGGCGGCAGCCAGTGCCGGCCTGCCTTCGGCGGCCAGCGGCACGTACGCAACGGGCGCCGGCTCGTGGGCCTCGAAAAGCGCGGCGGCATCACCGACATCGGCGAATACGACCTCGGTCATGCGATCGTGCAGCTGCGGGCCCAATGCGAGAACTGCGTCATCCGCAACCCTCGATGAGAAGGTCAGGGCGTAACAGATTCCGCGCTCCACGCGTCTTATCGCGTCGATGTCGCAGGCTCTGACGATGTCGGTCGCC
>JBFELT010000027.1:0-23219 GCA_041552015.1 Woeseiaceae bacterium
CGCGTCCCGGCCTGAAAAAGGGTGCGACGAACCTGCTTGAAAAGTCATGCCGACGAACGCGCCAAAGATGGACCAGTTTCAGCGTTCCGCTTCGAGGCGCTGTTCCAGCCATCGCAGTGCGCTATCCGCATACATGAGGCAACCCACGTTGTTCACGAAAGGATTGCCGTCATCGAGTCGCTCGAGTTTGTCTTGCATGCCGAAAAAGAAAGGATGCGGGGTTAGCAGGATATCGCAGTCGAGATCGGCGATGATCCCGGCACTCTCGACCAGCTCGTCAGCCACGCCGCTGTCCGTAAATTTGAAACCTTCGGACGACACCGCGCTCATGCTGTCAGCGTAAACGACGTCGTAGCAGACGTTTAGTGCACACGACTGCCAGGTCCACGTGGTACTCCCCGGCGTGTGACCCGGGGTGTAGACGGCCCTGACATCCACCGCGCCGACGGACACCACCTCGCCATCTCCGACGGCAACGACGTCCCGCACGGCGGGGAAACTGCCCTTGTCAGAATTCTCGAGGTATTGCGGATCGTCCGCTTGCAGGCGCCCCGCAACGAGCGTCCTGCGGCCGGCCTGGCTCGCGTACACCGGCGCGCCCGTCAGCCGCTGCAGGGCGGCCAGACCGCCGGCGTGATCGTAGTGCGCATGCGAGATGAGAATAGCCTTGACGTCTTTCGTATCGAAGCCGAGGTTCTTTACGTTGGCATCGATCAGTGCCGCGGATTGCGGCAAGCCGCCGTCGATCAGGATCAGCCCGTCGCCGGTGTCGATCAGCAGTGCTGTCAGTCCTTTCGTGCCGACATACCAGGTATTGCCGTGAATTCGAAACGGCTTCTGGGCTTCGTTCCAGCTGTCGCAGTTGTCACACATGATCGGCTCATCCGGTTCGAGCGTGCGCGGCCCGCAGGCTGACAGCAGCACGGCGACAAGCAAGGCGAAGCAGATCCGTTTCACAGGCGGCACGCCGGATTCCCTTCAGATACCCAGCGCCGCGGCATGGTGATTCAGGTGATCTTCGATGAAGGTCGAAATAAAATAGTAGCCGTGGTCGTATCCCGCGTGCATGCGAAGCTCGACATCGAGCCCGCTTTCGGCAGCAGCCGCCGCAAACAGTTCCGGCCTGAGTTGTTCGGCCAGGTAGGGATCGTCGGCACCCTGGTCGATGAGGATCTTTCCGAAGGGCTCGCTGTCCGCCACCTTGCGCGCCACCTCGCAGGCATCGTAGTGCTGCCAGGCCGCGCGATCACTGCCGAGGTAATTGCCGAGCGCTTTTGTTCCCCAGGGGCTGTGCAGCGTCGTGCAGATTGGCGCGAACGCCGACAGTGCCCGGTACCTGCCGGGATTTCTGAGACCAATGGTCAGCGCGCCGTGCCCGCCCATCGAGTGACCCGTCAGGCCCTGCCGCTCCGGATCGCCGGGAAAATTGCCGAACACGGCCCGAGGCAGCTCCTTCGTAATGTAGTCGTACATATGATAGTGCGCGGACCACGGCTCCTGCGTGGCGTTCAGGTAGAAGCCGGCGGCGAGGCCGAAATCGTAATCGCCATCCGGATCGTCCGGCACGTCGTCGCCGCGCGGACTCGTGTCGGGCGAGACCAGCATCAGGCCCAGCCGGGCAGCGACCCGCTGTGCCCCGCTTTTCACCATGAAATTCTCCTCGGTGCAGGTCAGTCCCGAGAGAAAGGTAAGCACCGGCACCTTGCCATGCGCGGCCTGCGGCGGAACGAATACCGAGAACCGCATGGCGCAGTGGTTGCATTCGGACGCGTGGCGGTAGAAGCCGATACGGCCGCCGAAACACGACGTTTCACTGATTGTTTCCAGGGTCTCGATGGTCATGGAGACCAATTATGGCCTAAGGTTTCTGGAATACCAGCGTCGCATTCGTGCCACCGAATCCGAAGCTGTTGGACATGGCGGTGCGGATGCCGGCATCTTGCAGGCACTCCGTCACCAGCGGCGTCCCCGCAACAACCGGGTCCGGCTCACCAACATTGATCGACGGCGCGATGAAATCATTGTCCAGCATAAGCAGGCAGTGAATGGCCTCCTGCGCACCCGTCGCCCCCAGCGAGTGTCCGCACATCGATTTCGTCGAGCTGTAACGCGGCATTTCCTCGCCGAACATCGAGCGCATGGCCTCGACTTCCTTGACGTCGCCGACCGGCGTACTCGTGCCATGCGTATTGATGTAATCGATCGGCCCTTCGACCGTCGCACGCGCCAGGTCCATGCAACGCATCGCGCCCTCGCCCGACGGCGCCACCATGTCGTAGCCATCCGACGTCGCGCCGTAGCCCACCAGCTCGGCATAGATCTTCGCCCCGCGCGCCCTGGCATGCTCGAGCTCTTCGACGACCAGCATGCCGGAGCCGGCCGCTATCACGAAACCGTCGCGCGTCGCGTCGTACGGACGCGAAGCGCTTGCCGGATCGTCATTGTATTTCGACGACAGCGCGCCCATTGCGTCAAACAGGCAAGCCAGGGACCAGTGTTCCTCCTCGCCACCGCCGGCAAATACGATGTCCTGTTTGCCAAGCTGAATCTGTTCCGCGGCCGCGCCGATACAATGGGCGCTCGTTGCACACGCCGATGTGATCGAGTAGTTGACGCCCTTGATCCTGAAGGGTGTCGCAAGGCAGGCCGACACGGAGCTGCCCATCGTGCGCGGCACGCGGTAGGGCCCTACCTTTCGGACGCCGCGGGCGCGCAGTACGTCCGCGCTCTCCACGATATTATTGCTGGAGGCGCCTCCGGAGGCCGCAATGAGTCCGGTGCGCACGTTGGAAATGTCGGCATCCTCGAGGCCGGCGTCCTCGATCGACTGCTGCATCGCGATATAGGCATACGCCGCCGCGTCGCCCATGAAACGCAGGACTTTGCGATCGATGTGTTCGGCCGTGTTGATGTTACAGCTGCCGGAAACCTGGCTGCGCAGCCCCATCTCCCTGTAGCTCTCGTTGGCCACGATCCCGGAACGGCCCTCGCGCAGCGATTCGAGAATTTCGTCTTTGTTGTTTCCGATACAGGAAACCGCGCCGATTCCGGTGATTACTACGCGCCGCATGAATAATTCCCAGGTTAGTTCTAAAAGTCTTCAGTCGAGGTAAAGAGTCCGACCCGCAGGTCTTCGGCCGTATAGATTTCGCGACCGTCAACGGACACGGAACCATCGGCAATCGCCATGTTGAGCCTGCGCGATATTACGCGCTTGATGTCGATCTGGAAGCTTACGAGCTTCGCCGTCGGCAGTATCTGCCCGGTGAATTTGACTTTACCGACGCCCAGCGCCCGACCGCGACCCTGCAAACCCAGCCAGCAGAGATGGAATCCGACGAGCTGCCACATCGCATCGAGTCCGAGACAGCCCGGCATGACCGGATCGCTTTCGAAATGACACTGGAAGAACCACAGGTCGGGCCTGATATCGAGTTCCGCCCTTATCTCGCCCTTGCCGTACTTGCCGCCCTCGTCGCTGATCAGCGTAATTCGATCGATCATCAGCATGTTGGGCAGAGGCAGTCTGCCGTTGCTCGGACCGAAAATCCTGCCATGACCGCTGGCCAGCAGGTCGTCGTAGTCGTAGGCATTCTGGCGAGCCGGCAATTCCGCCGAGGTACTGCTACTGGTCATACGCCCTCCGGCGTGTTTCGCGTTAGCTGACAGGACACTCGTCCCGGACTTGGTCGCTGTTAATTTTACCCCTGCCGACTTGACGCAGCTTTTGAAATTGCGCCATTCGACAGGATCTGTAGCTTCAGGACTTGTCGTAGTCGAGCACGAGTTCGTCGCTTTGCGGCCGGGACTGGCAGGCCAGCACGAAGCCTGCCTCCAGCTCCCAGGGCTCCAGACCGTAGTTGGTCTTCATCGTCACAGCGCCCTTGCCGACATGGGTCCGGCAGGTCGCGCAAACGCCGCCCTTGCAGGAGTATGGCAGTTCGATACCGTTTTCGGCCGCCGCGTCGACGATATTTTCCGCATCGCGCGACATCTCGAAGGACTTCCGATGTCCATCCATGATGACGGTTACGGTGGCAAGCGGCGATGACGAGGTCGGCGACACCGCAGCCGGTTTCGGCCGCTCCGCGGATGCACGGCGCGGCACGCCGAAGCGCTCGGCATGTATCGCTTCTTTCGGCATGCCGAGCGCCTGCAGTGCATCGGCAACGCTCTCGATCATCGTATCCGGACCACACACGTAGGCTTCGTCGGCTCGATCGCCGCTGCAAAAACGCTCGTAGAGCTGCTTGACCTTTTCCCCATCGATGCGGCCGGCGTTGATCGCAAACTCCTGCTGTTCCTGGCTGAAGACGAAATGCAGCTGCAGGCGATCGGGGAAACGGTTTTTCAGGGCCCAGAGATCCTCGATGAACATCGTCGAATCCTGGCGTCGATTGCCATAAAACAGCGCGAATCGACTGCCCGGCTCGTTGTTCAGGACCGCGCTCGCGATAGACAGCAGGGGCGTAATGCCGCTGCCGGCGGCGAAACCCAGGTAGTACTTGCTGGCGTCGGGATCGATACTGGCATGGAAGCCGCCGGTGGGCGGCATCGCCTCCAGCGTGTCGCCCACGGACATAGCCTTGTCGGCATACTCGGAAAAAAGTCCGCCGGGCTGGACGCGCACGCCGATTTCGACCGGCCATCGCCCCGGCTCGGAGCAGATGCTGTAGGTGCGGCGCACTCGTCTGCCATCCAGTGACACCTGCACAGGCAGATGCTGGCCGGGCTGGAAATCGAATTCCGGTCTCAGCTGCTGCGGCACATCCAGGGCAATGCAGATCGAATCGCGCGTTTCGTGGCGTTTTGCGGCCACCTTGAGCGGATGAAACTTCTTCATCGGAAAAGGCCCGTATTCATAGGCTCACAGGCACTTGAAATACTCGAAGGGTTCCAGGCAGTCGCCGCAGCGGTATGCAGCCTTGCATGCCGTGGAGCCGAATTCGCTGACCAACACGGTGTTTTCCGATGCGCATCGCGGACAGGCGATATCCGCTGTACCGCCAAGCAGGGCACGTTTGCTGCCGCCTTTCTCCGGCGGGGCAATGCCGTATTGCCTGAGCTTGTCGCGGCCGCTGTCGGTAATCCAATCGGTCGTCCACGGCGGCGAAAGCACTCGCTCCACGGCGACGTCGGAAAGGCCGCGGTCTTCCAGGGCCGCGATCACGCTGGCCTCGATGACCTCGGTCGCGGGACAACCCGAGTAGGTCGGCGCCAGCGATACTACGACGCCATTGTCGCAATCAACGTCACGTACGATGCCGAGATCGGTGATGCTCAACACCGGGATCTCTGGATCCGGCACCTCCGCCAGCCACTCCAGGATCTGCGCCGGACCCGGCGTGCCTGCTACCACGTTGCACCCGGGTAGCTGCGCTGCAGGATCTGCAGCTCTGCAATCAGGTAGCCGAAATGCTCGCTGTGCCTGCCCTGCTTGCCGCCGCGGGCCATGACGTCCTGTCCCGGCATCGTCAGCGTCGCTTCGGCCAGGATGTCGGCGAGTTCCTGCCGCCAGCTCGCGGCAATGGCCGTCAGGTCCGGGCCGTTGTATTCGCTGCGCATCACCTCGTCCAGTTCATCCGCGTCGAACATCTCGCCCGTGTAGCGCCAGAGTTCGTCGAGGGAGCGCTGTACCCGGCGGTGACTCTCGGCCGTGCCGTCGCCTAGCCGGATCAGCCACTGCCTGGCGTGGCGAAGATGGTATCGAACCTCCCTCTCGGCACGTGCCGCGATTTCCGCGAGGCGGGCATCGCTGCAGCGCGTCAGCGCTTCGAGGAGAGCAAGATAGTAGGCGTCAAACAGCAGCTGCCGCACGATGGTATCGCCAAAATGCCCGTTGGGTTGTTCGAGTAGCAGCAGGTTCCTGAACTCGTTTTCGTGTCGCAGGAAAGCGAGATCGTCTTCACTGCGACCGCTGCCCTCCCGTTCAGCTGCATAGCTGTAAAAAAGGCGCGACTGACCGATATAGTCGAGCGCGAAATTCGCGTTCGCGAGTTCTTCCTCGAGTTCCGGCGATGCGGCAACCAGTTCGACCAGGCGTTGCCCCAGGATGAGCGCATTGTCACCCAGCCTCGTTACGTACGCGGTCAATGCCTCCCCGGAATTCACAGGTTCTCCACGCCGTCGGGCACCTCGTAAAAGGTCGGGTGCCGATAGATCTTGTCTTCCGCCGGCGAGAAGAATGCCGACGTCTCCGCGGGATCCGAAGCGACGATACGGTCGGATCGCACAACCCACAGGCTGACGCCTTCACTGCGCCGCGTGTAGGTATCGCGTGCGTGATCCAGCGCCATCTGATCGTCGGCGGCATGCAGGCTTCCGGCATGCCGGTGGCTCAGTCCGCCGCGGGTCCGGATGAATACCTCGTAGAGCGGCCATTCCTGTTGTGACATGTCGTCTTCCTCAGGCCGCGGCTCTTGCCGCAATCTTGTCTGCGTAGGCTCTTGCCGCCTCGCGCACCCAGGCGCCATCCTCATGCGCCTTGCGTCGTTTTTGCATGCGTTCCCGGTTGCAGGGTCCCTTGCCGGCAAGAACGTCGAAGAACTCCTGCCAGTCGATCTCGGAAAAACGGTAATGGCCGGTGTCCTCGTCCAGCGCCAGGTTCTCGTCCGGAACCCTGAGGCCGAGGAACTCTGCCTGCTGAACCGTGATGTCGACGAATTTCTGGCGCAATTCATCGTTACTGAATCGCTTGATCTTCCAGGCCATCGACTGCGCGGAGTGCTTTGACTCCGCGTCGTTCGGACCAAACATCATCAATGCCGGCCACCAGAAACGGTCGAGCGCGTCCTGGGCCATGGCCCTCTGCTCGTCGGTGCCGCGGCACAGTGTCAGCATTATCTCGAAGCCCTGGCGCTGATGAAAACTCTCTTCCTTGCAGACGCGCACCATCGCTCGCGCATAGGGTCCGTAGGAACAGCGGCACAGCGGAATCTGGTTCATGATGGCAGCGCCGTCAACGAGCCAGCCGATTGCCCCGATATCAGCCCAGCTCAGCGTCGGATAATTGAAGATGCTCGAGTACTTTGCCTTTCCGGACAACAGGTCCGCGATCATCTGATCGCGCGATACACCGAGGGTCTCTGCGGCGCTGTAAAGGTACAGACCATGGCCGGCCTCGTCCTGTACCTTGGCCAGCAGGATCGCCTTTCGTTTCAGCGACGGCGCACGCGTCAGCCAGTTGCCCTCCGGCTGCATGCCGATAATCTCCGAATGCGCGTGCTGCGAAATCTGGCGAATGAGCGTGCGCCGATAAGCCTCCGGCATCCAGTCCTTGGCCTCAATCTGTTCCTCGGCGTCGATACGCGCCTGAAACGCGGTGAGTTGCGCCGCCGTCTCCCGGCCCGACGTCGTCGTTTCCCTGCTGCCTGCCTGGTCCAGACCCTGCGTATACATGCCCGTTACTCCCGGAGATCTCCCGTCAATTTGACACGCTTTTTCTTAGATTTCAATATTGTATGTATCACTTTCCTCCTCGATGACGCGCTGATCCCGGCTCACGGCGCGTCCGCGAAACAACGCCACCAGTACGCCGTCCTGGTTTTCGACGCCGACAGCGTAATAGCCGCTGCGGCTGCCACGATGTTCTTCGCGGGCAACCGCGCACAGGTCGTCACCCAGCCGGGCGGGCCGCAGGAATTCGATGCTGGCGGATGCGGCAAAGCTCACGCGGTCATACGCGTTGCAGGCAAAGGCGAATGCCGTGTCCGCCAGCGCAAACAGCAGGCCCCCATGGCAGACATCGAAGCCGTTAATCATGTCCTCGCGGACCCGCATGCGCGCGGTCGCCGCTCCCGCCTTGCGAATCTCTATCGTGATCCCCAGCGCTTTCGAGGCCTTGTCGCCGGCCCACATCGATTTTGCGCATTGTTTCGCCGTCTTGAGTTGACTCATGAAGCGCCTGCTCCGTGGTTGGACGTTGCAGCCAGGCCGCCGAACCGTCGCATGAAAGAAATACCCGGCGGCGGCAACGGTCCATCGGCCGACTCCAGGCGCTTGTCGAGGTAGGCGTCCGCACCCGCGTGCACGCGTTGATAGAGATTTCGACACAGCTGGTAAGCGGCAGCACCGTGCCAGCCGGCCGGCAACAACGCTGCCGGCAGCTGCGGGTCTCGCAACAGGATCTTGCGATACTCCTGGATCAACAGTGTACGTACCACGAAGGCGGATTTCTCCGTCAGTGCGGGGGTTCCCGCCAGCGCCTTCATCAACGGCCGAAAGCGCTCCGCGAACGCCCTGTAACGTGCATCGATATCGTCGAGGCTCCAGCAACTCCGCGTGAGTTCTCGCATTGCCGCATCGCTTCTGATCGTCTTGCCGCGCATCACAACCAGCTGTTCCGATACGCCGAGGCGAAGCAGTGTTTGCTGCAGCTCGGCGAGATCCGGCGACGGTTGCGCCAGGACCTCTGCGGATATGGGCCCGAACCCCAGCCAGCCGCATTCCTTGCGCACGGTTTCCCTGCTCGCGGCATCCAGTCCCGACAGCAGCAACAGGCACCATTCGCCGTCCCAATCCTTGCCCGGTGTACCGTAGATCCGATTCGTTGCCTGCTCGAACCGCTCGCGTCCCTCTTTCGTCAGGCTATAGTAAGAACGGCGTCCGACCTGGTCGGACTGCAGCCAGCCCTCCTTGGCGAGCCGAAACACCGAGGTACGCACCAGCCGCTCACTGATACCGAAGTCTTGCATGACGCGAATGAGACTGCCGAGCCAGACCGTGCCGCCGCGCGGCGCAATCGCGTCACCGAAAACGGTCGTGATCAATGAACCGGCGCGAAGCGTCGGACGCGCACGAAATTCTTCGACGAGACGCTGGCAGATGACTTCGGCGCGCATAGGGCTTCACTTGCTTTCGGACCAGTCGACCGTACAATCTGATACAAAATAATTCAAATTCCGATTAACTTTGTATCTTTCCTGGGGCCTGGCGACAGCTGTGCGCATGCCATCCGGGCCTGAAAATGCGCCGACCAAGGCGCGAGGAGAGCGCGGATGAAACTCGGCAACCTGGTGAAAGGCCAATGGGTCGAAGGGGACGGCGACGGCAGCATTCTGGTCAGCGCGGTCAGTGGCGCGGCGATTGCAGGCATTACGAGCAAGGGCCTCGATTTCGCAGACATGCTGAACTATGCCCGCTCCCAGGGCGGCAGTGAGCTCAGGCGAATGACGTTTCATGAGCGCGCGCTCATGCTAAAGGCGCTCGCGCAATACCTGATGGAACACAAGGCGGAGCTCTATGCGCTGTCGAGCGAAACCGGTGCGACAAGAAACGACAGCTGGATCGACATCGACGGCGGCATCTCGACGCTGTTCGTTTTCTCGGGCAAGGGACGCCGCGAGATGCCCAATGACCATGTCTATCTCGATGGTCCGCCCGAGCCACTGTCCCGAAAGGGTACCTTTGTGGGGCAGCATATATGCACGCCCAAGCTGGGTGCTGCCGTGCACATTAACGCCTTCAATTTTCCGTGCTGGGGGATGCTCGAAAAGCTGGCTCCCGCCCTGCTTGCCGGCGTTCCCGCTATCGTCAAGCCGGCATCCAGCACCGCGTACCTGACGGAACTCATGGTGAGACGAATACTGGCGTCGGGGATCCTGCCGGACGGCGCCCTGCAACTGATCTGCGGATCGGTAGGCGACCTGTTCGACCATCTCGACTGCCAGGATACGATTGCCTTCACCGGCTCCAAGGCAACCGCGGAGTTCCTGCAGCAGCATCCGCGCGTCGTCGCCGAATCGGTAGCCTTCACCGCCGAAACCGATTCGCTGAATTGCTCTATTCTCGGCCCCGATGCGACGCCGGGCACTCCGGAATTCGATCTCTACGTCAAGGAAGTGACGCGCGAGATGACCAGCAAGGCAGGACAGAAATGCACCGCCATACGTCGCATCATTGCACCGACTTCTGTCGCGGCCGACCTCGTCAAGGCCCTGACCGAAGCCTTGAGCCAGGTTCGCATCGGCAACCCGGCGATAGATGACGTCGACATGGGAGCACTCGCGAGTACCGGCCAGCGTGACGAGGTTCGCGATCGCATAACGGCCTTGTCGCGCGAAGCACAGATCGTTTATGGCGGTGACAGCGACTTTGAAGTCGTCGATGCTGACGCCAACAAGGGTGCATTCGTCATGCCGACCTTATTGCATTGCGACAGGCCCTTGTCGGCGACTGCCGTGCATTCGGTTGAAGCATTCGGCCCCGTAAGCACCGTGCTTCCTTACGACACCCTGGACGAGGCGATCGAGCTGTCGCGTCGCGGTGAGGGCAGCCTGGTGGCTTCGATCGTCAGCAACGACAGCGCGGTCGCGCGGGAGCTGGTGCTGGGAACCGCCGCCTACCATGGCCGCATGCTGGTGCTGAACCGTCACTGCGCCTCCGAATCGACCGGCCATGGCTCGCCGCTGCCGCACCTGGTTCACGGCGGGCCCGGAAGGGCCGGCGGTGGCGAAGAGATGGGCGGCATACGCGGTGTCCTTCACTACATGCAGCGCACGGCTATCCAGGGTTCTCCGGAGACGCTGACGGCCATCGGTGCTCGCTGGATCAGGGGAGCCGAGCAACGTCAATCGAAAACGCACCCCTTCCGCAAGACCTTCGAAAAACTGTGCATAGGCGACACGCTGCTCACGGGCTCACGCGAGGTATCGCTCGACGACATCCAGCACTTCGCGGAATTCACGGGCGACACGTTCTATGCGCACACGGATGAGGAAGCGGCCGCGAGGAACCCGTTCTTCGACGGCAGGGTCGCACACGGATACCTGATCGTGTCATTCGCCGCCGGCCTGTTCGTAGACCCGGACTTCGGTCCGGTTCTCGCTAACTACGGCGTCGATGACCTGCGCTTCGCGAAGCCCGTCAACCACGGCGACAGGCTGAAAGTCCGCCTGACCTGCAAGCAGAAAACGCTTCGTCCGGGCACGGGTTACGGCGAGGTTCGCTGGGACGCCGAGGTGAGTAACCAGGATGACGACGTGGTTGCGAATTACGACGTACTCACCATGGTGGCGACGGACGAGCAATGGTCTTCCATGCAGTAGACCTCCTGGCTTGCTGACGGGAATATCCGAGGCGGGAGATTTTTCCGCCACCGCCTTATAATGCCCGCCCGCCGGAATAACACCTGACAAGAACGTGCTGCGAAGCAGCCGCCAGGGGACTCGTATGAGCACAGCCAGAATCATCTATACCAAGACCGACGAGGCGCCGGCCCTGGCGACTTATTCGTTCCTGCCCATTGCAAAGGCATTCACCGACGCGGCCGGGATCGACGTCGAGACCCGTGACATATCCCTCGCAGCCAGGATACTTGCGAGTTTTCCTGACAGGCTCCGCGATGCGCAAAAGGTCATCGACGCCCTGGCGGAACTCGGTGAGCTCGCGAAAACCCCTGCTGCCAATATCATCAAGCTGCCCAACATCAGTGCATCGGTCCCGCAGCTGAAAGCCGCCATCGAGGAGCTGCAGTCGCAGGGCTACGATATCCCGGACTACCCCGAGGAACCCCGCGACGATGCCGAGCGCGACATCAGCAAGCGCTACGCAAAGGTGCTCGGCAGCGCCGTCAACCCGGTGTTGCGAGAAGGCAATTCCGACCGGCGCGTCGCTGCAGCGGTTAAAGCGTTTGCGAAGAAACACCCGCACTCGATGGGTGCGTGGAACAAGGAATCGAAGTCACACGTCGCGCACATGAGCGACGGCGATTTCTATGCCAGCGAACAGTCGGCAGTCGTGAGTGCCGATGGCGGCCTTCGAATCGAGCATGTGGGCCGTGATGGCACGACCACCGTACTGCGAGAATCCGTACCCGTATTGGCGCGCGAAGTAGTCGATTCCAGCGTAATGCGTTGTGCGGCGCTGCGGGACTTCTTCGAGAAGGAAATCGATGCGGCCAAAAACGGCGACGTGCTGTTCTCGCTGCATCTCAAGGCCACCATGATGAAGATCTCCGATCCGATCATGTTCGGCCATGCGGTACGAGCGTATTATCGTGATGCCCTCGACAAGCACGCGAATCTATTTGACGAACTCGGCGTCGATGCGAATAACGGTATCGGCGATGCGTATGAAAAGATCGCCGACCTTCCCGACGACCTGCGCGCCGCTATCGAAGCCGATATCGAGGCGGTCTACGAAACACGGCCGGCGCAGGCAATGGTCGATTCGGACAGGGGCATCACCAACCTGCACGTTCCCAGCAACGTGATCATTGACGCATCCATGCCGGCGGCAATTCGCGCGTCGGGCAAGATGTGGGGCCCGGACGGCAAGTTGCACGACATCAAGGCCGTGATCCCGGATCGCTGCTATGCCGGCATCTACCAGGAAGTCATCGACTTTTGCCGCAAGCACGGCGCCTTTGACGTGACCACCATGGGCAATGTTTGCAACGTTGGCCTGATGGCGCAGAAGGCTGAAGAGTATGGCTCGCACGACAAGACCTTCGAAATAAGCGCACGGGGCGAGGTGCGTGTCGTCGACGACGCGGGCAAGATCATCATGCAGCATCCGGTCGACGCGGGCGATATCTGGCGCATGTGTCAGACCAGGGATCTGCCCATACGAGACTGGGTCAAGCTCGCTGTGACGCGCGCAAGGGCAACGAATTTGCCGGCGATTTTCTGGCTTGACGAAAACCGCGCACACGATCGCAATCTGATCGAAAAGACCAATTCCTATCTGCGCGAACACGATACCACCGACCTCGATATTCGAATCATGTCGCCAGGCGACGCGATGCGCGAGACCCTTGAGCGCGTGCAGCGTGGTGAGGACACGATCTCGGTTACTGGCAATGTGCTGCGCGACTATCTCACCGACCTGTTTCCCATACTCGAGCTGGGTACGAGTGCCAAGATGCTCTCGATAGTGCCACTGCTCGCCGGGGGCGGCCTTTACGAGACCGGCGCGGGCGGTTCCGCGCCCAAGCACGTGCAACAGTTCCTGAAGGAAGGACATCTGCGTTGGGATTCGCTCGGCGAGTTCCTTGCGCTCTCCGTATCGATAGAAGATCTGGCCGACAAGAGCGGCAACCGGAGGGCCCGCATCATCGCGAACGCGCTCAATATCGCCAATGCCCGCTACCTGGACGAAAACAAGGCACCGTCGCGCAAGGTCGGCGAGATCGATAATCGCGGCAGTCACTACTATCTCGCACTCTACTGGGCCGAGGCGGTCGCCGCAGATTCCAGCGATATCGATCTCGCCGAACGCTTCGAAGCCGCCGCACGTGCACTGTCCGAAAACGAGTCGGCAATTCTCGACGAGCTGAATGCCGCACAGGGAATGCCGGTCGATATTGGCGGCTATTACAATCCGGACGAGGCCCTGGCGGCCGCGGCGATGCGTCCCAGCGCCACGCTGAATGCGATCATCGATTCCATCTAGCCCGCTGCAGCCCTGAATTCATAGCCGGAACGGCAGCGCGGTATCCGCTTTTATTTCCTTCAGCACGATGTTTGAGCGCACCTGGGACACGCCCGGCAGTTTGAAGATGAACTCGTCGAGAAAGGTGTTATAGGCGTCGATATCCTCGACGACGACGCGCAGATGGAAATCGGATTCCCCGCTGGTCGCAAAGCACTCCAGGATCTCGGGGTGGCGCCGCACCTCGCGGATGAAGCGATCGACGTTTTCCCGTTCGTGACGCGCGAGCGACACGTGCACGACAGATGACAGCCCGAAGCCCGCCTTGCGCGTATTCACGATGGCGGCGTAGCGATCGATGATGCCGGCCTCCTCCAGGCTCTTCACCCGTCGCCAGCAGGCCGAGCTCGACATGCCGACCCGCTCGCTCAGATCCTGCATGGTCAGTCGACTGTCGCGTTGCAGTTCGGCGAGTATCTGCTGGTCCTTGCGCTCAAGCATGATTTTCCGTCTTGTACCGGTGCTTTCGAATATTTTATCATTTTTTTAATATTTTCCGCAAAATCTTCCGAATTAGGCCTAAAAATCGGCATGATTGGGATCGCCTTGCGCGACAGATCTGCGACACTTGGGCTCCGCCTCTGCTGCCCGGACCGCCATGCCTGACACCGCCATGAAGAACCCTCATTACCCGCTCGACAACTACGAGCTGGTCGATCGCTATCGGCGCGAGTCCGGCCGCGTGTTGCTGACCGGAACCCAGGCGCTGGTTCGCATCCCGCTGATGCAGCGCACACTCGATAAGGCTGGCGGCCTGAATACGGCCGGCTTTATCAGCGGCTACCGCGGCTCGCCGCTCGGCATGGTCGACCAGGAGCTTTGGCGCGCGAAGCGCTTCCTCGACGAGAGCCACATCGAGTTTCTGCCCGCGGTGAACGAGGACCTTGCTGCAACGGCGATACTCGGCTCCCAGCAGGTCGAATCCGATCCGAATCGAACGGTCGATGGCGTCTTTGGCATCTGGTATGGCAAGGGACCGGGCGTGGATCGCGCGGGCGATGCACTCAAACACGGCAATGCCTACGGCAGCTCGCCACACGGCGGTGTGCTGGTCGTCGCCGGGGACGATCACGGCTGCATTTCGTCGTCAATGCCACATCAGTCCGACGTCGCGTTCCTGACGTTCATGATGCCGCACCTCAATCCGGCCAGCGTTGCCGAGTATCTCGAGTTCGGCCTGTACGGCATCGCGCTGTCCCGCTTCTCCGGCATGTGGGTGGGCTTCAAGGCGATCTCGGAGACCGTCGAGTCGGCCATGTCGATAGAATTGCCACCGTATCCGCAATTCCAGATACCCGAGGACTTCACGGCGCCCGCTAGCGGACTGCATTACCGCTGGCCGGACTTCCCGGGTCCGCAAATCGAAGAACGACTGGAAGCCAAGAAAGCGGCGACACTCGCCTTCGCCGCAAGCAATCCGATCGACAGCAAGGTATTCGACGTCGGCGACGCGCGCTTCGGTATCGTCACAACCGGCAAGGGGCACCTGGATCTCATGGAAGCGCTGCGCCTGCTGGGCATCGACGCCTCCGAGGCCCGCCGCGTGGGCATCGACGTCTACAAGGTCGGCATGGTCTGGCCGCTGGAGCCGCAGGGTGCCCTGGAGTTTGTACGCAACAAGCACGAGGTACTTGTCGTAGAGGAAAAGCGCGGCATCATCGAAAGCCAGTTCAAGGAATACTTTTACGACTACCCGGGACGCAAGCCGCTGCGCATGGTTGGCAAGGCGGATGAAAAAGGCGAACGACTGGTGCCCTGGGTCGGCGAATTGTCGCCGCTTATGCTGGCGCCGATCGTCGCCGAGCGACTCGACCGGGAGTTTGGCGGCCGTCGGTACTCCCGGCGCGCCGAGGAATTGCAGCGCCGGCGCGCGACGGCCATCGAGATCGGCGGCGCGAAACGCATGCCCTACTTCTGTTCGGGATGCCCGCACAACACGTCGACCCGGGTACCGGAAGGCTCCCGTGCGCTGGCCGGCATCGGCTGTCATTTCATGGCCAGCTGGATGGACCGCGACACCGACGGTCTCATCCAGATGGGCGGCGAAGGCGTGAACTGGATTCCACGCTCAAAGTTCAACGGCGGCCAACATGTCTTTCAAAACCTGGGCGACGGAACCTATTACCATTCGGGTTCACTCGCGATTCGCCAGGCTGTCGCGGCCAACACGAACATCACCTACAAGATACTCTATAACGATGCGGTCGCGATGACCGGCGGCCAGCCGGTCGACGGTCCGGTTTCGGTTCAGTCCATCGCGCATTCGGTGAGGGCCGAAGGTGTGCAGCGAATCGCGCTCGTCTCCGACGAACCCGAACTATTCGACAGCGGCGAATTTCCTGCCGGCACCAGCATCTCACACCGCCGGGAAATGGATGCGGTGCAGCGCGAGCTGCGCGACATCCCGGGCGTTACCGTACTGATCTACGCACAGACCTGTGCGACCGAAAAAAGACGCCGGCGCAAGCGCGGCAAGATGGCCGAGGCGAAGCGGCTCGTCGTCATCAATGACCTGGTCTGCGAAGGATGCGGCGACTGCTCGGTGGAATCCAACTGCCTGTCCGTGGTGCCGAAGGAAACGCCGTTCGGCCGCAAACGCCAGATCGACCAGAACAGCTGCAACAAGGACTACTCCTGCCTGAACGGATTCTGCCCCAGCTTCGTCACGGTGAAAGGAAGCGTGACGCCGCGGCCGGCGAGCGCCGTCGGGCAGACCGAGTTCGATGCGCTCGCCGCGACGCTCGCCGATCCGGAGCTGCCGGCCATCGACGACTGCTACGATCTCCTGGTTACCGGTGTGGGCGGCACCGGCGTCATCACGGTAGGCGCCCTGATCACGATGGCCGCCCACCTGGAAGGCAAGGGAGCGTCGGAGCTCGACTTCATGGGCTTTGCGCAAAAATTCGGCCCGGTGCTGAGCTACCTTCGCATCGCCAGGGAGCCGGCCCGCATCAACCAGGTGCGCATCGAGCCAGGCCGGGCGGATGCATTGATCGGCTGCGACCTCGTCGTCAGTTCTTCGCCGAAGGCCTCGATAACCTACCAGCGAGACAGGACCCGTGCGCTGGTCAACAGCGCGGAGATGATGACCGGCGATTTCATCAGGCGCCGCGACGCCGACCTGCGGGGCGAGGACAGGATCGCGGCGATCGCCGAAGCCCTGGGTGACGGCCATCTCCGGACGATAGACGCCAACGCCCTGGCGGAAAAACTCACGGGCGACACGATTTACGCGAATGTCCTGATGCTTGGCGCGGCCTGGCAGTCCGGCCTTGTGCCGGTATCGTTGCGCGCGCTGATGCGCGCAATCGAGCTGAATGGCGTGAAAATTGCGGAAAACCGGGCCGCATTTACCTGGGGCCGCATCGCGATCGCCAATCCTGATGCCATTGCGGCACTGGGCCATTCGGCAACGGTGTCGCCCCAAGGAACGATGCAGGAATCGCTCAAGGAATCGCTCGAGCAACTTGTGGAACGGCGTCGATCGTACCTGGTCGACTACCAGGACGAAGCGCTCGCCGGACGCTACATTACAATGATCGAGAAGGTTCGCGCGGCGGAAGCCCCGCTTTCCGCGGGGCAGAGACTGACGGAAGCCGTGGCGCGCAGTTATTTCAAGCTGCTGGGTTACAAGGACGAGTATGAAGTTGCGCGCCTGCACAGCCGGAAGGAATTTCTCGACGCCATTCGCCGTGACTATGGCGAGAAGACGACGCTGCAATTTCACCTGGCGCCACCGCTCCTTAGCCGCGGCAAGGACGCGCGCGGCCGGCCGCTCAAGAGAGCGTTCGGCGCGTGGCTACTGCCGGTATTTCGCGTGCTCGCCAGGCTGCGGCGTCTTCGCGGCACCGCGTTCGATATTTTCGGCAAGACGGCAGAGCGGCGCGCGGAGCGCGCATTGATCGTGGAATTCGAACAGCGTATCGATGAGCTGTTGAAGCTCGTGGACGCGGACAATCTCGCCGACATCAGTGGTATTGTCGCGCTGTACATGGATATACGCGGCTTCGGCCCGGTAAAAGAAGCGTCTATGCGCGAGGTGCGCGTGGCAGTGGAAGACGCGATGCAGCAACTCACCGATGAGAACCGCAAAGCGGCCTAGCCTTTTATGAACGAAATCCAGTACGAGTTCGAGCAGCGGCCCGAGAACGGCGAGACGATGCCGATCGCCGAGGGCATCGTCTGGCTGCGTATGCCACTGCCCTTTTCCCTGAGGCACATCAATCTCTGGCTGCTGCGCGACGATGCAGGCTGGGTCATCGTCGACACCGGCGTCGATACGCGCAGCAGTCGGGGCGTCTGGGAGCGGACGTTCTCCGGCGCGATGTCCGGCGACCCCGCCAGTCACGTGGTCGCAACGCATCTGCACCCGGACCATGTCGGCTGCGCCGGCTGGCTGGTGCACCATTTCGACGTCGACCTGTGGATGACGCGCGACGAGTACATGCTGTGTCGCATACTCGCGGCCGACACGGGCCGCAGCGCACCGGACGAAGGTATTCGCTTTTACGTGGGCGCCGGATTCACCGACGAACAAGTGAACGCCTATCGGAGTCGCTTCGGCATGTTCGGCAAGTTCGTACATGCGCTTCCCGAAGCCTACAAGCGTATGTCCGATGGTGATGTACTCGAGTTTGCCGGCGCCGACTGGGAAGTCATTGTCGGAAGCGGCCATTCGCCCGAGCACGCCTGTCTCTACGACGAGGACCGGAATATCCTCATTGCCGGCGACCAGCTACTGCCAACCATCTCATCGAACGTGAGCGTCTGGCCGACAGAGCCACTGGCCAATCCTCTGAAAGACTGGTTCGCATCGCTCGAAAAACTGGCAGATCGCCTGCCGGAGGATGTGCTGGTACTGCCGGCACACGGCAAACCGTTCCGGGGGGCGCACCTGCGTCTCGAGGCACTGGCGAAGGATCACGAGAACCGGCTCGACGCCCTGCTCGACAGCTGCGCAGAGCCGAAGCGAGTCGTGGACCTGTTCGGGTCCCTGTACAGAACCACGATCGACGACGACAACCGGATCATGGCTACGGGCGAGGCGATCTCGCATCTGAACTACCTCTGCGCGAGCGGCGAACTCATCGCCGAGACCGATGCGCATCAGGTGAGCTGGTATCGCCGAAGCTGAGGCCTGTCGCGTACCCGGGTACGGAACAGGACCTTAGAAACCGACCGCCTCGCCGAGGTGCATCGACAGCACCAAAAAGACGCCGCACAGCGCGAAAATCTTCAACAGCAGCGGCCCGACGAATCTGAACCAGGCCGCATACGGCACCTTGCCGAGTGCGAGCGCGCCCATTACCAGCGCACTGGTGGGTACGATCATGTTGGTGAAGCCGTCGCCAAACTGATAGGCAAGTACCGCCGTTTGTTGCGGCACGCCGGTCAGGGTCGCCAGCGGCGACATGATCGGCATCGTGACGAATGCCTGGCCACTGCCCGATGGAATGAAGAAGTTGCAGACCGATTGAACCACGAGCATGCCAAGCGCCGACGCTTCCGCCGGCAGGCCTTCGAGCAGGCCAGCGATCGAGTGGACGATCGTATCGATGATTTGTCCGTCGGTCAGAACGACTTCGATGGTGCGCGCGAATCCGACGAGCAGGGCCGCCGGAGTCATCGTCGCGGCGCCCTCGATAAAGATGCGGCTGGTCTCGGCGGCCGGCATGCGCGCGATAAGCGCCGCCAAGATGCCGATGGCGAGGAATATGGCGTTGAGTTCCGCAATGTACCAATGGTATTCGGAAACGCCAAAGACGAAGCCGCACAATCCGAGCACGAAGACGGCGAGCACGGCAAGCCGGCGGCCTGTCATTGCCATGTCAGCCGGCACCTGAAAACCGACGCTGTAATCGATGTGCGCAACCAGGCTCGTTGACGGATCTTTTTGCACACGCATCGCGTATCGGTAAATATGATGAAAAGCGACGGCTAGAAACACGAACATGATTGCCAGGCGGAAACCCCAGCCTGACGTCAGCGGTACGTTTGCAATATTTTGTGCTATCAGTACGCCGAACGGGTTGATTCCGGCACAACCCCAGCCAATGCCATAGGGAATCCAGACCATTCCCATTGCGACGATCGCATCCATGCGCATCGCCAGGCTCATCGTGACGATGATCGGCACCAGCGGCACGTATTCCTCGCCCATGCCGATCGTAAACGATCCGATACTGAACAGCAGCAGGCAGCCACCGATCAAGAGCCACGGCGTCTTGCCCAGGCGATCTACGGCACCGTGCAAGGCAGCATCGATGGCGCCGGTCTGGCGCAACACGGCAATGACGCCGCCAACCAGGAAGATTAGAAAGATGATGCCTTGTGCCGATTCGAGGCCTTCGGTGATTGCCAGCAGAAAGTGCCACGGCGGCAGCACGACGCTTTCGTCGCCTCCCAGGGTGGCATAGGTACCGTCGACGACGACGCTGCGACCGGGCTCATCGGGCACCGGAGCCCGCTCGTAACTGCCGTGCGGGATCGCGTAGGACAGCAGCTGCGCCACGACGATAAAAGAGAAAATGAGTACGAGCGAGTCGATCGACCAACTGCGTTTCGACATGGACCTCAAACCTGATTGTCGTCTGCGTTGGCTCAAAGCCTAGCGAAGCCGCCGGTCGCGCGCAAAAAAAGCCGGCGGCAATGATTGCCGCCGGCGGGTATCTCCTGCGCCTATATACCGCCGCGCCGCTGCTGGCGTCGGTCAATTCGCCGGTCTATGTTGTACCCGCGTCGATCGAGGCGCCGATCAATACGATCGCCCTTGCGATCGAGCCGTCGATCCGCTCTGTCGCCCTTGCGATCCAGCCTGTTGTCGATGCGATCGCCTTTTCGGTCCAGTCGCTCGGACAAGCGATCACGTCCTGCAGCCTCGGCGCGTTCCGAGCGATGATCGAGGCGCGCGTCGATGCGATCGCCTTTCCGGTCAAGTCGCTGCTCGACCCGGTCGCCTCTGTCATCAAGACGATTCTCGATGCGGTCACCGCGCTTGTCGAGACGATGCTCAATTCTGTCGCCCGCATCCGCGAACGCCGTCCCGCAGAAGAGCAGTGAAGCAATAATCGAAAAAATCCCTGTTCTCGAATCCATGTCGTATCTCCCGTTTCCCAGTGTGTTGTTCAGTACCTAGAACGGCTCGCTGGGGAATCGGTTGACCGGAAGCCTCGATTCGAGACTCTTATTGTCAAATACGGGGGAGCAGACGGGCTGCCAGAGGTGTGCGGGGCCTGGCGGCGATCCTTACGGCGATCGTGACAAGACCGCCGCCGACCCGCTCCGGATTCAGGTCTGGTCGTCCATGCTCGCACCGGGCGCGCACTCGGCCACGCTCTTCATGCCGTTGCCGCAACCGGATTCCGAGGCGTAACTCTGGCTGGTGCCCACGGTCTGACCGTTCGATGCCGTCAAGTTGAAGCGAAATTTTCCGGACGGCGTCTTCTTCTTGGCAAAGCGCTCGGGATTCTTCGAATTCTTCTTCACTGACTCGACGCCGTTCAGGCATGCGGCCTTCGTCTTGTAGCCCTCGCTGCTGAGAATATTCTGTCCGTTTGCCGCTTTCAGGCGAAAACGGAACTCACCAGCCTTGTCTTTGTAAACCTCAAATTTTCCTGCCATCCCTATTTCCTCCGGGTTGTTTTGTAAAACTTATTGAGCAACTGCTTAATTTTATTTGACGATGAAGGTAACTTTCATCGTTACGCGATATTCCTTTACTGCCGCGTCCTTCACAACGACCTTTTGTTCCTTGATCCAGGCACCCTCTATGTTCTTCACGGTCTTGCTCATCTTACTGATGCCGTGCTGGATCGCATCCTCGAAGCTCTTCGACGATGACGCGGTGATTTCCGATGTCTTTGCAACACTCATTGTTGTCCTCCTCTCATGAAATTGTGGAACACCTTATATCATTGTTCAGGGCCTGACTCACCGCCTGTATCGAGGGCGACTCGGCGTTCGATGCGGCGTCGACGGCCGGGCAGCCAGCCAGCGCTCATCCACCCGCGCACAGGGCTGGGCCGGCGGCGGGCTCAACCCCCGGGTCGGGCGCGCCGTGCCTGACCCCCGCGAAGCGGCGATTTCCCGGATGATTGCGCATATTCGGCGGGCAGGTGATAGAATCGCCCGCGCAGTGCGGGGGCAGCGTTGCTGGCACGCCCGTGCTGAACCCGAGAAAAGCAGTCAATTGCCGCAATCGGACGACGCCGCGAAACCTAACGGCGTCACGAATCAAACCAATGGAGCTAAGTGTTATGAAATTTTTAAACTGCGTTGTCACGGCGATGTGTTTCGCTACCCTGGGCGCCGGCAACGCACTCGCCGACGCCGAACCCGGTCAGGGCTATTTTTCCGCGATGGGATCCTACGTCGACGACGACGCCCAGCGCAACGTCGACGACGGTCTCAACGGTGGTCAGTTCAGCTTCGGCTACGCCATCAGCGATATCCTCAACGTAGAGGCCATGCTGTCCGTTGCAACCGTCGACGGTGTAACTTCCCAGGACCATATGGGCTTCGACATAGACCTGCAGCGCGTATTCCGCCGCGCGGAACGTTTCAGCCCTTACCTGTACCTGGGCGTGGGCTACTTCTCGGTCGATCCTTCCGGTCCCGTGGACACGGACGACAGCCCGATGTACTCGCTCGGCGCAGGCTTCCTGCTGGACCTGTTCGAATCCAACAACATCGCGCTGCGTGGCGAGTATCGCCGTCGCAAGGACTCGGCCTCGCCCAGTGCCAGCGATGACTTCAGCGACGATATCATCAGCCTGGGCCTGCAGATCCCGTTTGGCCGCAGCACGCCGAAATTCGTCGATTCCGACGGCGATGGCGTCGCCGACGGCAGCGACCGCTGTCCGAACACGCCGCCCGGCACCCGGGTCGATGCCTATGGCTGCGAAGTCGACAGCGACGGCGACGGCGTGAAAGACTCCATGGACAAGTGTCCGGGTACGCCGCGCGGCGTCCCCGTCAATGCCGATGGCTGCCCGAAGGACAGTGACGGCGACGGCGTCAGCGACGACAAGGACAAGTGCCCGAACACGGTGCGGGGCGCCAAAGTCGGTCCGGACGGCTGTGAGCTGGACGGTGACAAGGACGGCGTCGTCGATCGTCTCGACGAATGCCCGAACAGCGCGCCAGGCGCACAGGTCGACATCAAGGGCTGTGAGATCAAGGCCGTGATTCGTTTGCCAGGCGTCAACTTCCAGACCAATTCGGACCGCTTGTTGCCGGGCGCCACCAGCGTGCTGGATGACGCGGTTGCGACACTCAAGAAGAACCCGTCGATCACGGTCGAAGTTGCCGGACACACGGACAGCGACGGAGCCGCTGAGTACAACGAAGGCCTTTCGGCACGGCGCGCAACGACCGTTCGTGACTACCTGGCGGCAAACGGAATTGCGGAAAACCGCATGACCGTGCGTGGCTACGGCGAGTCACAGCCGATTGCCGACAACGGCACGCGCGAGGGTAAGGCACAGAATCGACGCGTCGTTCTGCGTATTATCGAGCGCTAGGCTTAAATCACGGCGCGAACGGCCCTGTGGTCGCTCGCCTCGACTCGAAGACGCGCGCAGCGCAGAGCTGCGCGCGTTTTTTTTTGCGCCGGAAGACAGGCGCCCGTTGATATTGGCGAAGGCAGTTGACGTCGGCATGTGGTACTTTACCGGGCGTCTGCACAGCGCTCTCGCGAGTCCTTCGATGCCACTATTCAAACGAACCTTGAGCGAATTCCTGTTTCGCCGCTTCATGCTAAAGCACTATGCCTCCAACCTGCTGGTCGA